>JBKPQY010000184.1:0-28623 GCA_046734315.1 Actinomycetota bacterium | reverse complement strand
CCCGCAGGGCAGCCCGGCGGCGGCGATCCGAGCGATGTGACCGACGGCTTCGGCCACGGCACGCATGTCGCCTCCATCATCGCGGGCACCGGCGCTGCGGACGGCGGCTACTACACCGGCGTCGCGCCCGGCGCCGGGCTGCTCATCGGCAAGGTCCTCAACGACGCGGGCAGCGGGTTGGACTCGTGGATCATCGACGGGATGGAGTGGGCCACCCAGGTGGAGCACGCCCGGATCGTCAGCATGAGCCTCGGCTCCGGCTCGGCCAGCGACGGCACCGACCCGATGAGCCAGGCCGTAGACGACCTCACCGCGCAGACCGGAGCGCTGTTCGTGATCGCCGCGGGCAACGCCGGCCCGAGTGCGCAGACCGTGGCCAGCCCTGGCGCGGCGGACGCGGCGCTGACCGTCGGTGCGGTCGACAAGTCCGACCACCTCGCGAGTTTCTCCAGCCGTGGGCCTCGCCTGGGCGACTACGCCATCAAGCCGGAGATTGCCGCCCCTGGTGTGGATATCGTCGCGGCCCGCGCTCCGGGAACGCCGATCGGCGACCAGGACCCGGTCGATCAGTACTACACCCGGCTGTCCGGCACGTCGATGGCCACGCCGCACGTCGCGGGTGCCGCCGCGATCCTGGCCGAGGAGCATCCCGACTGGACGGCAGCCCAGCTCAAGCCGGCGCTTATCAGCACCTCGAACGACGACGGCCACACCGTGTACCAGCAGGGTGGTGGTCGTGTCGACGTAGCGCGGGCGTTCAGCCAGCAGGTCTACGCCGACCCGGGCACGCTCAACCTCGGCTACTTCCGGTACCCCCACACGAGCGAGACGCCCGTGACCAAGCCGGTGACGTTCCGGAACAACGGCTCGTCCGACGTGACGCTGAACCTGGCGCTGAGCGTCACGGGTGAGAAGAACGGCGCTCCGCCGGCCGGCATGTTCACAGTCAGCCAGCCCACCGTGACCGTCCCGGCGGGCGGCTCCGCCACCGTAACGGTGACCGTCGACCCGAACGCCGGGCAGTTCGACCTCTACGGCGGCTACCTCACCGGCACGGCCGGCAACGTCGTGGTGCATACGTCCGTCGGCGCCTACGTCGAGCCGGAGATGTACAACGTCACCGTGCCGGCGATCGCCCACGACGGGCGCCAGGCCGCGGGCATCAGCCAGGTCGAGCTGTACAACCCGACACTCCCCGGTGTGTTCCAGACCCGGTACTACTACGGCGGCGCGACGCCCACGTTCCGGGTAGCACCCGGCACGTACAACCTGATGGGCTACCTCTTCACGATGGACGCGCCCAACCTGTACGCGCTGGCGGTGACAGTGGTCGGGGACCCGCAGTTGCAGGTCAGCCATGACATCACCGTCACGCTCGACGCCAGACCGGCGAAGAAGGTCGTGATCAACACCCCGAAGCCGGGCGCGCCGTACGACATCCAGGTCGGCTATTACCGCAGCCTGGCAGCCGGGTCGAGCTTCAGCAGTTCGTTCAGCCTCAGCACGCCGATCGACGAGGTGTACGCCGTGCCGACCGCCCCCGTGACCGACGGGCAGTTCGAGTTCTACAGCCAGTGGACGCTCATCGCGCCGCCCATCCAGATGAGCGTCGTCAAGCCGAACACGATCCCGCTCGACCCGCTGTTCATGATCAATTCCGCGCCGGTGGACGGAACGTTCAAACAGCCGCTCGTCTACGTCGGTCTCGGCACGCCCGCGGACTACGCCGGCAAGGACATGCACGGCAAGATCGCGTTGATCCGGCGCGGCACGTACACGTTCTACAGCAAGATCCAGAACGCGGAAGCCGCCGGCGCCGCCGCGGCGATCATCTTCAACAACGTTCCGGGCCTGCTGTATACGCAGGCCGGCGATCCCGGGACAGTGACGATCCCCGCATTCACGATCAACCAGGACGTCGGCCTGTCGCTGGTGAACCTGCTCCAGAACGGACCGGTGACCGTTCAGTACTCCGGCACGTCGCAAAGCTCGTACCAGTACGACTTGATGCTGCCGAATCCTGGCCAGATTGCGGCCGGTCAGACCTATGACATCAGCAGCAAGAACACGGCCGAGATCGATGCCTCCTACTACGCCGACGCGCCCGACCAGCTCGGCCTGGACGTCGACAACGCCCTCCGCCCCTGGACGACGTTCGTCTTCGGAGTGGGCCGCAACCTGACGCACCCCACGCAGCGCACCGAATGGGTCAGCGCCGCACCGGACATCTGGTGGTGGCACCTGGCCTGGCAGAACTACCCGTTCAACGGCGAGTTCGACGGCGTGCCGACGTCCTACCGGCCGCTCACCAAGACGGCGGAGACCTGGTTCGACCAGGTCGCCCGCCCCGGCATGCCGGACGGCTTGACCGGCTGGGAGGACTCCGGCGCTCCGGCCTACCGCGAGGGCGACCAGTTCACCATGTACGTCTTCCCCTACGTCGACCAGGCACAGCATCTCGGCTTCGGCACCGGCGGCGACACGGCGGACACGAAGCTCTACCAAGGCGATCAGCTCCTCGCGGAGAGCAGCTACCCGATCGGGCAGTTCCCTGCGGTGCCGGGAAACGCGACCTACCGGATGGTGTCCGACGAACAGCGCTCGGCCCCGTGGTGGACCTACTCGACGGACGTCTCGACCACGTGGACGTTCCATTCCGCCACGGTGCCGTCAGGGCGGGAGCTGCTGCCGCTGCTCCAGGTCGACTACCAGCTCGGCAACCTCGACCTGCTCAACCGGGCACCGGATTCCACGTCATACGCGTTCACGCTCGGCATCGGGCACCAGGGCGGGATCACTGGAGCGCGGATCACCGGCGCGAACGCGTGGGCGTCATTCGACGACGGGGCGACCTGGTCGCAGATCGCGCTTGTGCGGCTCGACGACTTCCGGTGGCGCGCGGTGGTGTCCCAGCCCAAGGGGGCCAGCGGCGCGGTATCGCTGCGCGTGGCCGCGGCGGACGCCGGCGGCAACAGCATCGACCAGACCGTCTTGCGTGCTTACGGCCTGCAGGCGGACAACTGACGCGGCGCGCCTGCTGACCGCTTCATGCGGCCGCCCTATCGCTCACGCCCCGGCGGATCTACGCTCACCCGAGCGTGCCGGTGTGCATCCAGGCAGCGCGCCGCGCGCGACGTTACCGGGGGATCCGCCGCGCACCGGCGCGGCCCAGGCATCGCGGAGGTGAGCGATGTTCGTTCAAGTCATTCAGGGAAAGGTCGCGGACGAGGCCGGCCTGCGAGCGGCGATGGACCGGTGGATGCGCGACCTGCGACCGGGAGCGGCCGGTTGGCTCGGCTCGACCTCGGACATCACCGACGACGGGACGTTCGTCACCGTTGTGCGCTTCGACTCCGAAGAGGCGGCCCGGCGCAACAGTGAGCGTCCCGAGCAGGACGCGTGGTGGACCGAGACGCGCAAGTGCTTCGCGGGGGATGTGACGTTCTTCGACTCCGCGGACGTTTTCACGTGGCTGGCGGGCGGCTCGGACGATGCCGGGTTCGTCCAGGTCATCGAGGGGCATCTCAAGAATCCGCAGCTGATGCGCTCGATGATGGAGAAGTACAGCCAGCAGGTGAATGAGATGCGCCCGGAGATCATCGGCGCGACCATCGCGACACACGACGACGGCGAGTACGTGCAGACGGTGTACTTCACCTCCGAGGCGGAGGCACGCGAGCACGAGCACCTCCCGCCGCCTGCCGAGGTCGCCGACGTGATGGCTCAGGAGATGCAGGACGCGCGGTTCTTCGACCTGCACCATCCGAGGATGATGTCGCCGACCTAGACGAGCAGTTAGCGGATCGGCGACTTGTGTGCTGGGATGACGGCGAATGCCCGCCGTCGGAGGAGTGCGCATGAGGCGCCGGTCCGCACTCGTCTGTGCCGTTGCGGCCAGCGTGGTGGTCTCGGTAGCCGCCGCATCGAACCGGCCGCCGGCGGCCGCCTCGCCTGCGGTGCCGTTGCCGGCCAGCGCGGCGCACCGCCTCGAGCCGCACCAGTTCCTCGCCCCGCCGAGCTCGGACGAGTGCGTGGCGCGTTACCAGCTCACCTGCTATTCGGTGGATCAGCTGCGGGCCGCCTACGATGTCGGGCCGTTGCTTGCCCACGGCAACGACGGCGCGGGAACCACGATCGCTGTCGTCGTGTCATACGGCTCGCCGACCATCGAAGCTGACGTGAGAGCGTTCGACGAGGCCTGGGGACTGCCCGATCCGCCGTCTGTCAAAACGATCACTCCGGCCGGGTCGGTACCGCCGTTCGACCCGGGCGACGCCGACACGACGCGCTGGGCGTTCGAGACGTCGCTCGACGTCGAGTACGCACACCTGATCGCTCCGGGTGCGTCGATCCTCGTCGTGGCGACGCCTGTCGCGGAGACCGCAGGTGTGGCCGGGTTCCCGGAGATCGTCCGGGCCGAGAACTACGTGATCGACCACGGCCGGGCCGACGTGATCACGCAGAGCCTCGGCGCCGCCGAGCAGAGCTTCCCGAACGCCGAGCGCATCCGCTCGCTGCGCAGCGCGTTCGTCAACGCGGCGCGCCACGGCGTCACCGTGGTGGCCGCCGCCGGTGACTCGGGGGCGACCAGCTACGAGAACGACGAACAGTCGTTGTTCCCGTATCCGGTGGATTCGTGGCCCTCGACCGACCCGCTCGTCACGAGCGTCGGCGGCACCCGGCTGCATCTGGACGCGACGGGTGAGCGCAGCGCCCCGGACACGACATGGAACGACGACTACGGCGCCGCCGGCGGCGGGCTCAGCACGGTGTTCTCACGGCCTGCGTTCCAGGACCACGTCCGCGGCGTCGTCGGCGACGCGCGCGGCACTCCGGACGTCGCGCTTTCGGCGGCCGTCGACGGCGGAGTGCTCGTGTACAGCTCCTATGACGCCGATGACACCGGCTGGACCGTTGCCGGCGGCACCAGCGAGGCCGCGCCCCTGTTCGCCGGCATGGTGGCGCTGGCCGCGCAGCGCGCCAAGCACCGGCTCGGCCCCATCAACCCGGCGCTGTACCGGCTGGCGACCCGCCCGAACAGCGGCATCGTCGACGTGGCCTCCGGCGACAATTCCTACGAAGACGTGACGGGCTATACCGCGGGGCCGGGATACGACCTGGCCACGGGGCTCGGCACGATCGACGCGTCGCGCTTCGTGCCCGCGCTCGCCGACACGGTGCGCACGCCGCGCTAGCGTCCGTTCGATGCACCCACATGGGTGTGCAGCCAGGCTGTAAGCGGGCTGAGTGATCGCCACGCCTTGGCCACCTCGGTCTTGGCGCGCCGGGTCGACAGCCAGGCTGGACATCCGAAGTCACGATGCGCGGTCAGGCTCTTGTAGCGCAGCCACTCCGCCCGCGGGTGGTCCTTGGGATATCCCGCCGGAACTCGGGTGAGCTGTTGGCCGCTGATCGTGAATCCGGACTTCCGGACTGCCGCAGCCGCGCGGACGAGTTCGGCGCCGGCCACGTCGTCGGCGACCCCGCGGCGCATCCGCTCAACCTGATCGGATGCGGTGTCCCAGTACCCGCCGGCGACGAACAGCCCGGCTGCGGATACCGCGACATACAGCGACGACTCGCCGAACCAGGCGCCCTGCTGCGTCTTGTACGGCGTCTTGTCCTTGCTGAACCGTACGTCGCGGTACGGGCGGAACAGCTTTGCCGGCCCGAACTCGTCGGCCAGCTCGGCGGCGAGCGCCTCCAGGGGGGCACGCACCGACTGCTCGTAGACGTGCTTGTGCTGCGTCCAGAAGGCCTTGCTGTTGTCGGCCTCGAGGTCCTCATAGAAGTCGAGGGCGGCAACGGGAATGCCGGTGAACGCCGTCAACGCTGTCAAGACATCTCATCCAGCGACACGTGCAGCCTCATTTCGCGGATCTCACCGGCTCCTGTATCCAACTCGCGCGCGCAACCGTCCGCTACCCAGCCGGCTGAACGCAGAAAGTCCAGCGATGCCGTGTCCGCGGTCGGGATCCAGGTGATCAGCCGCACCATACCGTCGTCGCGGGCATGGTCCACGGCAGCGGCGAGCAGCCGGGAGCCGTGCCCACGCCGGCCCCACCGCGGCTCGACGAGCAACGGCCCGAGCTGTGCGGTCGCATCCGGAACCGGGTCCTGCTCCTCGAGGTCGCTGGCCGGTGCCACTGCGGCGAAGCCGACCAGCCACTGCTGCTCCTGGGCGACGAGGACATGGTGCTTCGGACTGGGCGGCGCCTCGACTGCGGCCGCCCAGGCAGGTTCGGCCACCTCGACCGTCAGCGATTCGAGCACTGCCTCCGGCAGGATCTTCGGGTACGCGATGCGCCACGTCTCGATTTGGATGCGCGCGATCTCGGGCACGTCCTCCGGTCGGGCCGGCCGGACGCTCACGTCGGCCACGCCAGCCACCCTAGCCGCAGGGCCGACAGCACAGCCGGCGGCGTCGTCCGGCCGGCTGCGCGCGCCGTCAGGCTCACGCGTCGTCGCCCCGGACGGCCGCGTCGGCGAAGTCCCGTTCCTCGGCACGCTCCTGGCGGCGCTGGCGCAGATGAATGAGCACATAGGCAGCGACTGCCGCGACGAGGATGGCGATGGGCAACCAGGTCAGGTACTGGCTGACCGTGTTCAGCGCCGACGCGAAGGCATAGCCGAGGAAGACGCAGCCGGCGCCCCACAACAGCCCGCCGGCGGCGTTCCACCTCAGGAACGTGGGGTAATGCATGCCGCTCATGCCTGCCAGCGACGGAGTCAGCGCGCGCAGTAATGCGACGAGGCGGCCGAGGAAGACCGCCTTGCCGCCGTGCCTGTGCAGGAACGCGTCGCCCTTGGCCCAGCGCGCTTCGCCGATCCAACGGCCCGCGCGCGAGCGGCGAAGCGACGGTCCGAAGAACCGTCCGAACTCGAAGCCGACCGTGTCGCCGACGATCGCGCAGATCACCGCGATTGCGGCCATGACCCAGACGTTCAGCGGTCCGTATCGGCAGAAGTAGCCGGCCACCAGCAGCGCGGTTTCGCCGGGTAGCACGAATCCGACCAGGAAGGATGCCTCGGCGAACGCCAGGCCGCCGGCGATGACGTACATCCACAAGCCGACGGCGTCGCCGATGTTGTGCATCCACTGTTCGAACACTTAGGCATCGTGACACGTTCTGTCATCGGCAGTCGGGCGCCCTCAGGAAATCGGCTGCCTCTGTCGGTACCGCCGAATAGGGTCCGGTGAGTGAAGAGGGTCGTGTCGGGACGGGTCTGGCTCGCGATCTGCACCGTATACGTCGTATGGGGGTCGACGTATCTCGCGATCCGCTGGGCGGTCCGGACAATGCCCGCGTTCGCCTCGGCCGGTGTTCGGTTCGTGCTTGCGGCCGGTCTGCTTGCCGTGGTGTCACGCTTGCGCGGCGGGCGCGTGGCCTGGCGCCTCGATGTCGCCGAATGGCGCAATGCCGCCATCTGCGGCGTGCTCATGCTTGCCGGTGGCAACGGGCTCGTTGTGCTTGCCGAGACCCGGGTGCCGTCCGGTCTCGCGGCGTTGCTGATCGCGGCAGTGCCGCTGTGGCTGATCGTGCTGCGGCGCGTGCTCGGGGACCGAACGCCGGCGCTGACGCTGGTCGGCGTGCTAGTCGGGCTGGGCGGACTGGCCTTGCTCCTGCTGCCCGGCTCGGCCGGCTCGCACGTCGACCTCGGCTACTCCCTGCTGCTCGTGGTGGCCGCGCTGTCCTGGGCTGTGGGCTCGGTTCTTGTCACCCGGGTGAAGCTGCCCGACGATCCGGCCGTGCTGTCGTCGGTCGAGATGTTCGCCGGGGGAGTGGTGCTGCTCGTCGCCGCGGCCGGGGGCGGTGAATTCAGCAAGCTCGACCTCGGCGCGATCAGCGTCCGGTCGTGGCTGTCGCTGGCCTACCTCGTTGTGTTCGGCTCGATCGTGGCGTTCAGCGCCTACGTATACGCGCTGGCGAACGCACCCATGTCACTCGTCGGGACGTACGCCTACGTCAACCCCGTCGTCGCCGTGGCGCTGGGCGTCCTGTTGGCCGGCGAGCACCTTTCCGTGACCGAGGTGCTGGGTGGCCTGATCATCGTCGCGTCCGTCGTCGTCGTGGTCAGCGCCGAGGGACGCAAGCGGCGCACGGCGGCGCTGCCGGCGGTCGTGATCGACGAACGCGCGGCGGCCTGATGCGCCTCAGCGCGGCGGAGGCACGCCGGATCGCCCTGGCGGCTCAGGGGTTCGCCGACCCACGCCCGAACGGCCGCGTCGACGCACGGCACATCCGCAGAGTGCTCGACCGGGTTGGGTTGTTGCAGCTCGATTCGGTGAACGTGTTCTGCCGCTCGCACTACCTGCCGGTGTTCGCCCGGCTCGGCCCGTATCCCCGAGAGGCGCTGGACCGGCTTACGGCACACACCGCAGGCCCCGTCCGGCGCGAACTGTTCGAGTACTGGGCACATGAGGCGTCGCTGATCCCGGTCGAGCTGCAGCCGCACCTGCGCTGGCGTATGGCACGCGCGAACGACGACGCCTGGGGCAGCATGGTGCGCATCGCCCGCGACTTCCCGCAGCTGGTCGACGAAGTCTTCGACCTTGTCTCGCGGAAGGGTCCGATCCGGGCCGGCGACACGGGCATCCCGCGCCCGGATCCGCGCCCGGGGCATATGTGGAACTGGCACGACGGCAAGGTGGCGCTCGAGTACCTGTTCTGGTCCGGGCGTATCACCGCGGCCCGGCGCGTCAATTTCGAGCGGCACTACGACCTGTCCGAACGCGTGCTGCCGGCCGATATCATCGCCGCGCCCACTCCATCAGTCGAGCACGCGCAGCGCGAGCTGGTCCGCATCGCCGCCCGTGGCATGGGTGTGGCGACCGAGCCCGATCTCGGTGACTACTTCCGACTGCCGCGCGCCGAATCGAAGCAGCGTGTCGCCGAGCTGGTCGAGGTGGGCGAGCTGATCCCGGTGACTGTCGACGGATGGCGGGCGCCGGCCTACCTCTGGCCCGAGGCGCGCCGCCCGCGCCGCGTGGTGTGCCGGGCGCTGCTCAGCCCGTTCGACTCGCTGATCTGGTTCCGCGACCGAACTGAGCGCCTGTTCGGTTTCCGCTACCGCATCGAGATTTACACCCCGGCTGCCAAACGGCAGTACGGCTACTACGTGCTCCCCTTCCTGCTCGGCGACTCACTGGTCGCCCGAGTAGACCTGAAGTCCGACCGGCAGGCGGGCGTGTTGCGGGTGCAGGCGGCGTTCGCCGAACCCGGGGTGGACGTTCTGTACGTCGCCGGGGAGCTCGCGGCCGAATTGGCGACCACCGCGAAGTGGCTCGAGCTGGACGGCGTCGTGGTGGGTGAGCGGGGCGACCTCGCCGCCCCGCTCAGCCACGCCGTGGCTTCCTAGGCAGCATCCGGCATCGGATCGGCACGGAAGATCCGCACGTCACCACTGCCGGTGCGCGCCTTGATCGTGATCGCGCGCGCGGTGTCGGGCGGGGGAGCGTCCTCGACAGCGACGTCCGACCGGAGCTGGCCTGCGCCGGTGATCACGTCGAGGCGGGCCGGCTGGCCGCGCCGCAGCCCTACGGACAGCCCGCCCGACCCACTGGTGAAGTCCACGTCGCCGGCGGCGGCGCCGATCGTGGCCTGCCCGGTCCCGGTGCGCATCCGGACCCGGCCGCCGGCATTCCCGACCTCGAGACTGCCGCTGCCGCAGCCGACTTCGATCGATCCGGCGACCTCGCCGAACGTGACACTGCCGGAGCCCGCGCGGACCACAACCGAACCGGTCACCCGCCGGGCGCGTGCCGGGCCGCTGCCGTAGCGCAGCCGCAGGTCACCGTCGACGTCGTCGATCTCCGTGGTGGTGGAGCCGGACATGATGTCGGTAGTACCGGCTTGCCCCTTCACCACGACGTCCGCACCCCAGCTCGCGATCTTGATCGGGGTGCCGGCAGGCACGGTGATGTCGGCGTCGACAGCATCGCGTTCGCCGAACCGGCCGGCGAACACGGGAAGGTCGAACAGGGGGCCGCGTGGCTTCGGGCCGTGCACGACGAGGGTCGAACCCGAAAGCTCGACGGTCGTCCGCTCTACGTAGTCGGATCTGGCGTCGCGGGCCGTCAGGACGACCTTCGCTTCCGTGACGCCGTCATCGGCGTGGACCGTGATCGTGCCCAAGCCCAGCCGGCAGGACAGCTGGATCGGGCCGGAGAGGGGAAACGACGTGGTGGTCACTGGATCTCCATTCGAGCGTGGGGATTGATCGTCATCCGGTCACCCAGCCGGTCACGCGCTGGGTGCCGCGGCCGTGCCCGCCCCAGCCGGGGCCGCGCCAGCCCGGACCGGGCCAGCCGCCCGGGCCGGGCCAGCCGCCTGGACCGGCGGGGCCGGTCAGCATCGCATTGGCGGCGCGGACCAGCCAGGTGTTGACCGACACGCCGTCGCGAGATGCGGCTTGCTCGATGTCGGCCTTGAGCCGCTCGGACAGGCGCAGCGAGATGCGTGCGGTCGTATCGCCCTCGTCGGGCGGCGGTTCGGTCGGCGCGCTCGGCGCCGCCGAGACGTCGACGCGGATCTCGTCGCCGTCGACGGCCACCGTTACGGCCGGTCCGCCGTGCGTCTCGAGCAGCGCTGCGGTGATCTCACCGGCTGCTGCGGAGACGGCAGCGAGCAGCGCCAGCCGCACGGAAGCGTCCACCGCGCCGGCGAGCGATGCCGCGATCTGTTGGGTCCGTTCGTCGCCGAGTGCCGCTGCCGCGCGGATCTGGTCATGGACTTGCTCGACATAGTCGTTGACATGCATGATGCCACTATGACATCACCTGTGACGTCATCGCAATGGCGAAGAGATGTCATGGCATTGCAACTGCTGGGATCGCTGCTCAGCAGCGCCGAGGCGGCGCGTCGCGAGACCGCGGTCGGCGCCCGGACCGATACGCTGACTGACCGAACGTCCGCACCGTCTGGGAGTCCACCCGTGGTCGAAACCGTTCCGCTGCACGTTCAGGTGATCGCCTGGACGCACTTCGAGGCTCCAGTCGATGTCGCGTGGCAGACCGACGCGGACGGCGGCCAGGCGCTGGCTGAATTCGCCGGCCGCGCCTGCTACCAGTCGTGGAAGAAGCCCAATCCGGCGACCGCCACGAACCGCGGGTATCTGCGGCACATCCTCGAGGTCGGCCACCTCTCCGTGCTCGAACACGGCACCGTGACCATGTACTTCACCGGCGTCTCGCGCTCGCTCACCCACGAGCTGATCCGGCACCGCCACTTCTCGTATTCGCAGCTGTCCCAGCGCTACGTGCCCGAGCGCGACGCGGCGATGGTGGAGCCCGACGTGATCGCCGAAGACCCCGAGCTGCATGCCAAGTTCGTCGCGGCGAGCGACGCGGCGGTGCACGCCTACACGGAGCTGCTCGAGGGCCTCGAGAAGAAGTTCGCCGATATCGAACAAGCGACGCTGCGGCGCAAGCAGGCTCGACAGGCGGCCCGGGCCGTGCTGCCGAACGCGACCGAAACGCGCATTGTCGTCACCGGCAACTACCGCGCCTGGCGGCACTTCATCGCGATGCGGGCTTCCGAGCATGCCGACGTCGAGATCCGCGCCCTCGGCGTAGCGTGCCTTCGAGAGCTGCAACGCGTCGCCCCGAACGTTTTCGCCGACTTCGAGGTCGGCCGGTTGCCCGACGGCACGGAGGTGGCGTCGTCGCCGCTTGTCGCCGAAGGTTGACCTGAAGTCGGCTTCAGCTCTTAACGTCCCTGACGTGTACGCGATACGGCAGTACGAATTCGGCGTGCCCACGGTGCTGCGCTACGAGCAGATGCCGGACCCGGCGCCGGGGGACGGGCAGGTCCGCGTCGACGTTCGGGCAGCCGGCGTCCACCTGATCGACACGATGATTCGCCGCGGTGCGACAGGCGGGCCGTTCGCATTGCCGGCGCTGCCGACGACCCCGGGCCGCGAGGTGGCCGGCACTGTCGATGCTGTAGGCGCCGGCGTCGAGCCGGGCTGGCTCGGACGCCGGGTGGTCGTGCATCTCGGACAGGCGAGCGGCGGCTACGCGGAGTTCGCGCTGGCGTCGGCAGCCAGGCTGCACACCATCCCGGACGGGATGCCCGCGGAGACGGCGGTCGCGATGATCGGCACCGGGCGCACCGCGATCGGCGTGCTCGATCCCGCGGCGCTCACCGCCGATGACGTCGTGATCGTGACCGCGGCCGCCGGCGGCCTGGGCAGCCTGTTCGTACAGGAGGGGGCTGCACTCGGCGCGATCGTGGTGGCACTGGCCGGCAATGCGCGCAAGGTCGCGCAGGCACGCTCACTCGGCGCCGGCATCGCGGTCGACTATCAGGGTTCCAAGTGGGCCGCCGAGGTCCGCGCCGCGCTGGGCGACCGCACGGCGACTGTGGCACTTGACGGGGTCGGCGGCCCGGTCGGGCGTGCCGTGTTCGAACTGCTCGGCAGCGGCGGGAGGCTGGCACGTTTCGGGTGGTCGTCCGGGGCGCCCGCCCACATCGATGCCGGTGAGTTCGTCGCGCGTGGTGTCACCGATCTGCCGCTACGGATTCCGCAGCGTCCGGACGTACTACGCCGGCTGGAGTCCGTCGCGCTGGACAAGGCGGCCGACGGCGTCTGGCAGGTGCGCACCGAAGCGTTCGGACTTGCGCGAGCGAGCGCGGCGCACGAAGCCTTGGAGGGCCGCGCGACGACGGGCAAGGTCGTCCTGGTTCCCTGAACGGCATGACCCGACGCGGGCTCTTCGCTGGGCTCGCGACGCTGGACCTCGTCCACACGCTCGAGCGGCCGCTCGGCCCGGACGAGAAGACCGTCGCCCAGCGCCAGGACACCGCCGCCGGCGGCCCCGCCGCGAACGCGGCCGTCACATTCGCGGCGCTCGGTGGGGACGCCGTCCTCGTCACGGCGCTCGGCGCTCATCCGTTGGCCCGGTTCGCAGTCGCCGAGCTCGCGTCCCAGGCCGTGCGCGTGGTCGATGCAACTCCCGACGCCACGGATCCGCCGGCCGTGTCGGCCGTTCGCGTGGTGGCAGGCACCGGTGAGCGCAGCGTCTCGTCGGTGAACGCCGCGTTCCTGGAAGCGATCCCACCCGCCGAGATCACCGAGCTTGTTGCCGCCGCCGACGTCGTGCTCGTCGACGGGCACCATCCGCAGCTGGCGCTCGCCGCAGCGCGCGCGGCCCGCGCGGCGGACGTACCCGTGCTGCTCGACGCCGGCAGCTGGAAGCCGGTGCTCGCCGAGCTACTCCCACTCGTGGCAGCGGCGATCTGCTCCGCGGAGTTCGCCGCCGTGTCCACTGCGGAGGCCGTCCGTGCTCTTGGCGTGCCATGGGTGGCGGTCACCCACGGCGCCGAGCCGATCGAGTGGTCGACCGGCGACAGCTCGGGTGTCATCGCCGTGCCGCAGGTGCCGGCCCGCGACACACTCGGCGCCGGTGATGCGTTCCACGGCGCTGCCGCCTTCGCCCTTACGGAGAAAGGGAGCTGGCCTGATTGCTTGCGCTTCGCCGCCGAAGTGGCCGCCGTGCGCGTTCAGTATCCGGGGCCGCGCAGCTGGCTCGCGCACCTGTCAACGCTGCGACAGGCGTGACATCTGGGCGCCGGCGCCTGCGCATTCTCCCGGGTCAGCGCGTCGATGCGGAATGGTGCTGTGGAGACATCAGCGGCGGTAGCGTGGTCACATGCCGAGCACCGATGCCCGCCACCCCTTCGGGCGACTGATCACCGCCATGGTCACCCCGTTCCGCGCGAGCGGTGACCTCGACCTCGACAAGGCCGCGGAGCTTGCCGCGTACCTCGTCGATGAGCAACGCAACGATGCGCTCGTGATCAATGGGACGGGTGGCGAGGCACCGACGACCACCGACGCCGAGAAGGGCCACCTGGTGCGCGCTGTTGCGGACGCCGTGGGCGATCGCGCGCATGTCGTGGCCGGCGTCGGCACATTTGCCACGGCGCACACGATCCACCTTGCGGAGCAAGCCGCGAAGTCCGGAGCGCACGGCCTGCTCGTCGTGACGCCGTACTACTCCAAGCCGCCGCAGGCCGGTCTGCTCGCGCACTTCCGCGCCGTTGCCGATGCCACCGAGTTGCCCGTGTTGCTCTACGACATCCCGGCTCGGACCGGCACTGCGATCGCCACCGACACGCTGCTGCGCCTCGCCGAGCACGAGCGCATCGTCGGCGTCAAGGACGCCAAGAGCAGTCTCGCCGCCAGTGCCGAGGTGCTGGCTAAGACCGATCTCGTGTACTACTCCGGCAACGACGCCGAGACCCTGCCGCTGCTGTCGGTGGGGGCGGCCGGCGTCGTGGGCACGTCCACGCACTTCAGCGGTCCGGGCACGCTGGCGATGATCGAGGCGTACGAGCGCGGCGACGTCGCCGAGGCGCTGCGGCTGCACCGCCAACTGCTGCCGATCTACACGGGCATCTTCCGTACCCAGGGCAGCATCCTCGTCAAGGCCGGCCTGGCGCTGCGCGGCCGGCCGGTCGGCCCGGTCCGCCCGCCTCTGGTGGATGCGACCGAGAGCGAGATCGCCCAGCTGCGCGATGACCTGGCCGCCGCCGGGCTCTGACTCGGCGTCCGCGTTTCCTGCCGGGTAACCGTCGACCGCAGCGTTAGGGTCCTAGCGACGAGCGAGCCATCGCACGGTCGCGTCAGGACCGAGAGGCCCAACTCGTCGCAACGATGAGCGCTTGCGGAAGAGCAGGAGTGCCGTGGCCGCAACCAGGACCCGCGCCGGGACGAGGCGGACGCCGGGGGGCCGCTCCCGGTCCCATCGCCCGGGGCTGTTCCCCGCCCTCGGACGCGGCATAGCCGCACTGTGGTGGGCGCTTGCCGTGATGGTCGGCGGGCTGGCCCGAGCGGTGGGGCGCAATGCGGCGACGGCCCGCGACCTCGACCCCGAGCATCGGCGCGACGGCGCGGCGCTCGCCGTGATCGTCCTCGGCGCCATCGCCGCGATCGCCGCCTGGGCACACGGGGCGGGCCCGGGCGGGCGAGCCATTACCGCGCTGTTCCGGATCCTGATCGGCAACGCGGCCGTCGTGCTGCCGATCTTGCTCGTGGGCATTGGCGTGCACATGCTGCGCCAGGCCCCGCATCCGGAAAGCCGTGGCCGGGTTCTGGTCGGATCGCTCGCGCTCGGCCTTGCCCTGTTGGGCCTACTCGACCTGTGGGCGGACTCTCCGACAAGCGCGCACGGCCGGTCGTACGCCGGCGGGCTGATCGGGGCGGGTGTGGCGGCGCCGCTGCGGCACGGGCTGTCCGCGGTGATCGCGGTGCCGCTGCTTTTCGTGCTCGGCGCATTCGGCGTGCTCGTGGTGACCGCGACGCCGATCAGCCAGTTGGCACAGCACGTCCGCGCGTTGTTCGGACGTAGGCCGGCGGACGCCCCGGCGAACCGCGGTGATGTCGTCGCCGACGCCGCCACGTCGGTGCTGCCGGACCTGGACGAGCAGCCCCCGTCCGAGGTGTCGCCCCGGCCGCGCAAGCCGCGCATCGCGAAGCCCAGGCAGCAGCCCGAGGACGAATCGCCGCCTGTGAGCGCGCCCGTACAACTCGAACTGAGCGGCGGCACTTCGTACACACTGCCGTCGCTGAAGGACCTCAGCTCCGGCAGCCGCCACGTGGCGCACACGAAGGCGAACGACGAGGTGATCGCGGCGCTCCAGCAGGTGTTCGGGGAGTTCGGCGTCGACTGTGCGGTCGCCGGCTTCCGGCGCGGGCCGACCGTCACCCGCTACGAGATCGAACTCGGGCCCGGCGTCAAGGTCGAGCGCATCATCCAGCTCACTCGCAACATCGCCTACGCGGTCAAGAGTCCGGACGTGCGGATCATCAGCCCCATCCCGGGCAAGAGCGCGGTCGGGGTCGAAATCCCGAATGCCGACCCCGAGATCGTCATGCTCGGCGATGCGCTGCGCTCGCCGGTCGCGCAGCGCGACCACCATCCGCTGCTCGTCGCGCTCGGCAAGGACGTCGAGGGCGGCTTCGTCGTGGCCAACCTGACGAAGATGCCTCACCTGCTGGTCGCCGGCGCCACCGGCGCGGGCAAATCGAGCTGCATCAACTCGCTGATCCTGTCCGTGCTCACCCGGGCGACGCCGGAGCAGGTCCGGATGGTGCTCATCGACCCCAAGCGGGTCGAGTTCGCCGCCTACCAGGGCATCGCGCACCTCGTCACGCCGGTGATCACGAACCCGAAGAAGGCCGCCGACGCACTGACCTGGGTGGTGCGCGAGATGGACCTGCGCTACGAGGACATGGAGGCCTCGGGGGTACGGCACATCGACGACTTCAACCGCAAGGTGGCATCCGGCGAGCTGGTAGCGCCACCGGGTTCTGAACGCGTGTACACGACGTACCCGTATCTGCTCGTGATCGTCGACGAACTGGCGGACCTGATGATGATCGCTCCGCGCGACGTCGAGGACGCCGTCGTGCGTATCACCCAGCTGGCCCGGGCCGCCGGCATTCACCTGATCATCGCCACGCAGCGTCCGTCGGTGGATGTGGTCACCGGATTGATCAAGGCGAACATGCCGTCCCGGCTGGCGTTCAAGACGGCGTCGGTCACCGACTCGCGGGTGATCCTCGACCAGCCCGGCGCCGAACGGCTGCTGGGCAAGGGCGACGGGCTGTTCCTGCCGATGGGCGCGTCCAAGCCGGCGCGCATCCAGGGCGCGTACGTCACCGACCCGGAGATTCGCAAGATCGTCGAGCACTGCAAAGGGCAGCTGCAGCCCGCCTACCGTGACGACGTCACCGCTCCCCAGGCGGCGCAGAAGGAGATCGACGAGGACATCGGCGACGACCTCGACCTGTTCCTGTCCGCCGTCGAGTTGGTCGTCTCGACCCAATTCGGATCGACGTCGATGCTGCAGCGCAAGCTGCGCGTGGGCTTCGCCAAGGCGGGGCGGCTGATGGACCTGATGGAGTCGCGGGGCATCGTCGGGCCCTCGGAGGGCTCCAAGGCCCGTGATGTGCTGGTGGTGCCGGACGAGCTCAGCGGGCTGCTCTACGCGCTCCGCAACGGCGGAAGCGCCGACGACCTCGTCGACGCCGAGGAAGCCTGACAGGCGGCGACCCGCGTCGTGGCGGACGCGGGTCGGCTCTCGTGGATTTACGCCCGGTGCCGTGCGACGTAGAACATCCGCTGCCAGGAAAGGCGGGCACGCGCGCCGAGGTGATGGCGGCCTAGCTGCTTCGAACCGGGCTCTGCCGCCGCACCCGGCCAGCGCAGGACGCGGGTTACCCCCGTCCGCTGTACTGCGCTCATGTAGAGATCACCTCCGCTGCGCGCACGGTAACCGGTGAGGCCGGTGTGACCGATGAGGCGCGCGGGAATGGTGGCGTGTCGTTACCTACAGATACAGGAGCATTCGGGTGTTGCCGAGCGTGTTGGGTTTGACGTACTCGAGGCCGAGGAACTCGGCGATGCCCGCGTCGTACGAGCGGCGCAGCGCGTCGTACGTGTCGGCGTCGACCGGCGTGCCGTCGATCTCGGCGAAGCCGTGCCGCGCGAAGAAGTCCGTATGGAAGGTCAACGCGAACAAGCGAGATAGGCCCAGCTCCCGCGCCGCGTCGATCAGCTCCTGCAGCAGCCGCTCACCGATGCGTTTGCCGAGGTGATCCGGGTGTACAGCCAGGGTGCGTACCTCGCCGAGGTCGGCCCACAGCACGTGCAGCGCACCGCAGCCGACCACCGTCCCGTCGAGCTCGGCGATACGGAAGTCGGGGACGTCCTCGTAGAGCGTGACCAGCTCCTTGGCCAGCAACTTGCGCCCGGAGCCGGCGTATATGTCGACAAGAGCCTTGATCGCCGGGACGTCGGGCGTACGGGCACGGCGTAGGACGAGGCTCACCCGGTGGACGCTAGTGGCTCAACAGTGCAGCCCGGGCAACCGGTCGACGCGCAGGATCGCCTGGCGGAGCGAATCGGAGGCGAACACACCCTTGCCTGAGCCGACGAGGCTGACCATGTCGACGAACACCACCGCCCCGGTACGTGTGTCGATGATCCGGCCGATGTACGGGTCCGTCTCGAGGCTGATGAGGACGTACGGGCCGGCGACGCCCTGTACGTCGACGCCGGCGTTCGGTCCGGCGATGTTGGACAGGATGACGGTCTGCTTGGTGGCTGCGCTGTACCACTCGATGTAGGTACCGTCCAGCCACGCGTACGCCGTTTCGTCGGTGACCAGGCCGGGATGGCTGCCGGGCTGCCCGGGCACCTCGTCGGGCCGGGATCCGGCAAGCGGGTGCGTGACGTTGTGCGCTTCGGTCCAGGCGACCCCAATGGGGGAGCTGAGCAGGCCCTGCGCCTTGCCGGGGACGACGGTCCGGGTCTGCCGGCTCGCGATGTCATGCTCGACCACCCGGCCGGACTCCGTCCAGTACAGGTGACCGTGGAGCAGGGCCCAGCCCTCAACGTTGCTGCCACGGGTGACCCGAACGTGCTCCGTCACTTGCAGTGTGGCGCGGTCGATGACGTCGAACTGCGTCAGCAACTGATTTTCTCCGGTGGTCGCGATGGGTAGAACTATCCACTGGCGGTCGATCATCGGATGCAACCCCACGAAGCCGGTGCCCGGCGGCGGCCGGTCGTCGACCGCCCGCGTCGACCCGTCGGGCGCCATTAGCACGACGTGCGCGGGCGTGTCGAGACCGCGCCGCACCAGGGCTGCCCCGTCCGGCGCGACACCCCAGACCATCGCGTCGATCAGCGTTCCCGCGTCGATCGCATGTTGCCACTGCTGCGGCAGAACGGTCGTGCACGCCGTGCGGGTAACTGTGACCGGGTTGGCCGGGCGGTGCCGATCGGACGCGACGTGACGGATCGCGACCACGACGCCGATCACCGCCAGGACGGCCACAATCGCGGCCGCGATCGGCCACCATACGACGCCTCGGCCGGCACGGTGCGGCGCGAGCACCTCGTCCTCGGGCGGCCATCCCGGCCCGGCGTCGATCGTGGCGGCGTGTCGCGCGAGAGACCTGCGCACCTCGGCCTCGAGTTGCTGGTCGTTCATGTCTGGCGTTCCTCTGCGTCCGTGGCGAGTGCCGGGTGTTCCCGCAGCGCAGCGAAGGCACGTGCAGCCAAGCTGCGTACCGTCCCTTCCCGGCAACCCATGGTCTGCGCGATCTCGGCATCGGGCAGGTCGACGTAGTAGCGCAGAACGAGCACCGCGCGTTGCCGCTGCGGGAGCGTGGCGAGCACCCGCCACACGGCATCCTGGTCGGTGGCGTCGGCCGGCGGCAGCGGTCGATCCGGCACGATGTCGGTGATCAGCTCAGCACTCGACAGCCGCCGCAACTTGCTCACGTATCCGTTGGTGATCGTCTTGCGCGCATAAGCCAGTGGCGCACCCAGCGGCAGGGTCTCGCCGAATCGGCGGTACAGGGCGAGCAGACAGTCCTGCACCAGGTCCTGGGCAAGCTGCCGATCACCGGTCAGCACGTATGCGAACCGGGTCAGGCCGATCGAGTGCTCGCCGGCGAATGCCGTCAGCGTCACAGTGCCTGCGTCCACGGCATCCCTCCGCGCATCGATCGGCGCTCTTGTCCGGGTCACATTGGACTGGACGCAGTGGCGGCCGCAATCCGCTGCACCGGCGCGCGGGTACCCTTCGAAGGTGCCGACCGCTGCGTTGATCACCCTGGGGTGTGCGCGCAACGAGGTCGACTCCGAGGAGCTGGCTGCCCGCCTGGACGCCAGGGGGTGGGCGCTCGGTGACGTCGACGCAGCCGACGTGATCGTGATCAACACGTGCGGCTTCGTCGACTCGGCGAAGAAAGACTCCATCGACACGGTCCTGGGCGCCGCGGACACCGGCAAGAGGGTGGTCGCGGTCGGCTGCCTCGCCGAGAGGTACGGCGCGGAGCTCGCCGAGTCGCTGCCCGAGGCGGATGCGGTCCTGGGGTTCGACTCCTACGCGGACATTGCCGCGCGGCTCGACGACGTCGTCGCCGGCCGGCCGGTCCGCCCGCACACCCCGCGCGATCGGCGCAGCTTGCTGCCGGTGACGCCCGCACGCCGCCCGGCTGCCGTTGCCGACGTTGCGGTGCCGGGACACGCCTGGGTGCCGAGTTCCCGCCGCCGTCTTTCCAATGCCCCGGTCGCGTACGTCAAGCTCGCGTCCGGGTGCGACCGTCGCTGCTCGTTCTGTGCGATCCCGTCGTTTCGCGGCGCGTTCGTGTCGCGTCCGCCGAGCGAGGTGCTCGCCGAGGCGCGCTGGCTGGCCTCGACGGGAGCCCGCGAGCTGGTGCTGGTCAGCGAGAACTCCACGTCCTACGGAAAGGACCTCGGCGATCTGCGTGCGCTCGAGACGCTCCTGCCGCAGCTCGCCGGCCTCGACGGTGTCGAGCGGATCAGGGTGTCGTACCTGCAGCCGGCCGAGCTACGGCCATCGCTCGTCGAGGTGATCGCGACGACGCCTGGGGTGGCCGCCTACTTCGACCTGTCGTTCCAGCACGCCAGTGCCCCCGTGCTGCGCAGGATGAAGCGGTTCGGCTCCACCGAGGCGTTCGTGGGGCTGCTCGCCCGGGCTCGAGCGCTTGCCCCCGACCTCGGCGCGCGCAGCAACGTGATCGTCGGCTTTCCCGGCGAGACCGAGGCCGACGTCTCCGAACTGGAGCGTTTCCTCGGACTCGCCGACCTCGACGCCATCGGGGTATTCGGCTATTCCGACGAGGAAGGGACGGCCGCGGCCGACTTCGACGGCAAGCTCGATGCCGATGAGGTGGCGGCTCGCGTCGAGCATGTCGCGACACTCGTGGACGAGCTCGTCGCGCAGCGGGCCGCCGAGCGCATCGGCGAGACCGTGCAGGTGCTGATCGAGCAGGCGAGCGTCGGCCGCGCCGCTCATCAGGGTCCCGACGACGGCGTCACCGAGGTTCCCGGTGCGTGCCCCGGTGATCTCGTCACCGCGGCCGTCACCGGCACCGACGGCGTCGATCTGACCGCGGTCCCGTGCCGGTGAAGGCCGCTGCGTTGGCCGATGACCCGATCGCCGAGGCGCCCAGCTCTGTATCGGCGTGGAACGTTGCCAATGCGCTGACCGTGCTGCGGCTGCTGCTCGTACCGGTCTTCGCCATTCTGCTGTTCCACGATGACGGCCAGGACACGGTCTGGCGCATCTGGGCGTGTGTGGTCTTCGTCCTCGCCTCCGTCACCGACCGGCTCGACGGCGAGCTGGCCCGCAAGCGCGGCCTTGTCACCGAGTTCGGAAAGCTCGCCGACCCCATAGCGGATAAGGCCCTGGTGGGGACGGCACTGGTGGGGCTGTCCGCGCTCGGCGAGCTGCCCTGGTGGGTGACGGTGGTGATCCTCATCCGTGAGGTCGGGGTGACCTTGCTGCGGTTCTGGGTGATCCGGCACGGTGTCATCCCGGCAAGCCGAGGTGGCAAGGTCAAGACGCTGCTGCAGGGCGTCGCGATCGGGCTCTACGTCCTGCCGCTGTCCGGCTGGCTGCACGTGGTGGCCGTGGTCGTGATGGGGGCCGCCGTGGTCCTGGCGTTGATCACCGGCGTCGACTATGTGGCCCGGGCATTGCGGCTGCGCCGGACCACACGGGCGGCCACATGAGCGACCACGCGATCGAGCTGGCCCGCCTGCACGCCGACCTGCGCGAACTCGGCGCCACGGTGGCGATTGCCGAGTCGCTCACCGGCGGGCTGCTCACCGCGGCGCTTACTGCGACGGCCGGCGCAAGCCTGACCGTCCGCGGTGGCCTCGTCGTGTACGCCACCGAGCTCAAGGCAGCCCTCGCGGGGGTGCCGACCCAGCTGTTGGACGCGCGCGGTGCTGTCGACCCGGATGTCGCGCTCGCACTCGCTCGCGGGGCCCGCACCCGGCTCGGCGCAACGTACGGCCTGGGCGTCACCGGAGTGGCCGGACCCGATCCGCAGGAAGGCAAGGCGGTCGGCACGGTGTTCCTGGCGCTCGCGGGCCCCGCCGACGAGACGGTCGCCGAGCGCAACTTCGGCGGCGATCGCGCCGCGATCCGCGCCGCCGCCGTCGAAGCCATGCTCGACATCCTCAAAAGGGAATGCGCCGCCGCGATTACAGCGTTACGTTCGCTGTGAGCGGAGAACCAGGGCCACAGACGTGGCTGTCCGCAGCGGCAGGTAACGTGATTTGCATCCGGCGGCGCTCATGCCGGATCGAATCGTGAAGGGGGTTTCCCACCATGGCTGTGCTACGACAAGTGGTTGGCGAGACCCTCCGTGGGCTGCGGTTACGCCAGCGGCGCACGCTACGCGAGGTTTCGTCCAGTGCGCGCGTGAGTCTCGGATATCTGTCCGAGGTCGAGCGCGGGCAGAAGGAGCCGTCGTCCGAACTGCTCGCCGCGATCTGCGGTGCCCTCGACGTCGAACTGTCAGAGCTGTTCCGTGAGGTTACCGACACGCTGCGTCGCGAGGAGAAGCTTGCGGTGCGTCTCCGCCACGCGCCCGGCACCGACCACGCTCGGCTGAACCCGTCGCCCGAAGACTCGCGCGGGCCCCAGGCGCGAGCGCTCGGGCCCGTCGCCGCGTAGTCCTGCGCCGGCCGGGCTCTCAGCGCGAGCGCGCACCGCGAGGATCCGCGCGTCACCGCGGCGGTGCGTGTCCGAGGCGGTAGCGTCCTCGACATGGGCTCCGACCCGCTCATCGACACGCTTTTCCGCCCGACGGCGGCGCCACTCCAGGACGCGTCCGCGGCGCCGGTACGGGTGACGGGCACACGGACGCGGGCCGGCAATGCCATGAATCGCACCCGTGCCGCCTTGCTTGTGGGTGCCCGGCGTGCGGTCGAGGCAAGCGGGACGAAGATCACCATGGCACAGGTGGCCAGTGCGGCAGGAGTTGCGAAGGCCACGCTCTACAACCACTTCCGCACCCGCGAGGCAGTGCTGTCGGCGCTGCTCACGGACGAAATCGACCAGCTGATAGATCGGGTCGCCGGCCGTCCGCTGCCCGAAGCACTGGACGCCACGGCGACCGCGCTGTCCGAGCAGCCGGTGCTGCGCGCACTGGCGCGCCGCGAACCGGCGACCCTGACCGCGCTCGCCCGCGTCGATGCCAACGCCGCGGGATGGGGGCGGGCCCGTGATGCCGTATTTGCGGCTCTCGTCGAGGCCGAGCGCGGTGGTGCGGACCTCGTGCTGCGCTGGCTCGCCTCACATGTTGTGTCGCCGTCGACACCGGATGTGATCGCCGCAGACGTGGAGGTGCTCGTCGCCGGCCTGCCCGATGCTCCCGCAGGGGCGCGCGCAGCGTCTGCCTGAACGACGGAACTTGCCGCACCGCCCACACGTCGAGACGATGTAAGCAGCATGATGGGTTGATCAGTCCAGTTGTGAGCATCCGGAGGCGTCGACGATGGCCAAGCCCAATCCGTTCGTGCGGGCGTGGAAGTACTTCTCGGCATGGTTCGGCGCCAAAGTCGACGAGAAGGCTGACCCGAAGATCCAGATTCAGCAGGCGATCGCCGAGGCGCAACAGCAGCACCAGGCGCTGACACGACAGGCCGCCAGCGTCATCGGTAATCAGCGGCAGTTGGAGATGAAGCTCGACCGGCAGCTGGGCCAGGTCGAGACGCTTCAGGCACAGGCGCGTCAGGCACTCGTACTCGCCGATCAGGCGCGCGCCAGCGGGGATGCGGAGAAGGCGGCGGATTTCGAGCAAACGGCGCAGGCGCTGGCGAACCAGCTTGTCTCCGCCGAGCAGTCGGTCCAGGACCTGAAGTCGCTGCACGACCAGTCGCTGCAGGCGGCCGCGCAGGCCCGCGAGGCGGTCAAGACCAACGAGATGCGGTTGGAGCAGCAGCTGGCCGAACGCACGAAGCTGCTCACTCAGCTCGAGCAGGCCAAGATGCAGGAGGCCGTGTCGAAGTCCCTGCAGCAGATGAGTGAGCTGGCGGCGCCCTCGAACGTCCCGACGCTCGGCGAAGTCCGCGACAAGATCGAGCAGCGCTATTCGGTGGCGCTGGGCCAGGCCGAGCTGGCGCAGGACTCGGTGGCCGGACGCAAGCTCGAGATAGAACGCGCGACCGTCAACCTCAAGGGGTCCGCGAGGCTGCAGGAGATCCGCGCCTCGCTCGATGCCGAGAAGGCCGGCACGTCCGGACCGCAAGCGGTGGAGGGCGGTGAGCGACCCGCGATCGGTTCGCAGTCGCCCTCGACCTCCGCCGTTCCCAACGAGGCGAGCAAGGCGCCGGACCAGGCCTGACCCGGTCGCGGGGGGTGGATGGCGAGTGCTCACCCTGCGGGCTGGCAGGCCGGGCACCAGAACGTATCGCGCTGGTAGGGCGGTGCGCCCTGCATCGCGTGGCGGATCGGCGTACGGCAGCGGTAGCAGGCCACGCCGGCGCGCCGGTATACCCAATGCTCGCGGCCGCGGCCCGGCAGGCCCGTGGTGGACTGCTCGGGATGGTCGCGGTTGACGCGCATGAGCCGCTGGGCGGTTACGACGATGCGATCTAGGTTGGCGACGTCCCCCACCGGCGTCCACGGGTTGGTGCGCTCGATGAACAGCGTCTCGCACTTGTACAGGTTGCCGATGCCGGCGAGGTTGCGCTGGTCGAGCAACGCCTCACCGACCGGCCGGTCGGTCTGACCGCGTAGCCGATCGACCGCCGTATCCGGATCCCAGTCCGGGCCGAGCAGATCCGGGCCGAGATGACCGACGAGTTGATGCTCGTCCGCGGCACGCACGAGGCGCAGGTCGTGAACCCGGTAGCCGGCGGCGGTCCACGTGTCGTTGCCGATCAGTGCGCGGATCAGGTGCTCGGGCAATGCGCTCGGCCGGCGCCCGGTCGCGACAATGTGCCACGAGCCGTCCATGCGCAGGTGGTTGTGCAGCGTGAGGCCGCCCGCGAACCGGATCAAGATGCGTTTTCCGCGTGCGACCACCTCCCGGACCGTGTCGCCCGCCAGATCGCGTGTCGCGAGTTCGGGCACCCGCAGGTCGAATGTCGTGACAACCCGTCCCATGAGGGCGTCGTGCAGCCGCCTGGCGGTGAGCCACACTGTGTCCCCTTCTGGCATGGGTTCAGGCGCGCAACCGTAGGCCACGTGGGGTCGGCCGGAAGCCGGCCGCCTCCAGCGCCTCGCCCAACGGCGACGCGACCACGGGCGTGCCATCGGCTCGCTCGACGGAAAGCTTGCCGAGCGCACCGTCGCGGACGGCGAGTGCCAGGGCGTCGGCCGCCGGCTGCAGCATCGCCCCATCGTCGCTGAAGCTGAGCAGCGTGCGCCCGCCGCGCTCGACGTACAGCACGCACCGCCCGCCGACCAGCACGACCAGCGCTCCGGCCTTCCGGGCCGGCTGATGGCCGCGTCTGCCGTCGTCTTCTGCCGGTCGTTCCGGCCAGGGCAGCGCCGCGCCGTAGGGATTGGCGGGGTCCGTCGCGGCGAGCACGAGCGCCGGGGCCGCGCTGTCGTCCCGAGCCTGTATACGCAGCCGGTCGACTGCGCCGGGGAGGGCGAACTGCGCGGCGCCCAGTCCCTCGACGAAGTAGCCGCGTCGGGCACGGCCGGACTCTTCGGCCGCCTTGAGCACGGGATAGACCGCCGCAAAGCCGCCGGGTAGTCGCTCGGCGGTAACCGCACCCCTCGTGATCACACCGTGGCGGTCGAGCAGCGTTTCGGCCGCGGCCATGGCGCGGCGGGTCGCGTCGAGCTCCCGGGTCGGCAGCCGCGACCACCGTCCAGCCATCGTCGCCGGGGTGGCCGATGCCGGCCGGGCCGGCGTCAACCCCGCATAGCGGCCGTAGCGGGCACGCGGCGGACGGGCGCGCCGGGAGTGCGCGGTGCGCGTGCCCCCGCCGAGCAGCGCTCGCAGTGGCGCGATCGTGTCGTTGGTGAGCCAGCCGGCCCAGACCAGGTCCCACACGGCCTGTGCGAGGTCGGCATCGGTGGCGTCGACGCGGTCGGCGAGCGGCCGGAAGAACAGCGCCTGATCGCCGTCCAGAGCGGCGAGCAGCGCGTTATGGGCCGTGCCGTCGGGCGGTGGGACGGGCGCAGTGAGCAGCAACGATGCCCCGTCAGCGGGAGCCAGCGCGATCCAGCCGTCGTTGCCGGCCAGCGCCCCCGCGCCGGCCCACAGCACCTCGCCGGCCAGGGTCAGCTCGTCGAGCAGAGCAGGGGAGTAGCCGTCGACCCGGCTGGGCAGCACCAGCGATTCGAGCGCACTGGCCGGCAACGGGACGCCGGCGAGTTGCTCCACCGCACGAAGCAGTCCGTCCGCGCCGCGCAGCCGCCGACCGGTGACGCCCTGCCACGCCGGCAGGAACCGGGCCAGCGCGTCGGCCGGCACGGGCTCGACCTCGCGGCGCAGCGCCGCCAGCGAGCGCCGCCGGATCAGCCGCAGCACCTCGGCGTCGCACCACTCGGCGCCGATGCCGCCTGGGCGAAACTCGCCCGAAAGCAGCCGCCCCGATGCGCGCAGCCGGTCCAGGGTCGCAGCGACCACCGCCGGACCGAGGCCGAGACGCGCCGCCACGTCGGCGGTGTGGAACGGCCCGTGCGTGCGGGCATAGCGCGCCACCAGATCACCGAGCGGGTCACGCACCGGCTCGGTGAACGTCTCCGGAACGCCGACCGGGAGGGCCGTGCCGAGCGCGTCGCGGACCCGGCCGGCGTCTTCGATCGCCAGCCAGTGCTCATCGCCCGCAATGCGCACCCGTATCGCGCGCCGCTGCTCCTCGAGCGCCGCGAGGTCCTGGGGCGTCGCCCCGCGCGCCAGCGCCTCCGCGGTGCTCAGGTCGCCGATCCCGCGCAGCAGGTCGTGCACGGCGTCGACGCCGTGAGCGTGCCGCCCGGGCGCCAGCCGCGACAGCTCCGCCTCGACCGCCGCGATTGCGTCGGCGTCGAGCAGCTCGCGCAGGTCCGTGGACCCGAGCAGCTCGGCGAGCAGCGCGTTGTCCAGCGACAGCGCCTGCGCGCGCCGTTCGGCCAACGGCGCGTCGCCTTCGTACAGGAACATGCCGACGTACCCGAACAGCAGCGACCGGGCGAACGGTGACGCTTCGCGGGTCTCGACCTCGACGAGGCGGACGGTCCGAGACGCCAGCTCGCGCATGAGCCCGGCCAGCCCCGGCACGTCGAAAACGTCCTGCAGGCATTCGCGCATCGCCTCGAGCGTGACCGGGAAGTCGCCGTATTCGCTCGCCACCTGCAACAGCTGGTTGGCCCGCTGGCGCTGTTGCCACAGGGGCGTGCGCCGCCGTGGGTCGCGCCGGGGGAGCAGTAGCGACCGGGCGGCGCACTCGCGGAACCGGGACGCGAACACTGCCGAGCCACCCAGCTCGGCCGTCACCATCGCCTCGATCTCAGCCGCGTCGAACACCGCCAGGTCGGCACCCGGAGGTTCGGCGTCGGTGTCGGGCAGGCGCACCACGATCCCGTCGTCGCTGTGCATCGACTGCACCTCGATGCCGTAGCGCTCACGCAGCCGCGCGCTGATCGCCAGCGCCCACGGGGCGTTCACCGGCGCGCCGAACGGCGAGTGCACGACGAGGCGCCAGTCGCCGAGCTCGTCGTGGAACCGCTCGACCAGGACGGTGCGGTCGTCGGGCAGCGCCCCGGTGGCGTCGTGCTGCTCGCGAAGGTACGCGAGCAGGTTGGCGGCTCCCCATTCGTCGAGGCCGGCTGCCTGCGCCCGGTGCAGGGCGGCCTGCGCGTCCACGGTGGACACCTCTCGCATGAAGGCTCCGAGCGCCCGGCCCAGCTCGACAGGACGCCCGGGCGCGTCGCCCTTCCAGAACGGCATCCGGCCGATTTCGCCGGGCGCCGGGGTGACAAGCACGCGGTCGTGGGTGATGTCCTCGATGCGCCACGAGGACGACCCGAGCAGGAACACATCGCCGACCCGGGACTCGTACACCATCTCCTCGTCGAGCTCGCCCACCCGCCGGCCCGGACCGTCCGCGCCGGCAAGGAACACGCCGAACAGGCCGCGGTCGGGGATCGTGCCGCCGCTCGTCACGGCCAGCCGCTGCGCGCCGGGCCGAGCGCGCAGAACCCCCGTGAGCCGATCCCACACCAGCCGGGGTCGCAGCTCGGCGAAGGCGTCGGAGGGATAGCGCCCGGCCAGCATGTCGAGCACCGCCTCGAGGGCCGACCGGGGCAGCCCGGCGAACGCAGCTGCGCGGCGCACGAGCGCCTCGACGTCGTCGACGGTCAGCTCGTCCATGGCGACCATCGACACGATGTGCTGAGCCAGGACGTCGAGCGGGTTGCGGGGGTAGCGCATCGCCTCGATCGCACCGTCGCGCATCCGCTCGGCGACGACCGCGCACTCGACGAGGTCGCCCCGGTACTTCGGAAAGATCACACCGCGTGACACAGCACCCACCTGATGCCCGGCGCGGCCGATGCGCTGCAGCCCGGACGCCACCGACGGGGGAGCCTCGACCTGCACGACCAGGTCGACGGCACCCATGTCGATACCGAGCTCGAGTGACGACGTCGCGACGACTGCGGGCAGCCGGCCAGCCTTGAGCTCCTCCTCGACGAGGACCCGCTGCTCGCGCGACACGGAGCCGTGGTGGGCGCGTGCCACCACGACGTCGGCAGCCGGTGTGCCGAGGTCTGCGGACGGTGACCCGATGCCCGACTGCCCGATCGCCTGGGCCGGGTAGCGCTCAGGACGCTGAGGGGTGCC
>JBKPQY010000183.1:0-6323 GCA_046734315.1 Actinomycetota bacterium | reverse complement strand
GCTGCCCGAGGACTGGCGCGACGTGATCGCCGGGAGCGACGGCCATGGCTGAGCGTCGGGACCGCCTCGACCAGCCGCGGGAGCCGCGGGGACTGCGCCCGCCGCGGATCGACCCCGAGGCGTTCGGCCAGTGGACCGAGAGAGTCGCCCGCTTCCTCGGCACCGGACGCTACCTGATCTTTCAGACGATAGTGATCATCTTGTGGATCTGCTGGAACACCCTGACGCCCAAGCATTGGCACTTCGACCCGTACGCGTTCCTGTTCCTGACCCTGTTGCTGTCGCTGCAGGCGTCCTACTCGGCGCCGCTGATCCTGCTCGCGCAGAACCGGCAGGACGACCGGGACCGGATCAACCTCGAGGAGGACCGGCGACAGGACCGCCAGGCCAAGGCCGACCTCGAGTACCTCGCCCGGGAGGTGGCCGCGGTACGGCTGGCCCTCGGCGATGTGGTGACCCGCGATTTCCTGCGTGCCGAGCTGTCCCGGCTCGACGGTGCCCGCGAACAGGCACCGTCCTAGAGTTGCCGCACGGCAGCGGCCACCACTGCGGCGGTCACGACCACGGCGAGGAACGGGGCGCGCCGCCAAACCGCCACCGCCCCGGCACCGAAGCCGGCCAGCCGGGCCGCGTCCCACTGCAGGTGCCGGCCGGATGCCACTGCCTCGACGACCACCAAGGCGGCCAGCAGCGCGACCGGCAGCAACTCGACGAGGCGGCGCACCTGTGGCGCATCGAGGAACCGCGCCGGCACCAGATACCCGGCCACCTTGAGCGCGTAGCAGCCGCCCGCCGTGGCCAGCACGAGCACCCACAGATTCACCGCAGCCGCCCAGCCAGCAGAACCGCTGCCGCGGCCGCCAGCACAGGGACACCAGGCGGCGCGACCGGGATCAGCGCCAGCGCGATCAGAGCCGCACCGGCGGCAATGCGCAGACTTATCCGCCTGCTGTATCTCATCGCGTGGTGGTCTCGTTCCCGATGGTCGCGTTCCGCGGTCCCTTCCCGCTCCTCGCCGTCGCGCAGCCGAGGCGCCAGTAGGGCCAGGAACGCCGCCGGCACAACCGCATCCAGCCCGAACTTCGCCGGATCGCCCAGCGCCTGCGCCCCGACCGCCCCGGCTAGCGTCGTCGCGTTCCAGCACACGTAGATCCCGGCGAACGTCCACCAGAACGCCACCCGGGCGACGGCCGGATCGCGGCGCGCCACTGCCATCGCGGTCGACTCGTCGATCGTCCCCTGTGCCGCGACGAACCGCCGCAGGCCGCGCACTCGCAGCAGCGGCGCCAGCCGCATGGCGTACAGCGTGTTGCGGGCGCCGAGCAGCAGCCCGCCGCCGAGCGCCGTGCCGAGCGTCCCACCCCCGCTCACTACGCCTACGACAGCGAACTGCGTCCCACCCGTAAACGCCAGCAACGACAGCAAGCTGGTCTGCAGCACAGACAGCCCGGCCGCCACCGATGCGGCTCCGAACGCCACGCCGTACGCGCCGACCGCGAGGCCCACGCCCAGCGAGTCGCGCACTGCGGCGCGCCGGCTCTCCTCCAGCACACGTTCGGACGCTAGGCGGCAGGTTCTCCGGATTCTTGAACGTTCCTGCGCTCGCGCGCGAACCGCCCGGGAGGGACGCCGACGTGTCGGCGGAAGTGCCGGGTCAGGTGCGCCTGGTCGGCGAACCCGACAGCGAACGCTGTGCTCGCCACATCCTGGCCGGAGCCGAGCAGGACGCGGGCACGGTCGACGCGGCACTGCGTGAGATATGCGTGCGGCGGCAGCCCGACATGCCGGCGGAATGCGCGGGTGAGCGCAAACGGGCTGCATCCTGCGAACTCCGCCAGCTCGTCGACGCTCGGTGGGTCGACCAGCCGCTCGCGCAGTAGGGCGGCACATTCGCGGACCGGGCGGGCGCCGAGATCAGGCGTCGCCGTCGCCGGCGCCGGACGGCCGTAGCGGCGCACCAGGAGCTCGATCAGCTCACGGGTGAGCGCCGAGGCAGCCAGCCGATCGGGTCCCGCCGAGGCCTCGTGCGCCCGGCGCAGGGCAGCCACCGCTTCGGCGTCACGCACGACCGGGTCCGCGAAGCTCGGCCGCACCCCGCCGGCCAGGTTGCGGACCAACTCGACATCGGCGTAGAGCACCTCGTATCGCCAGCCGCCGTCGATTCCCGGCTCGCCGGTGTGCACGGTCTCCGCATCGACCAGCGCCACCGCACCGGGCACGACGTGGTGCACCATGCCGCGGTACTCGAAGTCCTCGACGCCGGCGGTCACCGTGGCGAACGTGTACTGCGCGTGGCGGTGGCGCCCGAACCGGTGCGTGACATAGCGGGCACGCAACAGGTCGGTCCCGACAAAGACCGGATGCGGCCAGTGTCGCGCCTGCTCGCCCGGGTCGTTCGTTGTCGAGCGCGCCGTCGGCGCGCACGGCTGATTCGCTCCGCAAGCGTCGCTCATGGTCACGGGCAGGTGTCGGCCTCGCTTTCGACGCTGACCGGCTCCGGAGCGAGCCGGCCCAGGAGCATGTGCAGGTCGTGCAGTTCTCGGTCGGAGAACTTCGACAGCCAGTAGGCCTGCACACCGGCGAGGTGTGTCGGAGCGGCGGCGCGCAGCTTCTCGTAGCCGAGCGGGGTCAGGACGGTGTACAGCCCGCGCGCGTCACCCGGATACGGCTCGCGGGCGACCAGGCCGTCGGACTCCATTCGGTCGATCAGTCGCGTCAGCCCGGAACGGGACAGCAGCACCTTGTCGGCGAGGTCGGCCATGCGCAGCCGTCGTCCGGGTGCCTCGGTGAGCTGTACGAGTACGTCGTACCAGCCCAACGGCATTCCGGTCTCGTTGACGAGATCGCGCTCCAGCTTCCGCAGCACCGACGCGTGTGCCCGCAGGAACGCCCGCCACGCGGCGATGCGCCAGTCCGTGGCGCGAAGCGGTTGCTCGGTTCGCGTCAACACTCGACCCTTCTCTTCGCAGACAGGCGGGTCGCCCCGAGCACGCCTAGCGGCGCGCGCCCCCGTTTCCCTCCGCAAGCGTCGCTCACACCCGACGATCCTAGTGTCGCGGTTAAGGCGATATGTTTCGGTGCAGACCCCGCGCATGCCTCGCACGTACGATCGGAGGCGTGTCCCCTCCCAGTCGCGACGATGTGATCTCCGCCCTGGCCACGGTGCTCGACCCGGAGATCCGCAAGCCGATCACCGAGCTCAACATGGTGGCCTCGGTCGACATCGCACCGGACGGGCGCGCCCGCGTGGCTGTATTGCTCACCGTGCCGGGGTGCCCGATGAAGGATCGGCTGACGCGCGACGTCACAGCGGCCGTCTCCCGCGTGTCAGGCATCACCGCCGTCGACGTCGAGCTCGACGTGATGAGTGACGCACAGCGGGCGGAGCTGCGCCAGCAGTTGCGCGGCGACGCGCCGGTGAACCAGATCCCGTTCGCGCAGCCCGGCTCGCGCACCCGTGTCTACGCCATCGCGTCCGGCAAGGGCGGGGTGGGCAAGTCCTCCGTCACGGTGAACGTCGCCGTCGCGCTGGCCGCCCGCGGCCTGACGGTCGGCGTGCTGGACGCCGACATCTACGGCTTCTCGGTGCCCCGGATGCTCGGGGTCACCGGCAAGCCGACCCAGGTCGAGCAGATGATCATGCCACCGGTGGCGCACGACGTGCGGGTCATCTCGATCGGGATGTTCACCCCGGGGAACACCGCGGTCGTGTGGCGCGGGCCGATGCTGCACCGCGCGCTTCAGCAGTTCCTTGCCGACGTGTTCTGGGGCGATCTCGACGTGCTGCTCATGGACCTGCCCCCGGGCACGGGCGACATCGCGATCTCGGTCGCCCAGCTCGTCCCGTCCGCGGAGCTGCTCGTGGTGACCACCCCACAGCTCGCCGCCCGCGAGGTGGCCGAGCGGGCCGGCTCGATCGCGCTGCAGACACACCAGCAAATAGCCGGCGTGGTCGAGAACATGAGCTGGCTCGACCTGCCCGACGGCACCCGCATGGAGCTGTTCGGCGCCGGCGGCGGACAGTCGGTCGCCGACTCGCTCGCCGCCGCCACCGGAACCCGAGTGCCGTTGCTCGGGCACGTGCCGATCGACCAGCACGTGCGCGAGGGCGGGGACGCGGGCGCTCCGGTCGTCCTCAGCCACCCTGATTCGCCGGCCGCGCAGGCGTACGGACGCATCGCCGACGCGCTCGCGGCCCGGCAGCACAGCCTCGTCGGCCGCTCGCTCGGCCTCAGCCCAGCCCGATAGCCCATCCCGCCTGGGCGAGCCCGCGTCCCCACCACTCGCTCCGCTCGGGTGGAACCGCGGTTTCGCTCCGCGCCTTCGGCGCGGGCCGCGTCGCGGCGGCGGGGCTCTTCGCGCAAGCGCTCATCGCGCTGTGGTTGCGCTTCCTCGGCTTGGCTTCCGCTCTAAGTTGCGTCTTCGTCGAAGGGAGCCTTGTCGCCTCGGCCGAGCGGCTGCTGTGCAGCCGGACGGGGCGGCGGCGGCGGTTCCGGTGCGGCCGGCGGCGGGGTCGCCGCGACGCCGGCGTCCCCGTCGTCCCCGAGTAGGGCCCGCGAAATCGCGGTCCTCGGGTTCAGGCCACGCAGGTCCCGCAGCGCCTGTAGGTCGACATCGGAGAACTCCGGGCCGAGTTCGTTCTTCAGCTGGTTGCGGGCACCTGTGGCCATGTCACGCAGTTGGCGGAGCACGTTCGCAGCGTCGCGGGCAAGGCCTGGCAACCGCTCCGGGCCGAGCACGATGACACCGACGAACGCGAGTACCAGCAGCTCCCACGGCCCGATGTTGAACATTGACGATCAGCCCTAGTCCGCGCCCAACGTCACGGTGACGTCGAACTTCTTGACGCCACGGTAGTAGCGCACCTTCACCTTGTCGCCAGGCTGGTGCGCCAGCACGACGACGGTGAGCCGATAGGACGATTCGATCAGCGTCGAGTCGACAACAGTGATGACATCGCCCGCCTTCAGGCCTGCCTGGTCGGCCGGACCTTCCGGCTGCACCTGGCTGACATACGCCCCCTCGTGAACACCGTCAGTGGTGCTGGCGCTACGGGCCTGGAGTCCGATCGTCGCGTGCACGACTTTGCCGCTGTGGATCAGCGATTCCGCGATAGGCCGCGCCTCGTTGATCGGGATGGCGAAACCCAGACCGACGCCTTCGTTGGGGCCGCCCTGCAGCACCGACTCCGACAGGTTCGCGGTGTTGATGCCGATGATCGCCCCTGACGCGTCAACGAGCGCGCCGCCGGAGTTGCCCGGGTTGATCGACGCGTCGGTCTGGATTGCGTTGATCACCGGGTCGTTCGGATCACTGCCCTCCGGGAGCGGCCGGTCGAGGGCGGACACGATGCCGCTGGTGACCGTGCCCCGCAAGCCCAGTGGGGAGCCGATCGCGATCACCGGGTCACCGACGGCGAGTTTGCTCGAGTCGCCCAGCGAGGCGACGGTCAGCTTCGACTTGGCTACCTTGATCACCGCCAGGTCGGTCTTCGTATCGCGGCCGACCACGCGGGCCGTGACCCGTGACTTGTCGTCAAAGGTCACCCAGATGTCGCCGTGGCCGATCGCGGCGTCCTCGATGACGTGGTTGTTGGTGAGGATGTAGCCCGCCTTGTCGACCACCACGCCGGCCCCCACCCCGTCGACCTGGTCGGTGCGCTCCTCGATCGAGACGACCGTCGGCGAAACACGCTGGACGATGTCCGCGACCGAGCCGGGTGGACGGTTGGCGGGTGTGCCCGTCTTCGCGAGCCTGAGGTCGCCGTTGTGCAGGGCGCTGTGCGCCCGCGTTGCGAACCAGTACCCGGCGCCGCCGCCCAGCGCTCCCGCGACGAGGGCGACCACCAGGGCCAGCACAAGGGCGCTCAGCCCAAACGGGCCGGTGCGCACCGCCCTGACCGGTTCGGGCGCAAGCTCCTCCTCCGCGGGGAGCTCCTCGCCCTGCTCCGCGTCCTCCTCGGGCGGCAGCTGCGACGGCCGCCCGCCGGCGAACACGGCAGGACGCCCCAGCCAGAACGGTGAACGCGGATCGCGCCACGGGTCGCGTCGCGCATCAGGCTTCCACCACGGCGATTCGGGTTCGCGCCCGCGCGGGTTGATACGGCTGCCCGGCTCGGGGTCGAACGCGCCCGCACCGGCCGGTCGTCCGTAGTCGCGGGTGAGCGCGGGCGAGACGGGCGGTGCGACGATGCGGTGCGCAGGCGGGATGCGCTCGCCGGGCAGCGGGGCGAATTCGGCGTCGGTGTCGGCCGGGCGGCGGAACTCGGCTTGCTCCTCGGGCGACACCGTCGGCGGGGGCGGGCTGTAGATCGGCTCCGGCTC
>JBKPQY010000182.1:0-12562 GCA_046734315.1 Actinomycetota bacterium | reverse complement strand
GTCGTGCCGGTCGACATGTACCTGCCCGGCTGCCCGCCCCGTCCCGAGATGCTCATCGACGCAGTGCTCAAACTGCACCACAAGATCATGAATGAGCCGCTCGGCCCGAAGCGCGCCAAGCGGCTAGCCGACCAGAAGGTCGAGCTCATCCCGTCTACGCAAAGGTTTGCGAGATGACCGAGCCGACCGAGCCGACCGAGCCGACCGAGCAAGCTCCCGATCAGGCGGCGCAGGACATCGAGAAGGCGACCGTCTTCCGCGAGACGCCGGGCGACCTGCCGGCACCGCAGCACGGCATGTTCGGGGTCGAGGGCACCGGCGACACCTCCGGATACGGCGGCCTGGTGCGCCAGGCCTGGGAGCCGCCCGCCGCACAACGCCCGTACGGCGGCTACTTCGACGAACTCGTCGACGCGCTGGCGAGCGCCTACCCGCAGTTCGACCAGGCGGTGACCAAGATCGTCGTCGACCGCGGCGAGCTCACCCTGCACGTCGCCCGCGAGCACGTGCGCAGGCTCGCGCGGGTGCTGCGCGACGATCCGGCGCTGCGCTTCGAACTGCTGTCGAGCGTCTCGGGGGTCGACTACCTCGGCCAGGTGCACCGGCTGCACGCGGTCTATCACTTCACCTCGATGACGTTCCGCCGGCGTATCCGCCTCGAGACGGAGGTCAGCGTCGAGGACCCGCACGTTCCGTCGGTCACGCCGGTGTACCCCACGGCCGACTGGCAGGAGCGCGAGACGTACGACATGTACGGCATCATCTTCGACGGCCACCCGGCACTCACCCGCATCCTCATGCCCGACGACTGGGACGGCTTCCCGCAGCGCAAGGACTACCCGCTCGGCGGAATCCCGGTGCAGTACAAGGGCGCGACGATCCCGCCGCCGGATGAGCGAAGGGCGTACCGATGACCGTCCTCGTCGCGCCCGGCGGATGTCGGCGCGGCCGCGTCGCGGCTCATCGCGCGAGCGCTCATCGCGCCGGGGGTCGCTGTGAGTGACGTCTACTCCCCGTCACGAAAGACGACCGAGGGCACCGTCTACAACGTCACGGGCGGCGATTGGGACGACGTGCTCAGCGACGTCAATGAGGACCGCATCGTGGTCAACTTCGGACCACAGCACCCGTCCTCGCACGGCGTACTGCGCCTCGTCCTGGAGCTGGAGGGCGAGACGATCACCGACTGCCGTCCGGTGGTGGGGTATCTGCACACCGGCATCGAGAAGAACACCGAGTTCCGTACCTGGACGCAGGGCGTGACGTTTCTGACGCGGGCCGACTATCTGTCGTCCTTCTTCAACGAGACGGTGTACTGCCTGGCTGTGGAGCAGCTGCTGCGTCTGGCCGCCCCGGCCCGGGCACAGCTGATCAGGGTGCTGATGATGGAGATGAACCGCGTCTCCTCGCACTGGACGACGATCGGCCCGACCGGCATGGAACTCGGGGCGCTCACGGTCATGACGAACAGCATGCGGGCGCGCGAGAAGTGCCTCGACGTGTTCGAGTTGATCACCGGGCTACGCATGAACCACGCCTACATCCGACCGGGTGGCGTCGCCCAGGACCTGCCGGACGGGGCGCCTGAGGCGATCCGTCAGTGGGTCCGGGAGATGCGGCGCGAGCTGCACGATCTCGACACGCTAGTGCGGGGCCAGCCCATCTGGGTCAACCGTCTCAAGAACGTCGGCTGGCTGGGCGTCGACGGCTGCATCGCGCTGGGCATCACCGGCCCGCTGCTCCGCGCGGCCGGGCTGCCGTGGGACCTGCGCAAGACGGACCCGTATCTCGGCTATGAGACGTTCGACTTCGAGGTGCCGACCGACGACCGTGGCGACTCGTGGGCGCGGTTCGCGGTGCGGGTGGCCGAGATGCACGAGTCGCTCAAGATCGTCGAGCAGGTCCTCGACCGGCTCGAGCCCGGCCCGACGATGGTCGACGACCCCAAGATCGCATGGCCGGCGCAGCTAGCGATCGGCCCGGACGGTCTGGGCAACTCGCTCGACCACGTGGAACGGATCATGGCGACGTCGATGGAGTCGCTCATCCATCACTTCAAGCTGGTGACCGAAGGGTTCCGGGTGCCCGCCGGGCAGGTCTACACGACTGTCGAGGCGCCCCGCGGCGTACTCGGTGCGCATGTGGTCAGCGACGGCGGCACCCGGCCGTACCGGGTTCACTTCCGCGAACCGTCCTTCGTCAACATCCAATGCCTACCGGCGCTGGTTCAGGGCGGGCTGCTGTCCGACGTGATCCCGTGCATCGCATCCGTCGACTCGCTGATGGGTGGCTGCGACCGATGACTGTTTCATCCGCCGCACGCGTCGCTCGGCACGGCCCCCGAGGGGCGGATACCTCGCGCCGCAGGCAAGCTCGCTCCGCTCGCGCCGGCGGCGGGCTCTTCGCGCGAGCGCTCGTCGCGTTGGTGGGTATCCATGACTGATATCTACTCGCCGTCCCGGGAAACTACTGAGGGCCGCGTCTACAACCTGCTCGGCGGTGACTGGGATGCCGTGATGGGGGGCGGCGATCCGATCCGCGACGAACGGATCGTCCTCAACATGGGACCGCAACACCCGTCCACGCACGGCGTGCTGCGCCTGGTGCTGGAGCTCGAGGGCGAGACCGTCACCGACTGCCGCGTCGTCATCGGCTACCTGCACACGGGTATCGAGAAGAACACCGAGTACCGCACCTGGACCCAGGGCGTCACGTTCCTGACCCGGGCCGACTACCTGTCGCCGATCTTCAACGAGACGGTGTACTGCCTGGGGGTCGAGCAGCTGCTCGGTGTAGAGGCGCCGCCGCGGGCGCAGCTCATCCGGATCATGCTCATGGAGATCAACCGGATCTCGTCGCACTGGGTGTGGCTCGCGACCGGCGGCCTGGAGATCGGCGCGCTCACCGCTATGACCAACGGCTTCCGCGCCCGCGAGCGGTGCCTGGACGTGCTGGAGCTGATCACCGGCCTGCGCATGAACCACGCGTTCGTCCGTCCCGGCGGTGTCGCGCAGGACCTGCCGGACGGCGCGGTCGACAAGGTCCGCGAGTGGATCAAAGAGACCCGCGAGGAGCTGCGCGGCGTCGAGAGGCTGCTGACCGGGCAGCCGATCTGGGTCAACCGGCTGAAGGACGTGGGCTGGATCGGGGTGGACGGCTGCCTGGCCCTGGGCATCACGGGGCCGATGCTGCGCGCCGCGGGACTGCCGTGGGATCTGCGCAAGACCGAGCCGTACCTGGGTTACGAGACGTTCGACTTCGAGGTGCCGACCGACGACCGCGGCGACTGCTGGTCGCGGTTCGTGGTGCGGGTGGCCGAGATGCACGAGTCGGTCAAGATCGTCGAGCAGGTGCTCGACCGGCTCGAGCCCGGGCCCACGATGATCGACGACCCGAAGATCGCCTGGCCGGCACGGCTGTCGCTGGGACCGGACGGCCTCGGCAACTCGCTCGAGCACATCCAGCACATCATGGCTTCCTCGATGGAGGCGCTGATCCACCACTTCAAGTTGGTGACCGAGGGATTCCGCGTGCCGGCCGGGCAGGTGTACACGCAGGTCGAGTCGCCGCGCGGCGAACTCGGCGCACACGTTGTCAGCGACGGCGGCACCCGGCCGTACCGCGTGCACCTGCGCGATCCGTCGTTCATCAACCTTCAGTCCACCGCGGCCCTGGCGGTCGGCGGGCTGATAGCCGACGTAATCGCCTCGGTGGCCTCGATCGACCCCGTCATGGGCGGAGTGGATAGGTGACTGTGCATGTCCGACGCAGGCGGCGCTCGGCACCCGCCCCCGAGGGGCGGATTCCTCGCGCTGCACGCAAGCTCGCTTCGCTCACGCGGTCGTCGGGCTGTTCGCGCGAGCGCTCATCGCGTCTGGGGTACAGATGACTAACTTCCGGACTGCTGTTATCCAGCTCGAACGCCCTGGCGATCCGACCGTGTTCGGCGAGGACGTGCGTACGGCGGCCGCCGAGATCGTGGCGCGCTACCCCGCGGGCCAGCAGCGGTCGGCGCTGCTGCCGATGCTGCATCTCGTGCAGTCCGAGCAAGGCTTTGTCAGCCCGGACGGCATCGCGTTCTGCGCTGACTTCCTCGGCCTGACGAAGGCACAGGTGGTCGCGGTCGTCACGTTCTACACGATGTTCAAACGCAGGCCGACCGGCGAGTATCTGGTCAGCGTCTGCACCAACACGCTGTGTGCGCTGATGGGCGGCGACGAGATCTACGCGGCGCTGTCGAAGACCCTCGGCGTCGGGATGAACGAGACCACCCCGGACGGCACGATCACCCTCGAGCACGCCGAGTGCCTGGCAGCCTGCGACTACGCACCCGTGGTCACGGTGAACTACGAGTTCTTCGACAACCAGAGCGTCGAGTCGGCGGAGGGGCTCGTCGCCGCGCTGCGGCGGGGCGAGCAGCCGCTGCCGACGCGGGGCGCCCCGCTGTGCTCGTTCAAGCAGATCGGGCGGCAGCTCGCGGGATTCGTCGACGAGCGGCCCGAGTCCCTTGACGCCGAGGCAACGGGTACGCCGACCGAGATCGGGGTACGGCTCGCGATCGAAAACAGGGAGAGCGCTCCTTCGTACGCGGTGCCGCGCGAGGGCGAGTCGGCCGAGAGCGTCGCGCAGCGGGCGTCGGGGCAGCCGACGAGCGCGCACGATGCGCCCCTGTCAACGTCCGCCAGCGCGGACGCTGCGGAAACTCCGAAGGACAAGCGCTGATGCCGCTCACCCCCGTTCTCACCAAACGGTTCGGTACGAACCAGCCCTGGAAGATCGCCAACTACGAGGGGCTCGACGGCTACGTCGCCCTGCGCAACGCGCTCGCCATGCAGCCCGACGAGCTGATCAGCCTGGTCAAAGATGCCACCGTGCGCGGCCGCGGCGGAGCCGGCTTCCCTGCCGGTATGAAATGGCAGTTCATCCCGCAAGGCGACGGCAAGCCGCACTACGTGGTCGTCAACGGCGACGAGAGCGAGCCGGGCACCTGCCGTGACGTGCCACTGATGATGAACGATCCGCACTCGCTCATCGAGGGCGTGATCATCGCTTGCTACGCGGTGCGGGCCGAGCACGCGTTCATCTACATCCGCGGCGAGGCCGTGCACGCGATCCGGCGCGTGACGCGCGCTGTTCGTGAGGCGTACGAGCGCGGCTACCTCGGCACGGACGTGCTGGGCCGCGGCGTGACCGTCGACATCACCGTGCACAACGGCGCAGGCGCGTACATCTGCGGCGAGGAGACGGCGCTGCTCGACTCGCTCGAGGGCAAGCGCGGCCAGCCGCGGCTCAAGCCGCCGTTCCCGGCGACGAACGGCCTTTACGACGCGCCCACAGTGGTGAACAACGTCGGCTCGCTGGCCAGCGTCCCGTACATCGTGCTGGGCGGCGCGGACTGGTTCCGCGCGATGGGCCCCGAGGGCTCGCCGGGCCCGAACATCTACCAGCTGTCCGGGCGGATCAAGCAACCCGGGCAGTACGAGGCGCCGATGGGCACTACGCTTCGCGAACTGCTCGATCTCGCCGGTGGCATGAGTCGCGGCAAGGAGCTCAAGTTCTGGACGCCGGGTGGCGCGTCCACGCCGTTGTTCACCCGGCAGCACCTGGACGTGCCGCTCGACTTCGACTCTGTCGTGAAGGAGGGATCGCTCAACGGCACCTCCGCGATCATGGTCTTCGATGAGGACGACAGCGTGGTCCACGCCGTCTGGAAGTGGACCAAGTTCTACGAGCACGAGTCGTGCGGCAAGTGCACACCGTGCCGCGAGGGCACGTACTGGGCCAGCCAGATTCTGGCGCGGATCGCTACCGGGCGGGGACGTCCTGAGGACATCGACACGCTGCTGGACATGTGCGACAACATCCTCGGCCGGGCGTTCTGCGCGCTCGGCGACGGCGCAGTGAGCCCGATCGCTTCGTCCATCGAGTACTTCCGGGACGAGTACGAAGCGCTGGTCCGCGAGCCGGCAGGAGCAACCGCATGACGCAGGCACCGGCCAAGGAAGACCTGGTCACGCTCACCATCGACGGGTTCGAGATCTCCGTACCCAAGGGTACGTTGATCATCCGCGCGGCCGAGCGGCTCGGGATCCAGATCCCGCGCTTCTGCGATCACCCCCTGCTCGAGCCGGCGGGTGCGTGCCGCCAGTGCCTGGTCGAGGTCACCGACCTCGGCAACGGCCGTGGCATGCCCAAGCCCGCGGCGTCGTGCACGACGACGGTGACGCCCGGCATGGTCGTCAAGACGCAACTGACGTCGCCTGTCGCGGACAAGGCGCAGCAGGGCGTCATGGAGATGCTGCTCATCAACCACCCACTCGACTGCCCCATCTGCGACAAGGGCGGCGAGTGCCCGCTGCAGAACCAGGCGATGAGCAACGGCCGCGGCGACTCACGGTTCGTCGACGTCAAGCGCACCTGGCCGAAGCCGATCGCGATCAGCCCGAACGTGCTGCTCGACCGGGAACGCTGCGTCTCGTGCCAGCGGTGTACCCGCTTCTCCGACGAGATCGCGGGCGACCCGTTCATCGACCTGCTCGAACGCGGTTGGCAACAGGAGATCGGCACCTCGCCGGAACAGCCGTTCCAGTCGTACTTCTCCGGCAACACCGTGCAGATCTGCCCTGTCGGCGCGTTGACCGGTGCGTCGTACCGCTTCCAGGCGCGGCCGTTCGATCTTCAGTCGACGCCGTCGGTGTGTGAGCACTGCGCGTCGGGATGCGACCAGCGCTCCGACTGGCGGCGCAGTCGCATCACCCGGCGGCTGGCCGGCGACGACCCCGAGGTGAACGAGGAGTGGAACTGCGACAAGGGCCGCTGGGCGTTCCACTACGCGACACAGTCCGATCGGCTGCTCACGCCGTTGGTCCGTGACGAGTCGGGCATCCTCGTCGAGTCGTCGTGGCCGGACGCTCTGGAGCGCGCCGCGGCCGGACTGCGCGAGGCCGTGGATCGGGGAGGCGTCGGTGTGCTGCCCGGTGGGCGGCTCACCGAAGAGGACGCATACGCGTACGCGAAGTTCACCCGGGTGGCGCTGGCGACCAATGACATCGACTACCGCGTGCGGCCACATTCCGACGAGGAACTGGCGTTCCTCGGCTCGCACGTCGCAGGCGTGAGCCCGGAGCACGTCTCGTACCGCTCGCTCGAGGCCGCCCCGGCGGTGTTGCTCGCGGGCTTCGAACCGGAGGACGAGTCGCCGATCGTGTTCCTGCGGCTGCGCAAAGCCGTACGCCGGGGTACGCGTGTCTGGTCGGTGGCCGCCCTGGCGTCGAACGGCCTGGCGAAGCTCTCCGGCACGCTGCTGCAGGCGATGCCGGGTAGCGAGGCGTCCGCGCTTGACGCGCTGCCCGCCGATGTCGTCGAGGCGCTGCGCGCCGACGGTGCGGTGATCCTGGTGGGCGAGCGGCTGGCGTCTGCGCCTGGCGCGCTGTCGGCTGCGGCTTCGTTGGCGACGCAGACCGGTGCCCGCCTCGCCTGGGTACCGCGACGGGCGGGAGAGCGTGGCGCCGTCGACGCGGGAGCGCTGCCGACGCTGCTGCCCGGCGGACGCCCGGTGGCGGACGCCGTCGCGCGCGCCGATGTCGAGCAGGCCTGGGACGTGTCGGTACCCGCGACGCCCGGACGCGACGCGAACGGCATCCTGGCCGCCACCCGCGACGGCGCACTGGCCGCCCTGGTGATCGGCGGCGTCGACCCGGACGACTTCGCCGACCCGGCGCTGGCCGCCGAGGCGCTCGACCGTGCCGGGTTCATTGTGAGTCTGGAGATACGCCGCAGTACGGTCACGGAGCGCGCCGACGTGGTACTGCCGGTGGCGCCGTCGGCCGAGAAGTCCGGCCGCTACGTCACGTGGGAGGGGCGGCGCCGTCCCTTCGACCTCACCCTGCACGGCACCGGCGCGATCTCCGACGCGCGGGTACTCCACACCCTGGCTGAGGAACTGGACGTCGACTTGGGGCTCCCCACGGCCGAGGCGGCGCGCGCCGAACTGTTGCGGCTGGGCGCGGGGACGAGCCGGGTCGCGGCCCCGCACATCGCGCCGACGACGGCGGCTACGCCCGGAAAGGGGCAGGCGGTTCTCGCGACGTGGCACGAGCTGCTCGACGCAGGGCGGATGTCCGTCGGCGACGAGTACCTCGCCGCCACCGCGAAGCCGGCCCGGGCGCTGCTGTCGCCGGCGACGGCCTCGGAGGTCGGCGAGCGCGTTACCGTATCGACGGCACGCGGGTCGATCACCGTCCCGGTCGAGGTGGCCGACATGCCCGACGGTGTCGTGTGGCTACCCACGAACGCGCGTGGCTGCGCGGTGCGCGCCACGCTCGGCGCTGTCCCCGGCAATGTCGTCTCCATCGCGGCAGGAGGTGAACGATGAGCCTGGCCGCCGCTACTCAGGACGTCCCGGGCTTCGGGGGCGAGCCTGTCTGGCTTGTGATCATCAAGGTCGTCATGGTGTTCGCGTTCCTGGTCATCATGGTGCTGTTCTCGATCGTGTTCGAGCGCAAGGTCGTCGGACGCATGCAGAACCGCATCGGCCCGAACCGCACGGGTCCATGGGGCACGCTCCAATCGCTGGCCGACGGCGTGAAGCTGGCCTTCAAGGAAGAGGTCATCCCGCTGCTGGCGGATAAGCCGGTGTACTTCCTCGCGCCGATCCTCTCGGCGGTGCCGGCATTTCTGGCGTTCTCGGTGGTGCCGTTCGGTCCGCAGGTGTCCATGTTCGGCCACCAGACCATGCTGCAGCTGACGGATCTACCCGTAGGCGTACTGGTGATCTTCGCGTGCTCGTCGCTCGGCGTGTACGGCGTGGTGCTGGCCGGGTGGGCGTCCGGCTCGACGTACCCGCTGCTGGGCGCGCTGCGCAGCGCGGCGCAGATGATCTCTTACGAGGTCGCGATGGGTCTCTCGTTCGTCGCGGTGTTCCTGTTCGCCGGGACGATGTCGACCTCGCAGATCGTCTTCGAGCAGCGGCACGTGTGGTATGTCCTGCCGCTGATCGTGTCGTTCGTTATTTACGCCGTGGCCGTGGTGGGCGAGACGAACCGCGCCCCGTTCGACCTGCCCGAGGCAGAGTCGGAACTGGTGGGTGGGTTCCACACCGAATATTCGTCGTTCAAGTTCGCGATGTTCTTCCTCGCCGAGTACATCAACATGGTCACCGTTTCGGCGCTGGCCACCACGCTGTTCCTGGGCGGCTGGCGGGCGCCCTGGCCGATTTCCCTGTGGCACGGCGCCAACTCCGGATGGTGGCCGGTGCTGTGGTTCGTGGGCAAGGTCGTGCTGCTGATATTCGTGTTCGTGTGGCTGCGCGGCACCCTGCCCCGGATGCGCTACGACCAGTTCATGCAGCTCGGCTGGAAAGTACTCATCCCCATCAACCTGGGCTGGATCCTCGCGGTGTCGTCCATGCATGTACTGCGCGACCGCGGCTGGCCGACCTGGAAGGCGGCGGCGATCGTCCTCGTGCCCGTGCTGCTGGTCATCCTGGCCATCCTCACCGCAATGGAGGGCGCATCGGCGCGACGCCGGGCCGCACAAGCCGCCGAGGACGAAGCCGAGGCACGGCGCGGCCCCGCGTTCCCGGTTCCGCCCATGGACCTTCGGGTCCCGCGGACTCCGAAGCTCGTACGGGCATCGGCGCCCGCGGCCGCACTAGACGAGAAGGGGAGCGACGCCGATGGCTGAGCCACCCGTCCGCCGCACCGACCGTGCTCCGGTGTCGCCACCGGGCCACGATCCCGTGCGAGCCGCTCCGACGCCTGAACCGGCGGGCAGCCCCGTGGGATTCGCGAAGGGGTTCGGGCTGACGTTCGGCCAGATGTTCAAGAAGGTCTACACGCAGCAGTACCCGTTCGACTTCTACCCGACCGCGCCCCGCTACCACGGGCGACACGTGCTCAACCGGCACCCCGACGGGCTGGAGAAGTGCGTCGGCTGCGAGCTGTGCGCCTGGGCATGCCCGGCGGACGCCATTTACGTCGAGGGCGCCGACAACACCGAGACCGAGCGGTACTCGCCCGGAGAGCGCTACGGCAAGGTGTACCAGATCAACTACCTGCGCTGTATCTTCTGCGGGCTATGCATCGAGGCGTGCCCGACCCGCTCGCTGACCATGTCGAACGAGTACGAGCTGGCCCTCGACAACCGGCAGGACCTGATCTACACCAAGGAGCAGCTGATGGCGCCGCTGCTGCCCGGCATGGAGGCGCCGCCGCATCCCATGCGCCTCGGTGACGACGAGAAGGACTACTACGTCGCAAAGACGCAGGAGCCCCTCACGAAGGGCGCGCCGCAGAGCGCGGCAAATGCCGGCGGCAAGCCGATCAGCTCCACGGCAATCGAAGTGGGCGGCCACCATGCTTGATCGCGCCTGCGTGTCTCGTCGTCTCCCCCGCTCGCTCCGCTCGGGGGGATCCGCCGACCCACACGCGCCTGCGGCGCGACGCCGCCGGCGGGCGCGGGCTCTTCGCGCGAGCGCTCATCGCGTGGGGGGTTGCGCCCTATGAGTGGGTCGCTTGCCGTTACGGCTGCTCCTCTTATGAACGGAGAGGTGCCGCTCGGGGAGGCGGTGTCGTTCTGGATCCTTGCGCCGGTCTCGCTTGCCGGCGGCATCGGCATGGTGGCCTTCCGCAACGCCGTGCACTGTGCGCTCTCGCTCGCGGCCACCATGATGGCCCTGGGCGCCATGTACATCGTCCAGCAGGGACCGTTCATCGGACTGGTGCAGGTGATCGTCTACACCGGCGCCATCATGATTCTGTTCCTGTTCGTGCTGATGCTGGTCGGCCGTGACTCGTCCGATTCGCTGGTCGAGACGCTGCGCGGCCAGCGATGGGCGGCTGCCCTGGCCGGAATCGGGTTCGCCCTGCTCGTCGCGATCGGAGTCGGCCGTGCGTTCAAGGGCATCAAGCCGGCGAACCTCGACGCCCACAACTCCGGTGGCCACAACGTCAACTCGCTGGCCGAACTGCTGTTCACGAAATACCTGTTCGCGTTCGAGCTCACCTCGGTGCTGCTCATCGTGGCGGCGGTCGGTGCGATGGTGTACGCCCACATCGAGCGCGACGGGCCACGTCCCACTCAGAAGTTGATCGCGCAGGCGCGCATCAGGTCGGGACGGCCGCAGCCGCTGCCGGGGCCGGGCGTCCTCGCGTCCGGCAACTCGATCGGGACGCCTGCGCTGCTGCCCGACGGCACGGTCTCGCCCGAGTCGGTTCTCGCGTCGACGCCCGGCGTAGGCGAACTGCCGGAACTTCCTCCGGGGGAGGAGCTGTGACACCGACGTACTACCTGGTGCTGTCCGCGGCGCTGTTCACGATCGGGGCGGTCGGCGTGCTCGTGCGCCGCAACGCGATCGTGGTGTTCATGTGCATCGAGCTGATGCTGAACGCGGTGAACCTGACACTCGTCACGTTCTCGCGGATCAACGGCTCGCTGGACGGGCAGGTCATCGCGTTCTTCGTGATGATCGTGGCTGCCGCTGAGGTCGTGATCGGTCTGGCGATCATCATGTCCATCTTCCGAACCCGGCGGTCGGCGTCCGTGGACGACGCCAACCTCCTCAAGTACTGAGGGGCACCGTGACCACTGCGCATGGTGTGCAGTCCGCGGCCTGGTTGCTCGTCGCGCTGCCGGCCTTGTCAGCGGCCGTGCTGCTGCTGGCCGGCAAACGCGCCGACAGATGGGCGCACTGGGTGGGCGCGCTCGTGCCGGCCGTGCTCTTCATCTATACAGTCGTGCTGTTCTTCTCGGTGAAGGGACAGTCCGGCCGAGAGGTTACGCAGAACTACTACACCTGGATCGCTGTCGGCGGGCTCCACGTGGACTTCGGCATCCTGCTCGATCCGTTATCGCTTGTTTTCGCGCTGCTGATCACGGGCGTCGGCGGCTTGATCCACATCTACGCGGTCGGCTACATGGCCGGCGACCCCGGGCGCCGGCGATTCTTCGGCTGGTTCAACCTGTTCATCGCCGCGATGTTGTTGCTGGTCCTGGGCAACAACTACCTATCCCTGTACGTCGGATGGGAGGGCGTCGGTCTCGCGTCATACCTGCTCATCGGGTACTACAACCGCGAGTCGGCGGCCACCGCAGCGAAGAAGGCCTTCATCATGAACCGGGTCGGCGATGTCGGCCTGCTGATCGCGATCTTCACGATGTTCGCGTACTTCGGCACGACGTCGTACAGCGATCTCCTCTTCGGCAACGCCCACTACACGAAGGGCGTGGCCGCCGCGCTGGGCTTAATGCTGTTGCTGGGTGCGTGCGGCAAGTCCGGTCAGTTCCCGCTCCAAGCATGGTTGCCCGACGCCATGGAGGGTCCGACCCCGGTATCCGCGCTCATTCACGCGGCGACCATGGTTACTGCCGGCGTGTACCTGATCGCCCGGTCGGCGGCAATCTTCGACCAGTCGCAGGCGGCGCGCACCGCCGTGGTCATCGTCGGGGCGATCACGCTGCTGTACGGGTGCATATGCGGATGCGCGCAGGACGACCTGAAACGTGTGCTCGCCTGGTCGACGGTCAGCCAGATCGGGTACATGTTCCTCGCGGTCGGCCTCGG
>JBKPQY010000181.1:0-17100 GCA_046734315.1 Actinomycetota bacterium | reverse complement strand
GCCCAGGTGCTGGTGTGGCAGGACATGGCAGGGCTACGGACCGGCGAGCACAAGGCGAAATTCGTCAAGGAGTTCGCCGACATGGCCGGCGTGCTCCGCGGTGCTGCCGAGGCGTTCGGTGGCGAGGTCCGCTCGGGTAGCTATCCCGCGCCGGAGCACGAGTACCACTGACGGTTCGCGGTACGGGGAACGTCCAGCCGTGCTGTGTAAGTAGTCCCCGCGAGCTGTTCGATCCGGTGCGGCCCATACCCGGTCACAGGTCGAACGGCCCGCGGGGAACGTGACCTAGCTCAGCGTGCTGTCTTGCGCACGGTCGCCTTCGTTGTGGCGGCCGTACGCCCGGCGACCTTCTTCACCGCGGTCTTCCTGGCCGGCGCCTTCTTGGCCGCTGTCGTCGCACGTGCCGTCGTCTTTCTGGCCGGCGTCTTCTTCGCGGTCGCCTTCTTGGCCGGGGCCTTCTTCGCGGTCGTCTTGCGCGCCGTGGTCTTCTTGGCCGCGGTCGCCTTCTTGGCCGCGGTCGCCTTCTTGGCCGGGGCCTTCTTCGCGGTCGTCTTGCGCGCCGTGGTCGTCTTGCGCGCCGTGGTCTTCTTGGCCGGCGTCTTCTTCGCCGCGGTCTTCTTGGCCGTGGTCTTCCTTGCAGCCCTCTTAGCGGGTGCGGTCATTGCCTTTGCCTCCTCGTAGGCAACGTGCTGCTATATCGATCGTGATCAGTGGACGCTGCGATGTGCCGCGCCGTCAATGCGCCACGCCGTTTTGTTTCGGTGGCTCGCGATTACGGGTTGACGAGTCCCACGTGCAACACCTCGCCGTTCGGCATAGAAGGTCCTTACAAATCAAGGACATTCTCAAACGTCTGCGCGTCGCTGTACGTGTATCGGCTCGTGTCGTGCGTTGCGTGTTGAAAGCACGATCGGCCATGTTGCGCGTACGCAGGACGACGCCACACGTCGTCGGTAGCCGACGCCGATGCAGGGAGGCGACGGACGAGTCGACCTGTAAGCCGGGTCCTGTACCCAGCGCTCGCGCACCGGGCGGCGGCCATCCATCTCGGCCTCCCGTCGCCGCGAGGCTCTAGCGGCCTACCCGCAGGCTCGGGCGGGTCACCCTCGATCGCCTGCGCGAATCCCCTGGTTTCCCAAGTGATTCTTCTTGACCTTGCTCCGGGTGGGGTTTACCGAGCCGCTCCGGTCACCCGGAACGCTGGTGGTCTCTTACACCACCGTTTCACCCTTACCGGCCGACCGGCCGGCGGTCTGTTCTCTGTGGCACTTTCCCGCGGGTCACCCCGGGTTGCCGCTGGCAACCACCCTGCCCTGTGGAGCCCGGACTTTCCTCGGCGAACCTGTTGCCAGGTCCGACGCGGCCGCCCGGTCGGCTCGTCCGCCGCAACGACAATGTTAGCGGGCGAATAGGCTCGGTGCGTGGGCGTCGCCGACATCGCGCTGTTGTGCGGTGCGGGCCTTCTCGGTGGATTCGTCAACTCCATCGCCGGCGGCGGGTCGTTGCTGGTGTTCCCCGCTCTGGTGGCGACGGGGCTGGGCACGGTCGCGGCGAACGTCACGAACTCGGTTGCGCTGTGGCCGGGTTATGTCGGCACCCTGTTCGGGCTCGGCCCACTGGTCAACACGCAGAGCCGTCGCGCTCGCCAGCTGGCGGTGGTGGCATGCCTCGGCTCCGCTGTGGGATGTGCCGTGCTCTTGCTGACGCCGGCGCGCGCGTTCACGGTCGTGGTGCCGTTCCTGGTTATCGGCGCCAGCATCCTCGTCGCCGCCCAGCCGGCGATCGCCCGACGCACCACTACCTCCCGCGGCTCGCATCCGCGTGCGCTCACGGTCGCCGTCGGCGCCGGCGCCGTGTACGGCGGCTACTTCGGCGGTGGACTAGGGGTGATCCTCCTGGCGGTGATCGGCTTGACGATCGCCGTGCCGCTACGCGAGACGAACGCTCTGAAGAGCATCATCTCGTTGATCGTGGCGACCGTGGCGCTCGTCGCGTTCGCTGTGTTCGGACCGGTGCACTGGCTCGAGGTAGCAATCGTCGCACCGACGGCGCTGCTCGGAGGTGTTCTCGGCGGACGGCTGGCGGCGGTGGTCAACGAGCGGCTGCTGCGTATCGCCATCGTGGTCTTCGGACTTGCCATCGGCACGTGGTTGGCGGTACGCGCATTCAGCTAGGACAACGCGATGAGCGCTCGTGCTACGAGCCCGCCAGCGGCGGCGCGACCGCCTGGCGGCGTGGCCGGGATACAGGCACCGGCAAATAAGAACCGTCGGTGCCTGGGCTACCCCGGCTCAGGGCTGCTGGTCGCTCTTGTCGATGAAGTCGTCCGCCTTCTGCTGCGCGGTGTCGACCTTGTCTTGGTACTTGCCACCTGTCTTCTCGTCGACGATGTCGCCGCCCTTGTCGACGGCGCCTTTCGCCGTGCCCTTGTTCCCCGACAAGAGCGACTTCGCCTTATCCAGCAGGCTCACGATGACCACCTCGCTTCACGAGATCACGCCCGCGGCTGGCGCGACGGCACACTTTGCACCCAGCGACAGGATGAACCTCTCTCGACGCCCTGAAAAGAGGGCCCAGCCATGCAAGAGCCACGAGAGTCGGCAAACACGACAGCGGACCCGCGCGAATACGAGCGCCTAGAGCTGCGCCTGGGACCAGTCGACCTTCTTCGGCGCGACGATCTTTCCGACGTCGAGCTGGATGTCCTCATGGCTGCGCAGCGGGATCGCGGCCGGATCGCCGGAGTAACGAACGCCGTTGACGTAGGCAGTGACAGCACCGTGCACCGGTCCGACCTGAGTGGTCGTCAGTGACTGTCGCCATATCGCGAAGAACTGGCCCAGCGTGTACGTCGTCTGGTTCGGCGCCTCGACGTGGATGACGCCGTCCTGAGCGTGGACGTGCAGCCAGTAATAGCACTGCGATGCTTCGTAGAACGCGCCGCTCGCCGTCTGCTGGGCCACCGGTTTCACGATGCCGATGCCCGCCGGGAGGGGCCGGAGCGCACCGTTGACGTAGACGGTCAGGTGCGTGTGGATGTGGTAGGCAACCTGCTCGTTCGACTGGCACTGGATGCCGTCCACGGTCTGCCCGTCGGCGGCAGTGCTCGCCGGCGCCAGCACCGTTCCCTGTTCGAGCGGGATGACCTCGGGACCCGCCGGACCCGTCAGCGTCGCGGACGCCGCATCCGAGCCGGCGGTCGTCGAGGCGTGGGTCTTCGTCCCGTTGACGGCCACGCCCGCCGCTATGCCTACACCGACGGCGGCAACAGCCACCACAGCGGCCGCGGCGAGCAGGATCCGACTGCGACGCTCGCGGGCCTGCTCAGCGGCCCGAAATGCCTCCGACTTCGCACGCCCTGAACTGCCTGCCTGCCGGCGGGCCGGCTGCTTCTCACTTGGCACTTTCTCCAGGCTAGGCAGCGTCCCTGTGCTTCCGGACAGAACGCTACAGCAGCCCGCCCTGCCGGTAGCTCGCCCAGGAAAGGTTCCAGTCCCCGTACCCGTCCCAGACCGGGACGCGCTGGGACGTGCCGGTGTTCGTCCAGGTCACCGGGTCACCGATGAGCGAGAAGTGGTAGTACCACTCGGCGGCGGCGGGGCTGAGGTTGGTGCAGCCATGAGAGAGGTTTGCCTGGCCGAGTTCGCCGTTCCAATACGCGTCATGGATGAACTCGCCGTCATAGGTGACCCGTACCGACCAGGGAACCTCGATGTTGTAGTAGGGCTCGCCCGGCGCGCTCACCATGTCCTGCGGGTTGGCCTTACCGATGACCACCGCGGTGCCCGCGTACGTCGGGGTGTCCGCCTTGCCGAGCGACGCCAGGAACGTTCTGATCAGCCTGCCGTCGGAGTAGACGCGCATGCGCTTCGTTTTGCCGTCGACCTTCACGACCTGCGCCGCGCCCGTCTTAATCGACAGGGTCAGGTTGTCGTCGAACACAAGGCCCTTGCCGGCCCACAGGCCCGCGAGTGGGAGCGACACCTTGATCGAGGCGTGCGCAGGCCAATACACGGGCAGGCGGTAGTGCGCCTCCAGCGCCTGGTCCGCTTGAGAGGAATGCTCGAAGTACCACGCGCCGTGCACCGGCTTGCCGTCGACGGTGACTGTGGTGACCTGCTCGAACACCGATGCGTCGGTGATCGCGGCGGAGAAGTAAGCGATGATCGGCATCGCGACGCCGAACGTCTGGCCGTCGCTTTCGTAGAGGCTGACATGCACCGCGCTCCCGGACCCGCGCCGGGGAGCCGGCGGCCGGCTGGGCGGCGGAGTACGCGGGGTCGCGCTCACCGGTGAGGTGCTCGCGACGGCAGGCGATCGGGCGCTCGCCGTCGGCGCGTGCCCGTCCGATCGGCTGCTGCACGCGGTGAGCACGACGGCCATGACGCAGGCAAGCGCCCCCCATGACCGGCTACGCACGATCATAATGATCAAACGTTACGTGCTGCTCTTCAGCACAGCACGTGCGGCGCGCCGAATTCTCAGCGCATTCTGTGTGGCGGTGGTAGCGACTTCACGTCCGGCGCCTGCTCGGGTCAGACGAGCAGCACGGGGCAGGGCGCTTGATCGACGACGAACCGCGTCTGCGGGCCAACACTGTGTGGCCCCAGCCGGGTGCGGTCGCCGTCCCGGGCCAGGACGAGCAGCTCGGCGTCCTGCGCCGCCTGCACCACCTCACGCTCTACCCGCCCGCGGCGTTCGAGGCGGGTGGCCGGGCGCCCGAGCCGTGTCGCGGCGGCATCAAGGAGGTTGCCCGCGGCAAGCGCTGCAAGCTTCTCCAGCCGTACGCCGGGATCGCGCTCAGGATGCCCGCGGCCGAGCAGCCCGCGGTACGCGGCATGCGCGGCTCCCGCCACGTCGTCGCCTGTCACGTATAGCAGCGCGACGTCCTGCGTCGGTGCGAACGTGCGAGCGGCGTCGACGCACGCCGCCCAGGTGCCCTCGGTGAGCCAGACGACCACAGCCACAGTCAGCCTCCGATGATGCGCAGCATCGCCCACAGCGCCAGCACCGCGCCGATCACTACTGCCGGACCGTCAGAAGGCCGAGCCCGGTGAACTCCTTCGCCGTCGGTTCCGCATCGTGCTCGCGCACGACCCGTCTCCACAAGGGTGCGAGCGACCCCACGTAAGTCAGGTTGGGGCCGACGTTCACTCCGATGAGCGTGGCGAACACCGGACCAGAGCCACCGGCCGCGGCGACCGGCACCAGCACGAGCACGGCGGCAGGTTGTTCACCAGATTGGCGAGCAGCGCAGCGATCGCGGCAACGCCGAGCAGCGCGAGCAGCGACGATCCGGCGGGCAGGACCCGATCGACGAGCGAGCCCAGCCCGTTGTCCACCAACGCGCGGACGATCACGCCCAGCGCCAGGACGAACGCCAGAAACAGCGGGCTCGCCGCATCGACAAGTCCGGCGACGCGAAAGCGACGCCGCTGTCGCGAACACCACCGGGGTCAGCAGCACCACCGTGGCGTCCAGGCTCAGCACCGCAGCGACGAGCGAGGCAACGACGAAGACGCCGCCGAACAGCCGCAACGGCCGTCCCCGGCACATCCGCGCCATGACTGCCCCGCACGCGGGGAAGACGCCTTCGTGGTCGCGCAGCGTCGCCAACACGAGGACGGCCGCCAGGAAGCCGACGACCGGCAGCAGCCGGCCGAGCTCGGCCCGCGCGTCGCTCGGCGAGACCGCGCCCGCGGCCACCACGAGCACCGCTGCCGGGACGGCGGCCACGGCCTCCGGCCAGCCCTTGGCCCGGACCACCGCGAATGCCAGCACGGCGACCAACATCCCGGCCGACAAGGCCACGGCCGGGGCACCCGTCATGCCAGGTGGCTGACGTCGTTCACGAGTCGAACCGACGGCGTGCCGTCGGCGTAGTAGTCCACGATCGAGAGGGACGCCAGGTCGAGGTGAATGCGCGACATTGCGATGACGGGCGCGTCCAGGGCGAGGCGGAGCAACGTCTTGATCGGCGTGACATGCGTGACCACCACGATCGTGCCACCGGGGTACTTCGCGATCAGTTCGTCCCGGGCGCGGCGGACGCGCGCAGCCACGGCGGAAAACGACTCTCCATCCGGCGGCGTCGCATCGGGATTACTCAGCCAGGCTGTCAACTCCGTTGGCCAGCCCCGCTGTACTTCCTCGAACGTCAAACCTTCCCACGCGCCGAAGTCTGTCTCGACAAGGCCGTCGTGGACGGATAGCTCGACGCCCAATGCATCCGCGATGAGGGTGGCGGTCTGCCGGGCCCGCCGCAGCGGCGAGCTGACGACGGCGGCGACGTCGTTAAACGTGCGACGCGCGAGCGCCGCCGCCTGTCCCTCGCCTGGCTCAGACAGCGCCAGCTCATTGCGGCCGGAGAAGCGCCGCCCCGAATGCTCCGTGGCCGCGTGGCGGGCCAGCATCAGCCGTGTCCGCGTGCCCGTAGGCGGCGCCCATGCCGGCGGGTCAGGTACCGGACGGGATGGCAGCGGCGGCCTACCGGCGGCGATGTCCATCGCCTCGTTGGCCAGGCGGTCGGCATGCTTGTTGCGCTCGCGGGGCACCCATTCGAATGCGATCTCGGCGAAGCCGTCGCGCAACGCGGCCGCCTCCCGCGCAAGTGGCCGCATGCGCTCGTTCTTGACCTGCCAGCGCCCCGACATCTGCTCCACCACGAGCTTGGAATCCATACGCACAAGTACGGACGTGGCGCCGAGCTCAGCGGCGGCGTGCAGTCCGGCGATCAGCCCGCGGTATTCGGCGACATTGTTGGTGGCGCGTCCGAGCGACTCCCGCCGCTCGGCGAGCACCTCGCCGGTCGCGGCGTCGCGCACCACGGCGCCGTAGCCGGCCGGTCCCGGATTGCCGCGCGAGCCACCGTCCGCCTCGACGACGACCCTCATAGCCCCGATTGCGCCGTGCGCACCAGGATGCGCCGGCAGTTGTCGCATCGCACGATGTCGTCAGCAGCCGCCGCACGCACGGCGTTCAGCTCGCTGCCGGCCAGCTCCAGGTGGCAGCCCTCGCAACGCCGCTGCCGCAGCGTGGCAGCCCCCACGCCGCCGCTGGCTACGCGGATGCGGTCGTAGAGCGCGAGCAGGTCGGCCGGCAGCTGCGCGGCAAGCTCGGCGCGTTCTGTGCCGCGCCGGGCAGCGCTCGCCTCTATGTCGGCGAGCGCCGCGTCGCGCTTGGTGTCGAGCTCGGCGCGTTCGGCGCTCAGCGACTCCTGGCGGGCGGTAAGCGCGGCCAGCTGCGCGTCGAGCGTCTCCCGCTGCTCCATGACCTCGAGCAACTCGTCCTCCAGCGTGGACTGGCGCCGGGCCAAGCTCGTGATCTCGTGCTGCAGGCCTTCCAGCTCCTTGGCCGGCACGCCGCCCGAGGTCAACCGCTGGTCGTCCCGCTTGGCGCGTGTCTGCACGGTGTCGATCTCGTTCTCGAGGCGGCGCTGGTCCGCGGCCAGGTCGTCGAGCTGCGCCTGCATGTCCAGCGCCTCGCCGCGCAGTTGCTGGTGCTGCTGGTCGGCCGCGGCAATCGCGGCGCGCTCCGGCAGGTGCTCACGGCGGTACGAGAGCTGGGCCAGCTGAGTATCGGCCGCCTGGAGCTCGAGCAGACGGAGTTGAGTGGCGGGATCTGCTTTCACTGCGGGGTACTCGCTTCGGGTGACGGGACGTGCAGGGTCCACGGATCGGTGGCGGTCGCGGACACTGTCACATTCACCGTAGTGCTGAACCGCTGACGCAGGCGCGTGGCCACGACGTCGAGCCAGGGCGCCTCGGTGGCCCAGTGCCCGGCGTCGATCAGTGCCATGCCGCGCTCGGTGACGGCCTCCAGCGTCGCGTGGTGCTTCAGGTCTGCGGTGAGGTAGGCGTCGGCGCCGGCACGGTGCGCCGCCGCGATGAATGCGGCGCCCGACCCGCCGCAGACGGCAACCGTCGCTACCCGGCGGCGCGGGTCCCCTGCGGCCCGTATGCCCGACACCGTCGCCGGGAGCACGAGCGCGGCGTGTTCGGTGAACTCCCGCAGCGTCATCGACTCGGGCAGTTCACCCACCCGGCCCGTCCCGCGCACGCCCCCCACCGCCTTCTGCGGCTGCACGTGGAAGGGTGCGCCGCCCAGGGCCGCCACGATCTCGGGCAAGGCACGGGGCGGCACGGTGAGCTCGAGGCGCGTCTCGGCCACCGGCTGAGACGGCTCCTCCGGCGTGACGCCGACCCCGATGGTGCGCCACACCCGGGTCGCGCCGGCGGCGACGAGGGCAGGCACGACGGGGGTCGCGTCGTCGGTCGCGAGGAACGCGACGAGCGTCTGCGGCGCCTCGCCGGACGCTACCTCCAGCGGACGTAGCCCGATGAGTCCGAGGCGCTGCGCGAGTGCGTCCGAGACGCCGGGAACAGCGATGTCTGCATTGGTGTGCACGACGTAGTGGGCGATGCCGGCGCGGATCATCCGGTGCACCATCGCGCCCTTCGGGTCGGTGGCCGGCACGCCATGTACCGCGGTGAGCAGCAACGGGTGATGTGTGAGCAACAGCTCTGCCCCGGCTGCCTCCGCTTCCCCGATGATCTGCGGCGTCACGTCTACGGCCAGCAGCATCCGGGTGACATCGACAGCGGGATCGCCGCAGGTCAGCCCGACGGCATCCCATGACTCGGCCCAGCGCGGGTCGAACCACTCCTCGACCGCGCCGATCACGTCGGCGAGCGTTGCCATAGGCGGCGAACCTACCGCGTCAGACGCCAATGGGCTCGGCCCGGATGCCCGGTGCCGAGCCCACTAGCTCGATTGCCTACTTGGACTGCGTCGCGCCTTCGACGGCATTCGCGGTGCCGCCCGTCACGGGGATGCGCTGAGTGGTCGAGCCGCGGTACGCACCGGCCACCCGCACGGTGAGCACGCCCTTGTCGTACGTCGCCGTCAGGGCGTCGCTCGTAACGTGCGCCGGAAGCGTGAACGTGCGGCGGAAGGAGCCGTAGCGCACCTCGTGCAGCCGCCGGCCGTTCTGCTCCGCGTCGCGCTCGTCGCGGCGCTCGCCGCGGATCACCAGCGCGCCGCCGTCAACCTCGACGGTCACGTCCTTCTCCGGGTCCAGACCGGGCAGCTCGACGCTTACCAGAGCGTCGTCGCCGTCCCGGGCGACGTCCGCAGCCGGGGTGAAGCCGGTCCGCACCACGTCGGTCGCGAGCGGGCGCAAGAACGCGTCGAGCTCCGCGAACGGGCTCAGCCATGTGTTGCGCAGTCTCAAAGTCGTCATAGTCGTCATATCTCCTTCGATCGAATGAGTGCCCCTGCAGGCATCCGACCTATAGAACTTGAGTCGACGCGACTTAATTCCGACGGCTCCTTGTCAGCTACGCCACGAGAGGAACCTAATGACCTGTTACCCGCCGACTACGACGGCTCGGCTGCGAGTCAGGATGAACGCTCGATGACCATCAGCCGCACGGTCTTGCTGCGGTGGGGCGCCGGCCAATAGCGTCCGGGCCGGATGAGCGACTGTTGTGCGATACCCGGCGCCAGCTGCGTCAGCTCTCAGCGGCAGGCGGTGCGGCATTGCTGATCGGGCCCGCGCTCCGGCCGGAGGCCGTGGCATCGGCCCAGGCGGCGCAGGACGCGGGCGCGCCGGTCCCCCAGGACCTCGAGCTCGTGACCGTCACCGACACGAGCTTCGTGCTGACCTGGTTCACGGCCACAGCGCTGCAACTCACCCTGACGGATCCGCGGCTGATCGCCGTCGAGTCGGACGCCGTGGTGCGGTACGGCACCCAGCCGAACCGCCTGGACCGCCTCGCGTACGGGCCGCCGGGCACGGCGTACCACTACGTCGAGGTGACCGACCTCAGCCCGGGCACGACGTACTACTACGAGGCGCTGTCGGCGGGCCGCCCGGCGTCTGCGCGCGTCGTTCCGGTGCTGGACTACTCGGTGCTCCAGGGCGTCGACCTGGCTGCGCTCACGGTGGCACAGATGCAGGCCCTGGTCGGCGAGCTACTGCGTCTGAACCAGACCGTCCTCGCGTCGCCCGGGGTCGTGACGACGCTCGTGCCGCCACCGGGGCCGCTGCACGCGACCATCGCCCTCACCAACGACCTGCACCTCGGCGAAACGCAGAGCGGGCTCATCGTCGACGGCTTCCCGCCGCCGTTCTCACAGCTACCGGGCGCGCCGCCGTACCCGATGGTGATGGGCGAGGCGATGATCGCCGACATCAACCGGCGCGGCGCGGAGGTGCTCGTCGTGGCGGGCGACCTGACCGCCGCGGCCCGGCCGGACGAGCTTGCCCAGGCACGCGACCTGCTCGACGCGTTCGGCCGGCTGCGGCTCATCGGCGGACTGCGCCGTGGCGACTACGTGGTGGCGCGCGGCAATCACGACCAACCCCGGAGAGGCGACGCGTACGCATCGTGCCCCGTCGTGCAGGACGACTATCACGACTGCGTGCCCGGCTTCTTCCCGTTGCCGCAAGGGCGATTGACCACCACCGAGTTCCGCGGGCTGCGGCTCGTCGGGCTCGACACGACCACGTTGAACCAGCCGGGCGGCGCGATCAGCGCCGAGCAGTGGGCCGACCTGGACGACGAGCTGCGCCACCAGCGACATCGGCCGACCCTCGTGTACGGCCACCACCCGGTCACCGATGAGTCCGCGTTCACCACGCTGGCCGGGCCCTCGTTCGACCTCGACCGCGCCGATGCGCTCCGGCTCCAAGAGCTGTACGCGCGCACCCCGGGCGTGTTCCTCCACCACAGCGGCCACACCCACCGGAACAAGCGCACCACGTCGCCGATCGCGCCGGGCGTCGACTTCCTCGAGGTCGCGGCCGTCAAGGAGTACCCGGGTGGGTACAGCATGCTCCGGCTGTACGAGGACGGCTACATGGCCAACTTCTACAAGTCGTCCAGCCCGCTCGCCTGCGAGTGGAGCCAGAGCTCGAGCAACGAGTACCTCGGCCTCTACCCGGCGTTCATGCTCGGCAGCCTCACGGATCGCAACCGTGCGGTCCGCTCCCAGCGGGCTGTGCGCTGGTAGCGCGGCGCCCATACCCTCCGGTAGAGAAGCCGCACGGGCGGCGGAAACATCGAGAGCACGTGTGCGCGCGTCGGCTCGGGCGCGCTGTCCAGCAGCCACGGGAAGAACTCCGCGCCGCCGCTCCAGCCCTGTGTCTTGCGGAAGTACCGGCCGAACGCTTGCCAGCCGCGCTCGCCGAGGCGCGTCTCGACCAGGGGCAGAGCCTGGTTCTCCTCGTGCCGCATGTGCCCGGTCAGGGCCTCCGCAAGCACGTGCGCCGTCTCGAGGGCCGTCGGGGTGTCGTGTGCGGCGAGGGCCTTGTCGAGACGTTCGAGCAACGGCTCCAACTGGGCGTGCTCGATCTCCATCTCGTCCAGCACCGCGGACTCCTCGGGAAAGGTGACCTTCTCGCGCAGCGCCGGCCACAGCGCGACGTCCTCGGCGGTGTGGTGGATGGAGAGCTGCTTCTTGAACGTCTCCCAGCCGGCCAGCACCGGTGGCGTGGTCTCCTCGCCACGTTCGCACGCGTCGCTGAGCCGGCGCAGGTCGCGGGTGAACGCGTCATGCGCGACGTACATCATTGTGAAGTCGACGGACATCGTGAGCTCCTTTCAGGTCAGACTCGAACCGGTTCGGCCACCGGCTCGTCGGCGGGCTGCTGCGGCACCTCGCCACGCGTGTTGCTCGTCCGCAGTGCGATGACCGCCGTGGCCACCACGAAGAAGCACTCGGCCAGCAGCGCCCGATGAAAGCCTCCGGTCAGCGCCTGCCCCGGCGATGCGTGCTCGGCGAACAGGTGGTTGGTGCGCGCCGTGGCGATCGCCGAGAAGATGGCAAGCCCGAGTGCGCCGCCCACCTGCTGCGAGGCGTTGAGCAGCGCGGCGGCGAGTCCAGCCTTGTCAGCGGAGACGCCGGCGTTCGCTGCGGTGGCGACCGCCACGAACATCGCGCCGAGGCCCACCGAGACGATCATCATGCCTGGGAACAAGTCCGTGAGGTAGGAGCCGTCGACGGGGATCCGAGACAGGTAGTACAGACCGCCGGCGCCGATCACCGCTCCGCCGACGATCAGCGGCCGGGTCCCGATCTTGCCCATCAGCTGCGAAGCGATGCCGGCCGCCACGGCCACCCCCGCGGTGAACGGCAGGTAGGCGGCACCGGTCTTGAGCGGCGAGTACCCCAGCACGTTCTGCATGTACAGAGTCAGGAAGAAGAACATCGAGATCACCCCGGCCGCGGCGATCAACATCGTGGCGTCCGCGGCGCCCAGCCCGCGCACCCGGAAGATCGACAGCGGGATCAGCGGGTTCCGGCTGCGCCGTTCGTTCGCGAGGAAGGCGGCCAGCAGCACGCCCGCGCCGGCGAGTTCCGCGATGGTGCGCGCGTCGCCCCAGCCCTGGTCCGGCGCCTTCACGAGCGCGTAGACGAGCAGCAGCATCCCGCCGCTGACGAGGACGGTGCCGATGACGTCGAAGTTGGCGAGGGGAGCACGCCGCTGCTCGCCCGGAATCAGCCAGAAGATCGCACCGAGCAGGGCGACGGCGATCGGCGGGTTGACGAAGAGCACCCAGCGCCAGCCGGGACCCTCGGTCAGCACACCGCCGAGGAACACGCCCGCGGCGGACGCAAGCCCGGCCACGCCTCCCCAGACACCGAGCGCCTTGTAGCGATCCGGGCCCTCTTTGAAGCTCGTGGTGAGCAGCGAGAGGGCGGCCGGCAGCATCAGTGCGGCGCCGAGTCCTTGCGCCAGGCGTGCTCCGACGAGGACACCCGCGCCGCCGGCGAGCCCGCCCACGAGCGACGACACGGCGAACACCGTCGTCCCGGTGACAAGGACGCGCCGCCGCCCGAGCAGGTCGCCGGCGCGCCCGCCCAGCAGCATGAAGCCCCCGTAGGTCAGCAGGTACCCGCTCAGCACCCATTGCAGGTCCTGTACCGAGAAGTGCAGGTCGTTGCGAATGTCCGGAAGCGCGATGTTGACGATCGACGCATCGATGAAGTCGAGGAATGCGATCGCGCACAGCAGCGCCAGCGTGTACTTGCCGCGGCGTGTCGCCAGAAAGGACGGTTGATCTAGCACGAAAGGACCTCCGATGGAATCGAGCGGCATGTCCGCTCACCCGTCTTGACGCATCGCGTTCCGGAGATGTGACACCGTCACATCCGTGATGCGAGCTACGTCATAGAGACATGGCCATGGACAGCAGCTGGCAGGCAGATCAGTTCGAGCAGCACCGCGCGCATCTGCGCGCCGTCGCCTACCGAATGCTCGGCTCGCTCAGCGACGCGGACGATGCGGTGCAGGAAGCATGGTTGCGGCTGAGCCGTTCCGACGGCGCCGCGATCGAGAACGTCGGCGGGTGGCTGACCACCGTGGTCGGCCGGGTGTGCATCGACATGCTGCGAGCGCGACGCGCTCGGCGCGAGCAGTACGTGGGCTCGTGGCTGCCCGAACCGGTGGTCAGCGTCGACGAGCGGGCCACACCGGAGCAGGAGACGCTGCTGGCGGACTCCGTCGGACTGGCCCTGCTCGTGGTACTCGAGACGCTCACGCCGGCCGAGCGGCTGGCGTTCGTGCTGCACGACACATTCGGCGTGCCGTTCGAGGACATCGCGCCCATGATCGACCGCACACCGGCTGCCGCGCGGCAGCTCGCCAGCCGGGCCCGCCGCCGGGTGCGCGGTGCGCCCACCGTTCCGGACGCCGACCTGGCCAAGCAGCGCGAGATCGTCGCGGCGTTCCTTTCGGCGGCGCGCGGCGGCGACTTCGAGACGCTGCTGCGGCTGCTGGACCCCGACGTGGTGTTCCGCGCCGACTCGGGCATGGGGCCGGTGCTGGCCCCGCCGCTCATCGTCGGACGGGATGCGGTCGCCCGGACGGTGGCCACCCAGGGGCCGCGCTACATGCCGTACTGCGAGCCCGCGATCGTGAACGGCGCGGCCGGCCTGGTGGTCCGCACGCCCGGGCGCCGGCAGCCCGGGGTTATCGGCATCACAGTTGTGGACGGGCGCATCACCGAGATCGACCTCATCCTCGACGAGGACAAGCTGCGCCGCGTCGACCTCGAGGACTAGGCCGAGATCGGGGCGCGTTCCCGCGAGGTCGCCCGATTCAGCTAGCCTCGTCCTCGTTCGTCGCGTAACTGGGCTGCGGCCGCCGCAGCGTACTGACCGGCGCTTCGGGGAGCTTGTGAGCGATAGATCGGCGCTAACCGACCGCTACGTGCGTCGGCGTCTGCTAGGCCGGGGCGCAATGGGTGATGTCTGGCTGGCGGATGATCAGCTGCTGCACCGTCCGGTCGCCATCAAGCAACTGCGGTCTGCCGGTGACACCCAGGATCGCACCAACCTGGACCGGATCGTGCGCGAGGCGCGCCTGGCTGCGCGACTGTCTCATCCCAATGCCGTCGGAGTGTTCGACCTCGTCATCGAAGACGGCATGCCCTATGTCGTGATGGAGTACGTCGCCGGTCAGACGCTCGCCGACCACATTCACGACCAGGGCCCGCTCAGCGTGGAGGCCGCACGGTCGATCATCGGGCAGGTCGCGGCCGCGCTCGCGGCGGCCCACGCTGTGGGCATCGTGCACCGCGACGTCAAGCCGTCCAACATCTTGATCACTGATCGCGGCGTCGCCAAAGTCGCCGACTTCGGCGTTGCCCGGCAGACCGGCGATGCCGCGCTCACGCAGACGGGCATCGTGCTCGGCACGCCGGCATACCTCGCGCCCGAGGTGGCGCAGGGCGCGCCGCCGTCTCCGGCCAGTGATGTGTGGGCGCTCGGGGCCACGCTGTTCGCCGCCGTCGAGGGCGAGCCGCCCTTCAGGGCGACGAGCCCGGATCCGCTGACCGTGCTCGTACGCATCATCAGCGAGCCCGCTCCGGCGCCTCGACATGCCGGCGCGCTGCAGCCGCTCATCGCCGGCATGCTCGACCAACACCCAGCGGGGCGTCCCTCTGCGGCCGAGGTGGCGGACCTGCTCCGCGCTACTCAGGCGGAAAGCGGCGCCGCGCGGCCGATGCTGCCCACCGCGCCCTTTGTCGCCGTGCCAACGCAGGTGAGCCGGCCGCCGCCTGCGCCTACGACCCCGCTCGACGTCACGCCCGCCGGACGCCGCCGCTGGCCGTGGCGCTGGCTCGCCATTGCCGCCGGTGTTGCGATCTTGGCGTCGGTCGCAGCGCTCCTGCTGACCGATCACGGCAGCGCCAACCGAGCCCAGTCGAGCCACGCCCCGCCGACGCCGGCGAGCTCCTCTTCACACAGCACGCCATCGACGCCGGCGACGTCCTCATCACAGGCCACCCGGACGACACCGTCGACCCCGGTCGCGGCCAATCCGATGACCGCGACCGCTATGCGCCGGTTCGTACAGAACTACTACGCGCTGATACCGGGCAACCTCCAGGCTGCGTTCGCGCACCTGGGTCCGGGCCTTCAGGCACAGGGCTTCGATGCATACCGCGCGTGGTGGTCGCAGTTCAGCTCGGTCAGCGTGACGCCGCTCGCGGCAGATCCCGCCGCGGCGACGGTCACCATCCGGCTGTCGGCGGTCCGTGCCGACACCGGCAGGGTCGCGACAGACACCGAAAGGCTGACCTTGATCCCGTCGGCAGACCGGACACGCCTGCTCATCAACGACGGCCAGGTCATCGCCGGCTGATGCGCCCTTGGGGCGCGCAGGTGCAGCGGCCTCAGCCGCCTGTGCGGTAGGTCGGGTTCACATTGCGGGTGCGCTCGCCCCACGGGGTCTGCTCCTTTTGCTTGCCCGCGCTGACCTTGCTGTACGTGGGCTTGCCCTGCGCGTTTGTTCCGGTCTTCTTTGCGGAGACGGTGTCGCCGGACTTCAGAACGGCCATGTAGCCGGCCCCGCCCGACACGCTTGCCGGCACGATCTTCTCGCTGACCAATTGGGTCTTGAGCTCGAGTGCGAGTGGTGACCCGCCGGTGCCGCTGTTGCACGCCACGAGGTCGATCGTGACCCCGGACTTCAGGTTCGCCTTGGACAGGAGCTTTGCGATCTCCGCCGGGGTCTTGCCGCCGAGCTTCGAGGTGTTGCCCGGTTTGTGTCAGGCCCCACTCGAGGCGCCGGGCGTTGCGTTGCGAGCCCATGACGCAACAGCGATCGGCTCCACGCCGATGATCGCGAGATCATCCATATCCGACCCCGGATCAACAGGCCTACGGCCACGACGCTGGCTCTCAGGAAACCACCACAAGATCATCGGACTTAGCGTCGCTCCAGAGCGCTAAGTCCAAGATCACGACTGATGGCTCCACTGTCGACTCCACTCACGTCGGTGTCGGGGTCGGCGTTGTGGGCGTCGGTGTCGGTGTCGGCGTTGTGGGCGTGGTTGTCGCTGACGTCGTGGCCGGCGTCGTCGGTGCTGTGGTCGGTGGGCTCGACGTGGGTGCCGATGTGGGCGTAGGAGACGGGCTCGGCGAGGCGGAGGTAGGCCGCGCGGTCGAGCTGGGGCGCAAGGGTGCCACGGACTGACCCGAGGCGCTCGATGCATTGGTGCCGCCGCCAGCTAGGGACGGGGGCACGTCGCTGGCAACACCGGAGGGGGTCGGTCCGGCGGGACCCGACGACGGGAGGTCACCACCAGGAAGAACCGGGCCAGGAGTGGATGCCGATGCACACCCCGCGCACTGCGTTGATCCGTGCCCTGAAGTCGGGCCGGCGGCCGCGCCGAGCATCCCGGGTACAACCTGCGAGCTTGGCGCGGAGGGCATCAGCGAGTGATCCACGTGTCCAACCGGTGAGATGCTGCCTCGTGTGGCGTGCAGCACCGTCATAGTGATAACAACGATGCTTGCCCCCACGATCGTCGCGGCCGCGACGCCGACAGTTGCTCTCAGGTGTCCCGACGCAATGGATCTCTCGGGCGCAGCGGACGTTACCGCTTCTTGCGGCGGGTTACCGTCCGCGCGGCGGCGAGCATATTTCTGCCTCAGCCTGACCGCTCCCGTGGAAGACTTGCCTTGTCTGGACGGTCGCTTCTTGCCCCCCGATTGGGGGCGAACCCTTACCCGTCCGCCAGCCCGGGCAGCACAGGCACGCGCGGTTCGGGTGACCGTCTTATGCCTGCGCTCCACCGGTGTCAG
>JBKPQY010000180.1:0-11784 GCA_046734315.1 Actinomycetota bacterium | reverse complement strand
GTTCGCCAATGACCTGCTGATCGGCAACTTCGGCGACGGGCGCATCCACGCGGTCGACCCGAACACGGGCGAGGTCCTCGGCACACTGCGCGGCACGAGCGGCAAGCCGCTGGCCATCGACGGGCTGTGGGGTCTGCTCGTGGGCGACGCCGCGGCCGGCGGTCCGGACGCGGTGTGGTTCAGCGCCGGGCCGGACGACGAGTCGCACGGTCTGTTGGGCGTCCTTCGGGCGAGCTGACCAGGAGTGCGGCTGCTCGCACCACGCGCGTGCGTCACGGGCACAGAGGTCGGCCCGTGACGCACGCGCGTCCAAGCCCGAACGCCCTCATGGAACGAGCACTGTCTTGAGGCCGGTGCGTGTCGCCGCGTGCGCCATCGCGCTGGGCGCCTCGTGTAGGGGCCGACGGTCGCTGACCACGGCGCGCAGGTCGACCGCGCCTGCGGCGACGAGGGCGATCGCGCGGCCGTAGACCTCCCTCATCCGGCGCGCCATGACCAGACTGAGCCCCTTGCGCCGTGCCGGCGCCGCCGCGAACGTCCACCGGTCGGCATCCGGGATACCGCCCACGACCACGCGCGCACCCGGCCGCACCGCCTCGATCGCGACGGCCAGGGCGGCGTCGGTGCCGGCGAACTCCACCGCGACGTCGGCGTTCACCTCTGTGATCGCGGCGTCCCCGGGCGACATGGCAATCGCCCCGAGTGCTGCCGCGGCGTCGCGCCGGTGCGCGAGCGGTTCGACGGCGAGCACCGCGGTGGCCCCGGCGCGCAGCGCCAGCTGCACGGCGATCAGCCCGATCGGTCCGCACCCGACCACCGCCACGGTGGATGCCAGCCGCAGGTGCGCGAGGTCGAGGGCGTGCAGCGCGACCCCGAGCGGTTCGAGCAGCGCTCCGTCAACGTCATTCAGGCGATCGGGCAGCGGGTATAGGCGTGTGGCGGGCCAGGTCAGGTACTCACGCATCCCGCCGTCCGTGCTGCCGTGCCCGGCGAAGACGATGCGCTCGCACAGATTCGGGTCGCCGGCCCGGCACGGCCGGCAGGCGAAGCACGGCACCGCGGGGTCAACCGCGACCCGCTGCCCGGCAAGCGGCCCGGTCACGACGACGCCCGCCATCTCATGGCCCAGCACCAGCGGCTCAGTAAGCGTCGCGTCGCCAATCGCGGCGTCGGCGAACCAGTGCAGGTCCGAGCCGCAAATGCCCACCGCGCCGATCCGCACCAGGCTCTCACCGTCGCGCGGCACGGGCACCGGCTCGTCGGAAAGCTCGATCCGACGGGCACCGTAGAGTCGCGCGACCTGCATTCACGGATGATTGCATCTGCGGAATCCCCGAATGCCGGGCGCGTCCGAGCCGAGCCGCTGAAGGCTGCCGATGACGATGACCGGATCCGGCAGGCCCGGCTGGATGGGTTGCGCCGGGTGCAGCCGCGTTGGGAGGACATCGATCCCAAGGTGGCGGGGGACCCCGCGCGGCGCTACTACCGGCTGACCGCGGCCGGGGTCCAAACGGCGGGTACACATCCCGCGGCCGGTGGCAGAGCCGTCATGAGCGCGGATGGGGGTGTGGTCATGGCTGAGCGTGCGATGCGGGCGGCGAGGTTCTGGCCGCGGCGAACGGTGCGGGTGGCCGCCCGGGTGCTGCCCGGCGCGACCCGGGACCGGTATCGGCAGGAGTTTCTCGCCGAGCTGTACGGCCTGGGCCCGGCCCGGCAGGCCCGCCACGCCTTCGGCCTGCTGAACCGTTGCTGGGCGTTGCGGGCCGCGATCAACACCCCGTCGGAGGCGGCCGCCGCCGATATGGAGATCGTGTTTCCGCGCCGACGGCATCCGCTCTTCTGCAGGCTGAACCTGCGCCACCGATGGGCGACATTTCGCACCGAGGACGGCAAGCCGTATCTGCAATGCCAGTGCTGCGGCAAGACGAAACCGACATCTACCGGGGTTCCAGGATCGACCCTCGCGACGTGCTTGACGATGTCCTGCCCGGACCCCCGGGCGCAGGTGACGGCTTCTTCGGCAGCAGCCCCGGCGGCCCTAGCCCGAACAGCGCGCGCCCGGTCGGCCCGTTGCGTCGGCGACGGCTTCCGCGTCTTTGCACCGTCGGGGAGCCGAACCGAGAGCCACGCGGCAGTGCCGGTCGTAAAGCTCCCGGGTTGGGTTCAGATCGCGCGAACCGACGGCAGCCGCCAGTTCCGCTTCGCTTGCCCTGCCGGCTGTCATGACCCAACTGTCGCTCAGACGGCTCCGAAGAGATTCAGCGCCGTCCAGAACGGCGCTGACGTAGCACCCTCGTCGGGATGGTGGCTGCCGGGGAATGGGGTCCAGGCCGGGGGAGCTGCGGTCGAGCGCTTGGTCAGCGTGTCCGGGTCATGTGCTCGGCGAGGTATTCGGCATCCGCGCCGACACCGGAAAATAGCCCCGATTTGAACGTGTGCATCCAGTGCAACCCGAGGAAGTACAGCCCCGCTGACTGCGTGACGCCACGCCGTTGTACCGGCCGGCCACGCTCATCGAATACCGGAACATTGACCCAGCCGAAGTCGTAGGCGTAGCCGGTCGCCCAGATGATCGTGTTGATGTTCTGCCTTGCGAGGTCGAGCGAGTCGACGTCGTTGACGGCGGCGGGAAGACCGGTCGGGTCCGTAGCCTCTTCTACCGCGAGCTGTTCCGGCATCTGCCGGGCGGCGAGTTCGCGGGCCGCCGACATGAAGTTGCGGTAGGCCGTGTCGGCCTCGTCGAGGATCTGGTTGGCATTGGGTTCGATCGCGACTGTCCCGCCGGATGCAGCCAGGATCCCGCCTACGACGTGTACTCCGTCGGCGGCGAATTGCCGCACGTTGACGTCGTAGCCGCCGTTCACTCCGGTGACGACGACCGAGGGCGGCCATTGCCGGTTGGGGAAGCTGTCGATCGTCTGCGCGAATCGGCCCATCTTCTCCAGCCACCAGTACATGTCCTTGCCCCGGAAGCGCCTCGGCGCACGCCGGTGCCGGCTAACGGACAGGTACACCGTGCGCCCGGCGCGCAGCAGTTCGTCAGCGATCTGACAACCCGAGGCGCCGCTACCCACTACGAGGACTGCGCCGGCGGGAAGCTCGCCCGGGCGCCGGTAGCGCGTCGGATCGGTCTGCAGCACCGATGGCGAGACGTCCTGCGACATCGGCGGGACGCTCGGGCGTTGAAACGGTCCGGTTGCGACGACGACGCGGTGCGCGTGCAACGCGCGGTCCTGCAGGGACACCACGAAGCCCGTGCCGTCGCCGTCCTCGCCGAGGCCGACCGCCTCGGTGTGCTCTCGCAGCGGTGCCCGGATGGTCACCGCGTAGTCCCGGATAAGGCGAAGGATCTCGCGGTAATGAGCAAAACCGTCCGGATCACTACCCGTGTAGGAGTAGCCGGGAAGCTGCAATGACCAGTTCGGGAACTGGAAGCGCAGCGAATCCCAGCGTTCGGTGCGCCACCGTTCGCCGACCCGCCGCCGCTCTAACACGACGTGCTCGCGCCCGTGCTGCTGCAGCACCGCGCTCATAGCCAAGCCGGCCTGGCCACCTCCGATGATGATCGTGTCATGGTGGTCTCGCATCCGTGGCTCCAAAATGGCGCGGGGAACGGTCACGAGCGCATAGCCCTGGCACCGCAATGCCAGATCATGTCATCCGTGACCCGCGTGACGACAAGACTTCCCGAGGACAGCGATGAGCAACGAGTACCCCAGTCCTGAGGCCATCATGCAGCTGACCCGCGCCTATGCCGGCTCCAAGGCGCTGGTGAGCGCCGTCGAGCTCGGGTTGTTCACGACACTCGCGGACGGCCCGCTCACCGGCGCGGAACTGCGGGCGAAGCTGGGGTTGCAACCGCGGGGCAGCACCGACTGGCTGGACGCGCTGGTCTCGCTCGGCATGCTCGAGCGCGACGCCAGCCGCTACGCCAACACCGCTGCCGGCGATCTGTACCTGGACGAAGCCAAATCGACCTACGTCGGTGGCATGGTGATCGGAATGGCCGCCGACACCGGCCACTGGGATTCGCTCACCGCTGCGCTGCACACCGGTCGTCCGCAGATCGAGGGTGAGCAGGATTATCTCGACCAGTACCGCGACCCGGCACTGCTCACGGAGTTCTTGCATTCCATGACGGGCCTGAGCATGGGTGCCGCACGAGCGATCGCAGAGAAGTTCCCCTGGAGCCGCTACCGCACGGTCATCGACGTCGGAGCCGCCGAGGGGTGCGTGCCGGTTCAGCTTGCGCTGCGCCACTCGCAGCTGACCGGGGGTGGGTTCGACCTTCCCATGGTTCGACCGGCGTTCGAATCCTATGTGGATGGGCACGGGTTGACCGATCGGCTGCGGTTCTACCCGGGCGATTTTTTCGCAGACCCGCTGCCGTCGGCCGACGTGCTCGTGATGGGTCACGTCCTGCACAACTGGAGCCTCGAGCAGAAGCTCGAGCTGCTCGGCAAGGCTTACCGCGCCTTACCTGACGGTGGGGCGCTGATCGTCTACGAGAGCATGATCGACGACGACCGCCGGGCGAATACGTTCGGCCTGCTGTTGAGCGTGGCGATGCTCCTCGTGACCCATGACGGCTTCGGCTATACCGGCGCCCAGTGCCGCGCGTGGCTGTCCGACGTCGGCTTCCACGACACCTACGTCGAGCCGCTCACCAGCCTCGACTCGATGGTCGTCGGCCGCAAATAGCGTCACGCGCGCCCGATCGGATCCCGCAGCCGGCCAACCCGGCGCCACCTCTGCGCAGGCGTTCGCATGACGAGGTGTGGGCTAGCGTGCACTGTGGACAGATGGTTCCTCGGTGGTGGCGATGCCGAGTTCGACGAGCAGCAGCCAGGCGCCCCCGAGAAAGCAGAGGGCGCCGAGGAACGTACCGGCGTTGGCGACGCTGGCCGAGAGCAGCTGGTCGGTAGCGGGTCGCACGAATGCCGCTACCGCGGAGGCCATGAAGAAGATCGAGCCGATCATGTTGAGCCAGACGATGCGCCACGGGATCTCGTTCCAGCGCCACCGGCGGCCCTCGGGCACGCGTATTTCCTCAATGGCGAACCAGCTCGCGACGAGGAAGCAGATCGAGCCGAAGAAGTCCGGTGACCAGACGCGCAGGTTCTCCTGATGCACCGTGAATCCCGTGTGCAACGCGGCGAACGTGGTCACGTTGAAGAACACGGTGCCGGCCAGCTGCACCGCGGCTGCCCACCATCCGAGGCTCTGCGGCATCACGGCGAACCACCGGCGGATCGCGGGCTGCTCGCCGGTACCGCGTGCATTGATCGCCTGAAGGTATTGCAGGTAGCCCGCGCTGGTAAAAAACAGCGAGCCGATGAAGTAAACGGACGAAATGAGTTTCGGTGATGCCACCGAAGACAACATCGGCACCGAACCGATCGCAAAGCAGGCCGATCCGACGATAAAGAGGGCTCCCAGCCACCAGCCGATGTCGTGCGGTGCCCAGACAACCGCACGCGCTCGCACCGGATTCGCGGCGTCGGTCAGCGCTGGGCCGCGTCCCTTGCGATGTCGTCGTGCCGTCAGCTCGACGATCTGACCGTCCGGGCGGCGCGCCAGTTCGCGGACGACGAAGGGACCCCAGCGTTGGGAGCTGATCCGAACCCAGCCGTCGGGCAGCTGCCAGGTCGACGTTGCGTGCATCGCGGCCACCCCCCGAGCCGTGACTGGTGGATGACTCATCCTCGCAGGACGAGGCATCACGCGTGACATGGAGGAGACGACTCTGTCCGGGTCTACGGCGGTTTCGCCTGGCTGTGCTCGTTCGCAATCTGCCGTCATTCCGCCAAGGTGATGACGGCGGCCCGCCCTGGCGCCACGGTGGTACGCAGACCTAGGTTGGACGAGGAGGTCTCGATGCAGTCCACGCAGGATCCGATCGTGGTGGGAGTGGACGAGTCGCACGGTGCGCGGACCGCCGTGAAGTGGGCAGCCGACGACGCCGAGCTGCGCGAGCGTCCGCTGCGCATCGTCTGCGCGCACCACGGCTCCGGCGAAGCCGAGCAACTCGCCGGGCGGCTCATCGCCGACGCGATCGACGATCTCGGCGCGAACCATCCGCGCGTCGTGGCAGAGGGTGCCCCGGTCGAGGGTGATGCGGTGCACGTCCTGCTTGAGGAATCGAAGGGCGCGCGTCTCGTGGTCGTCGGTCCGCGTCGTCATACGGCGCTGGGCTCGAGCGTGATGGGTTCGGTCAGCGGCGCCATCGCCGCCCGCAGCGAGTCGCCCGTCGTCGTCGTGTGCGGCCCGGCGGGCATGCCAGAGGAGGGCGCCGCTGTCGTCGCCGGTGTGGACGGCACCGAGGCGTCGGAGGACGTTCTTGGGTTCGCATTCGAGCATGCCGCGGTGCATCGCACGGCGCTGCGTGCGGTGCTGTGCTTTCACCCGGATCTGCTCGCAACCATGTCGTGGCGAGCAGAGCCGCCGCCTCCGAACAGCGTCGACTCGTGGTTGGCCGATGGGCTTGTCGGATTACGCGAGAAATATCCGGGCGTCCAGGTGCACCCGGAGGTCCTCCGCGAGCATCCCAAGTCGGGCCTGTTGAAGGCGTCCGAGGGCCAGTACCTGCTCGTCGTCGGCAGCCGCGGGAAGCATGCACACGCCGGAAGCCTGCTCGGTTCGGTCAGCCAACGCGTGCTCCACCACGCGACCTGCCCGGTCGCTGTGGTACCGACGCATCGGCGTGAGGTCTCTGACAGCTAGCCGGTTCATCCTCGCCGGACGAGGCCTGCTCGCGTGGCGCTCCTAGCGTGGTGAAGGACGGGACCGGAGCCCGGCTCCGGGCTCGGTGTTCTCGACCCGAGGAGGCATCGTGGTTCATTTTCCGGCCGATGCGGCGGCATCCCAGTCCAAATCGCTGTCGATCAATCCGCTTTTCGCTCGGCGCGGGGAGAGTCTCACGGTTCCGCGGTTCGCGCTGCCGGCCGACAGCATGCTGCCCGAGACGGCTTATCAGATCATCCATGACGAGGCGATGCTGGACGGGAATGCGCGCCAGAACTTGGCCACGTTCGTGACGACCTGGATGGAGCCGTTCGCGGCGAAGCTGTACAGCGACACGTTCGACAAGAACATGATTGATAAAGATGAGTACCCGCTGACGGCGGCGATCGAGGAGCGATGCTGGCGGATGCTCGCCGATCTGTGGCACGCACCGGATGTGCGGAGCACGATCGGTACGTCGACGGTTGGCTCGTCCGAGGCGTGCATGCTGGGCGGGCTGGCGCTGAAGCGGCGTTGGCAACATGCCAGACGCGATGCCGGCCAGCCGGCGGACCGGCCGAATCTGGTGATGAGCAGCGCCGTGCAGGTGGTGTGGGAGAAGTTTGCCAACTACTGGGATGTCGAGCCTCGCTACGTGCCGGTCAGTGATGCGCATCCGACGCTCGACGGCTACGGGCTCGAGAACTACGTCGACGAGAACACCATCGGCGTGGTTGCGATCCTCGGGCAGACATACACCGGGGCGTACGAGCCGGTGCAGGCGATCGCCGCCGGGCTGGACGAATTGCAGGCGAACACCGGGCTGGACATCCCGATCCACGTCGACGGAGCATCGGGGGCGTTCGTGGCGCCGTTCCTGAGCCCTGATCTGGTGTGGGACTTCCGGTTGCCGCGGGTGCATTCGATCAGCACGTCCGGGCACAAGTACGGACTGGTGTATCCGGGCATCGGTTGGGTGGTATGGCGCTCGGCCGACCTACTTCCGGACAGCCTGATCTTCCGGGTGTCATATCTCGGGGGAGAGATGCCGACGCTGGCCATCAACTTCTCTCGACCGGGAGCGCAGGTTCTGCTGCAGTATTACAACTTTCTGCGGCTGGGCTTCGAGGGATATCGAGGCGTACAACAGGCCAGCCAGGATGTCGCGCTGCACCTGTCCGGTGCGATCGCCAAGATGGGACCGTTCGAGCTGCTCAGCGACGGCTCGGACCTGCCCGTGTTCGCGTGGCGCCTCGGCCCGAATTGCAGTGGCATGTGGGATCTGCACGATCTCAGCAATCAGCTCAGGGAGAAGGGCTGGCAGGTGCCCGCGTACCCGTTGCCCGACAATATGAGCGAGACCACCGTCCAACGCATCGTGGTCCGTAACGGCGTCTCCATAGACCTGGCCGACTACCTGCTGGAAAACATCCGCCACGCCGTTACGTTCCTCGAAAGCCTGTCCAGTCCGATGCCACGCGAAGGACGCACCTCCAGTTCCTACCACCACTGAGTGGACTCAGGGCGCCGTCGTCGCTGGATGTTGCGCAACCTCGTCGCGTTGCCGATCAGTCGGCGGTCCGCGTCGGCTCGTCGGTGGGGTGTACCCGGGGGTCGAGTGCGCCGCGGGCAGCGGCGAGCCCACCCGGGTCGCCGCCCGAGCCACGCAAGACGAAGGCGATGCCGACGGCGATCGCCCCGCCGGCGAGCGGCCCGACCAGATAGACCCAGTACTGCGAGAAGTCGGCGAGGACCAGGTCAGGACCGAAGGACCGCGCCGGGTTCATGGATGCTCCGCTGATCGGGCTGGACCAGAAGCCGGCGAGGATGATGTAGCCGCCAACGGCCACCGCCGACAGCGCGCCGACGTTCTGGGCGCGTGACGCCGTGCCGAGAATGGTGCTGACCAGGCCTACGGTGAGCAGCAGCTCGATGAGCATTGCTTGCCACTCGGCGACGCCGGATCCCGGCGCGGTCGCCCCGAGGTCACCGATCTTGCCGAACACAGCCCAGAGGAACAGGCACGCCAGCGTCGCGCCGATGAGCTGGATCAAGATGTATCCGGGAACCCGGCGCCAAGGGAAGTCGCCGCGCAGCGAGAACGCCAGCGTGACCGCAGGATTCAGGTGCGCTCCGGACACGGCGCCCATGAACAGGATGATCGCCAGGACCATCAGCCCCGGTGCGGCGACCGCCGTGGCCCGGCTGATCGCCCCGTCGCTCTTGGCGTTCACAACCGCTCCGCCTGCCCCGACGATGACGAGGAAGAACGTACCGAGCAGCTCGGAGAAAAGTCGCCTCCATTCCAGCCGTGGATCGTCAAACGTCGCCGTCGACGGATACTCCAGCGCGAGCAGCCGCTGTCGCCATCTGCGGGACTCAGCGGCCGGCGGGTGCATGTTCGCTTCCGTTGCCATCTCGCCTCCCCTGCCGTCTGGAGGCAGTGTTCGGCGCCCCGTGACCTCGGACATCGCCCGTTTCGGGTGAGCTCTGGGCTGGGCGAATGATGTGCAAACGCCGGATCAGGCGCGGTACTGGCCACCCGATTTGCGATGGCGCACGGTCGTCAAACCCCTTCGACAGCCTCCAGCCGGCCGGATCGAATCGCCTCCAGGAATTCCTGATAGTCCTGCTCATTCTGGTTCGCGTAGCGTTTTGAGAAGTCGGCGATGGACTGCTCGAAAGCGTCGTCCGGGCCCAGGTATTCGGCGATGGCGACCGGATCGCCGGATCGCGCGTGCGCCCGCGCCAATGTCCACCCGCAGGTCCGCGCATAGAACGCGAGCCCCAGCGGCGTCATCAATTCGACCAGCACGGAGCCCTTCATGTCGCGCAGCTGACGCCAGTAGAAGTGGCGATTTTCGTCCATCCCCTTTGTCCAGCCGAGGTAGATGTCGCTGGCCGCCTGCATCATGCGCTGGCCCTGAACCACACGCTCACCGTGTTGGCGGTAGCGGCTCTTGGGCAGGTACGCCTCCAAGACCGATGCCGTGGCCTCCTTGATCTGCAGGAACAGGGGGTCCTGCGCGTCGCGTCCTTGCAGCAGCACGATGAACGCGCGAGTGCCGACGCTGCCCACGCCGACGACCTTGCGCGCCGCATCGACGATCTGGAACCGCTCCAATAAGTGCCGCCGATCGTCCTGCAATGTTGCGCGATACGCGCGGAATCGCTCATGTAGCACGGGCACGACCTTGTCCGGAGACATGCCGTATGTCGCTGCCAGCTCACGAGCCGGCACGATGATCGGCGGCTGACTGACGATCCGGTAGCTGCCCTCGACCAGCTCGCCGAGCTTCGACAGCGCCTGCAGGCTGTCGCGGGTGCGTGCCTTTTCGCGAGTCTTCTCCGCGCGCTTGGCAGCTATCTTCGCCAACTGCTCTTTCTGCGCGGCCTCCGCTCGGGCCGCCTTCGGCGCCTTCTTGGCGGCCTTGGCCTCCGCCGCCGTTTCGGAGACGGCGCCCCGAACCGCAGCCATGAGCGTGTCCTCGTCAAGGTGCGCGTACCAGACATCCATCGTCGACATCTGCGCGAAGGCAGCCATCGCCTCCCGGTAGGCCGTCACCGCGGCGAGCGTCGCCACCTTCGTGTCCGCCTTCGAAAAGGCGTTGTTGCGAGCCGCGATCGTGAAGCTGGCGGCCATTCGTTTCACGTCGTATTCGAAGGGCCCGGGCAGCGTCTCGTCGAAGTCGTTCAGGTCGAACAGTAATTTTCGCTCCGGCGACGCGAACACGCCGAAATTCGACAGGTGGGCGTCCCCGCACAATTGGACATTCAAGCCGGCCGTCGGAGTGGCGCTCAGGTCGGCTGCCATGATCTTGGCGGCGCCTCGGTAAAAGGTGAACGGCGAGACCATCATCCGTCCGTGCCGGACGGGCACCAGGTCCGGCTCTCGAGTTACGTTCTGCTCCTCGAGCAGCGCGACCGGGTCGGCACGGTCGGCGGCCGGACGCCACTTGGCATGAACTGATGGAGGCACGCTGTTGCGCGCCTGCTGGCCGTCCGCTCGGCGCTCTTCCACGCTCGGATGCGCGATCCGTTTCACTGCCATCCGCGGCACCTCCGTCCGCTCGCGGCGCTCACTGGAGCGCTGCACGTAGTCGCTGGCCGAGCAGTGCGAGCCGCTCGACCGGCTCGTTGCTGAATACGAGCCGTATGTGTCTGGTCGCGACCGCGCCGCCCCACGCCTCGGTCATCGGGGTCGCGGCGACCTTGTGCTCGAGCAGCCGCCGCGAGAACTCCGACGCGTCGAGTCCGCAGGCTGTCGCGTCGAACAGCGCCGACCAGCCGCCGTGAGCCGGCACCAGCGGCAGCCCGTCACACTGGCGCACGAGTTCGTCGTGCCGGCGTTCCCACTCGACAACAGCGGCGCGGACGTGCTCGTCACCGAGTCGGAGCGCAGTGGCGGCACCGATTTGGCCGAAGCCGCTCGCGACGACGCCGTTGTAGGTGTGCACCATCGCAAGCGTCGGCGCGAGCTCCGCGCGGGAGACCAGCCATCCGACCCGCCAGCCGATCATCCGCTGCTCGAGCGAGACGGCGCCGGCGGTGACGGTCAGGTCCCGCATGCCCTCCAGCCCGGACGGGACGACGACCGGCCGTCCGCCGAAGACGACGGCCTCCCAGAGCATCCAGTACAGGAGCGTGATGCCGCGCTCACGGCAGATAGCAGTAATGGCCGCCCACTCCACGTCGTTCGCCAGCCAGCCGGACGGAATCGCGGGGTTCATCAGGAAGAGCACGCGGGTGCGGTCCGAGACGGCCGACTGCAGCGCCTCCAGATCGAGTCGCCATCCGCGTGCATCCGCACGCAGCGGCACGAGCTTCGGCTCCGCGCCGACGAGCCTGACGCGCTGGAGCATGCCGGCGTAGGTCGGGTCGGTAAGGATCACCTCGTCGCCGGGATCTGTCAGACCCAGGAGTGCGTTGAGGGCCGCGGAGCCGTCGCCGTCGGTGATGACGATTTCCCGGTAAGGGTCGTACCGCGGCCCGCCCCGGCGCTCGATCAGCGCGGCGACCGCTTCCTTCATTTCGTCAAGCCCGGAGAAGGGCAGGTACGAA
>JBKPQY010000179.1:0-11997 GCA_046734315.1 Actinomycetota bacterium | reverse complement strand
CTGCACCGACACCGTCCGCCCCCGCGTGCACGATCTACGGCACAGCTTCGCGGTTCATACGCTGATCGACTGGCAGCGCGACGGCGCCGACATCCCTGCCCTGCTGCCGGTGCTCTCTACCTACCTCGGGCACGTCGAGCCAGCCAACACCTACTGGTATCTGTCCGCGGTCCCCGAGCTGATGCGGCTGGCCGCGGCCCACCTCGAGCAGCACCAAGCGAGCCAGTCATGACCGCGCTCGCACCGCTGCTGCAGGCCCTCTTCACCGACCGGCTCGTCACCCAACGCCGCGCCTCTGGGCACACCATCGCCAGCTACCGCGACACCTTCCGGCTACTACTCGGCTTCGCCACGACGAAGACCGGCAAGAAACCGTCCGGGTTGGACATCGCCGACCTGGACGCGCCGCTGGTCGCCGCGTTCCTCGACCATCTCGAACACGAGCGCGGAAACACCGTGCGCACCCGCAACACCCGGCTCACCGCGATCCACTCACTGTTCGGCTACGCAGCGCTGCACCACCCTGAGCACGCCGCGAGCATTCAGCGGGTACTGGCCATCCCACCCAAGCGCTACCAGCGCAGGCTGCTCACCTGGCTCACCGAGCCCGAGGTCGACGCGCTGCTGGCCGCACCCCACCGCGGCAGCTGGGCCGGCAGGCGCGACCACACGATGCTCGTGCTCACCGTGCAGACCGGGCTGCGCATCTCCGAACTGATCGGCCTGTCACGCGGCGACGTCAACCTCGGCGCGGGCGCGCACGTGCACTGCCTGGGCAAGGGCCGGAAAGAACGCGCCACCCCGCTCACCACGCTCACCGTCGCGGTGCTGCGCGGCTGGCTCGCCGAGCACGCCGGGTCGCCGCATGATCCGCTGTTCCCGACCCGCACCGGCGCGCAGCTCAGCCGCGACGCCGTCGAACACCGCCTCGCCCAGCACTTCGCGACCGCCCGGCTCGCCTGCCCGTCGCTGTCCAGCAAACACGTCACCATGCACACCCTGAGACACACCGCGGCGATGCGACTGCTGCAAGCCGGAGTCGACGTCGCGGTCATCGCGCTCTGGCTCGGCCACGAGCAGATCGCCACCGCACAGCTCTACCTGCATGCCGATATGGCGCAGAAGGAGCGGGCCATCGCCCGGGTCACCCCGCCCGGCACCATACCCGGCCGCTACCGACCACCCGACCCGCTACTCGCCTTCCTCGACGGGCTGTGACTATGCCGACCTCTTCACCGGGAATCCCTTATCCCGCAGGCGATCCCAGCGGCAGGTCGGCATAACCATGAGGTCGGCATAGTCGGCGTTATGCAGATCGGTTGATCACGAAAATGTGCGGCGCGTCTCGCCGGTGTTCGCATCTCGGAGCCACTGCGGCATCGCGCTCGGTCTGCCGTTCTGGAACGTGTTGCCAGCGGCGCGTGATCCGTGCCGGACCAGCGTCGTCGTGTTTCGCCGAGTCCAATCAGCGAGGCCTGTCCGAGCAATTGAACAAGTATCAACACCGCGACCTGCCACGATTTAACTCGTGTGGTTCAACTTTTGGGGGTCAAACCGGGGTCAAGCGCCGCTCGGCACTCTCGATACAGGCGCTGGAGGCCCCGGAAACGCTGGGGTTCAAGCGTGGAGCTGAGGGGATTTGAACCCCTGACCCCCTCGATGCGAACGAGGTGCGCTACCGGACTGCGCCACAGCCCCGACTCGGGAGCCCCGGACATCCGGAGCCGACTGCCAAGGCTAGCAGGTGCGCCAGCCCCTCAATTCTTCTCCGGCGTGGGCTCTACGGAGCGCGCGGCCGGCTAGCTTGCCCGCCGCTGCGCGGCGTCTGGGGCGAACGTCTCCTCGGCATAGAGCCCGGTCAGGTCGATCGTGTCGTGATCGTGCAGGGCAAGAGCGTCATCGTCGATGCGCACTGTCGAGTCGGTGGCGTTCGGCTCGGGGTCGTCGGTGGCGTCGTAGCTGACCGGCCCGCGAGCGCTCGCCCGCACCTGCCGTGCTTCGCGGCGTTCGCGGTCACGCACCACCTGGCTGCGCAGGAAGTAGACATAGCCGCCGAGTCCCGCGAGGAACAGCAGCGCGGGCACCCACAGCACACCACCCAGGACGACGGCGAGCACCAAGGTCACGGCGCTGCCGAGGCCGAGAATGGCGAGTGAGCGCCGTCGGCGGGCCATCATCGCCAGCCTTGCCGGTGACATCTCGGTACGGTCGACGGGGTACATCAGCGCCTCCTCCGCGGCGGGAACGGGCCTGCGCATCGACGGCGCGAGCGCGGCAGGACGCGCTCCAGGCACGAACAATTCGGGCCGCGGCTCGGACATCCGCGGCGACGTCCGCGGGCCGGCGACCCGGCGGACAGCCTGGCGCGTGTCGTCGACGTCGGCCCGACGTGACACGGCAGGACGCGACAGGGCGACATGCCTGCGGGTGAGCGCGCGCATCGATCGGCCGAACTGCTCGACCGATCGTTCGTGGGCGCGGTCGTCGTGCCGCCGGACGATCATCGGCACGACCACGATCAGCCACAGGACGGCGAGGACGAGCACCGTCAACATCGGTGACGTCATCGCACCTCCAGTCACACCAGTAACAGGCTCACACACCGTAACCGGGGTGGCGACCGGCGTGTGCCACCTCGCCCGGCGTGTCGGCCGGCGCGGAGGAACTTGTCACGGCGGCATCGGCGGCAGCGAGCGCAGCCGCGACTGCAATGAGCGCCCGCCCAACTCCTCGACGGTGATCGCGAAGGCGATGTGATCACGCCACGCGCCGTCGATGTCCAGGAACCGCTCGAAATAGCCCTCCCGGCGCAGTCCGAGCTTCTCGACAACCCGCAGGCTAGCTGCATTTTCGGGGCGGATGTCCACTTGGACGCGGTGCAGCCCGACACCGGTGAAACAGTGGTCGATCACGAGGGCCAGCGCGGTGGGCGTGATTCCGCGCCCGGCCACCGCGGAGTCGATCCAATAGCCGACCGAGCAACCGCGCAGGGCACCGTGTACGACGTTCGAGACGTTCATCTGCCCTACCAGACGCGACCCGTAGGTGACGACGAACGGCAGCATCGTCCCGGCACGTGCCGCCTTGCGCAGCGCCGCCAGCAGCGGCGGCCACGCCGAGATCGCGTTTCTATCGGCCCAGCGCAGCGACGAGGTGGCCTCCCAGGGCGAGAGCCACTGTTCGTTGCGCAACCGCACCTCGCTCCAGGCGCGCGCGTCCCGTCTGCGCGGTGTGCGCAGCCGCACCGGGCCAGCGACCAGCTCCGCGGGCCACCCTGGGTGAGCCACCATCGCTCAGCGCTGAGACAGCAACAGCGGGATAACCGTCGCTCGCGAGCCAGCGACGACCTCGGTTACCGCTTCGTCGATCACGACCAGGCAGTTCGCGGACGCCATCGCGGCGATCAAGTGCGAACCAGCGCCTCCGACGAAGGACACGCTGTACGTGTCGTTCGCTTCGCGATGCAGCACGCCGCGACGATACTGCCGCACGCCGGGCGGGCTCTCGACGCCGTCGAGTGCAATGGCCTGGACCGTGGCCCGCTGGAGTTGGCGCTTCCCGAGCAGTTTGCGGATCGCCGGCCGCACGAACACCTCGAACGACACCAGGGCGCTGACCGGGTTGCCGGGCAGGCAGAAGATCGGCACGTGGTCGCCGAGGTGTCCGAACCCCTGTGGCTTGCCCGGCTGCATGGCGACGCGGAGGAACTCCACGGTCCCTAGTTCGGACAACGCCTGCTTGACGATGTCGAACGCCCCCATGCTGACACCGCCTGTGGTGATCAAGATGTCGGCGCGCAGCAGCTGACTCTCCAGGACGTCGAGAAACTTGCTGTGATCGTCCGGGATGATCCCGGCTCGGTAGGTGTCGGCGCCGGCGTCACGCGCGGCTGCGGCCAGGAGGTAGGAGTTCGAGTCGGGAACCTCGCCGAACCCGGGCTGCTGACCCACCTCGACGAGCTCGCTGCCGGTCGAGATCACGACGACGCGGGGACGCGGCCGGACCAGCACCCGCTCCCGTCCGATCGCCGCAAGCAGGGCTATCTGCTGCGGGCCGATCGCCGCGCCCGTAGCTAGTGCCTGGGAGCCGGCCGGGAGGTCCTCACCGGCGCGGCGCACGCAGTCGCCGCTGCGCGCAGGCCCCGTGATCCTCACCCGGGCGAGGCCGCGATCGGTGTTCTCCAGCGGGATGACGGCATCCGCCCCTGCGGGCAGGGGTGCGCCGGTCATGATCCGCATCGCGAGTCCCGGACCCATGCCGTTGCGGCTCTTCGTCCCGGCGACCACGTCACCCACTACGGGCAGGTCGAGTGGATGTTCCTCGCTGGCGCCGCGCGTGTCGACGGCGCGCACGGCGTAGCCGTCCATCGCGGAATTGTCGAAGCCGGGCAACGGCCCCCGCGTCACGATGTTCTCCGCGAGGAGCAACCCCTGCGCCTCCAGCAGGGGCAACTCGATGGGCGCGACCGTGCCAATGCCGTCTAGCACCGTGGCCAGGTGCTCGTCGACCGACCGCATCGGTGGGTCATCAGCCACTGCCTACTCCTCGCGCTCGAGCCCAGTCACATAGTCGCGCAACCACGCGGTGAACCGCGCGCCGAGCTCGGGATGGCGCGCGGCCAGTTGCACGACGGCGCGGACGTAACCGAACGGCTCGCCCGTGTCGTAGCGCTGCCCGCGGAACACGACGCCATGCGCGGGCATCCCTTCGCGCACCAGGCGGAGCATCGCGTCGGTCAGCTGGATCTCGCCACCTGCGCCGGGCCCAGTGTCTCGTATCGACGCGAAGATCTCGGGCGGCAGCACGTACCGTCCGAAGATCGCCAGTGTGCTGGGCGCCCGTTCCGGAGCCGGCTTCTCGACGAGGTTGTCGATCGTGACGACGTCCCCCTCGACTCGGGACGTCGCGACGCAGCCGTACCTGCGAATCTCCGCGCGCGGCACATCCATGAGCCCTACCACGACGCCGCCGTGCTCGTCGTAGACACGCAGCATTCGCTCGAGCAGGTCGTCGTCCTCGTCGATCAGATCATCGGGCAACAGGACGGCGACCGGACCACCTGCGGCGAGTTCCTCACCGCGCGCCACGGCATCACCCAGCCCGCGGGGCTCGAACTGTTCCACCTCGTGAATCGTCGCGAGCTGCTCGGGGCGCCGGATCGCGGCGAGCGCGGCGTCGTCGTGTTTGGCGGCGAGCGCGGCCTCCAGCTCGGGATGGGGCGCGAAGTAGTCGGCGATCGCCTGCTTGCCCTCGTTGACGACGAGGATCACGTCGCCTAGCCCATTGCGCACCGCCTCGGCGACCACGTACTCGAGCGCCGGCGTGCTGACGATCGGGAGTAGCTCTTTAGGCACCACCTTGGTAACCGGCAAGAACCGCGTTCCCCGGTCGGCCGCGGGGATCAGAGCAGTGGTTACACGGTTACCTGACATGCCCGGCAGACTAACGGCATGGGAACGCCGGACAAGACGGAGCTACGCCCGAAGCTCCTCGCGGCACGCGCCGGACTGCCTCCCGACGGGGTCGCCGCGGCCCGCGCCCGCGTACGCGCGCACGTCCTGGACAGGTTCGGCACGGTGCGCCGGATCGCGGCCTACCGACCGCTGCGCACCGAACCCGGCTCGATCGAACTGCTCGACGCGCTGGCAGTGCGCGCCGTGGCGCTCGTCCCGCTACTCCGAGCGGACCGGGACCTCGATTGGACCCAGTGGCCGAGCGGTGAACCGCTCGGCGTTGATGCGATCGCCGGCGTCGACGCCGTCCTGGCGCCGGCGCTCGCCGTGTCCCGGAGCGGGGTGCGGCTCGGCCGGGGTGGCGGCTCCTACGACCGGGCATTGGCCAGGGTGCCGCCTGGGGTGCCCATCTGCGCGCTGGTGTACGACGACGAACTCGTCGTCGAGTTGCCCCGCGACGACTGGGACGTGCCGGTTACCGCCGCGATCACCCCGTCGGGCTGGCATGATCTGCATCCCTGACACTGGACGGGAATGCCACCGACGCGCACCATGGTTAGCAGTCTTGTTGGTAGAGTGCCAGCCCGGAGGACCGCGAACGATGCCCACATATCAGTACGCCTGCACGAACCCCGACTGCGGCAACCAGTTCGAGCTCGTGCAGTCGTTCACTGACCCGGCCGCGAGCACCTGCCCGGTGTGTGGGCGGGCCGTGCGCAAGGTCTTCGGGTCGGTCGGCGTCGTCTTCAAGGGTTCTGGCTTCTATCGGACGGACAGCCGGGCCGCTGCATCGTCCAGTGAGGCCAAGGCAGATTCCAAGCCGGCAGCCGAGCAGAAGCCCAAGCCCGCCGCGACCGGCTCGGGTATCCCGGCCAAGGCAGCCGCGTCCTCATAGCCTGGCTCAGCTGGCACGTCAAGCGAACTATCCACAGGCCTGTCGGGTATCCACAGGCTCGAATTTAGGGCAGCCGGGCGCGGTTCGCGTGCGTTTGACTGGCCCGCGTGTCGATCCATGACCTTGCCGTCCGGCTGAACGGCTGGCCGCGGCGCGTGCTTGCCCTGTGCTGCCTGCTGCTCGCTGCCGCCGCGGCGCTGGGTGCCCGCCATCCTGGCGACACGCGCGGCACGGGGCATCCGCTGCTCGTCGCGGCGCGCGATCTCGCTGCGGGCACTCAGCTGTCCCTCGCCGACGTCCGGCTGCGCACCTGGCCCGATGAACTGCGTCCGCTGGGCGCATTCTCATCTCGCGGCGCCGTGGCCGGCCGACGCCTGGCCGGTGCCGTGCGAGCCGGCGAGGCGATCACCGAAACGCGGCTGTCGGGGCCAGGAGTGGCGGCCGGACTGTCGCCGACGTTGCGGGCGGTTCCGGTTCAGGTCACAGGTGGTTCGGCGGGGCTCCTTCATGCGGGCGAGTTCGTCGATCTGCTTGTAGGCGATCCTCCGGAGGCGGCCGGCAGCGCGCCACCTGCGGCACACGTGCTCGCCGAGGCCGTACCAATTCTCGCTGTGACGTCGAGTCGCGGCGACGGCGATTCGTTCGGCGTCGTGGTTGCCGTCAATGCAGCGACAGCGCTGCAGCTTGCGGCCGTATCGGGCCGAACTTTGGTGGCGACACTGCGCCACCCGCCCTAGAACGGCGCTTCGGCAGCGCGACGCGACGACCGGGACCTCCTTGCCTGCGTTCGCCAGCAGGCGACGTGGTCCGGCTCCCCTAACATCTGCCGCGGTGGCAGAGCGTCACGCACTGGACCGCTTAGGGGGCGGCATGTTCAGGGGCTTCAAGGACTTCGTCTTCCGCGGCAACGTCGTGGACCTGGCTGTGGCGTTCGTCATTGCGACCGCATTCGCAAAGGTGGTCGACACGTTCGTCAGCGCGATCGTGACTCCGATCATCAACGCGTTTCCGGGGGCGAGCGTCAACGGCTGGGGGTTCTCGCTCCGCGGCGGCGCGCTGAAGTCCAAGACGTTCATCGATATCCCCACGCTGATCAACTCGCTGATCGTCTTCACGCTCACGGCCGCCATCATCTACGCGATCCTGCTGGTGCCGAACCAGAAGCTGCGGGTACGGCGGGGCGTGCCGCCGGCTCCGCCGACCGAAGTGGACATGCTCACGGAGATCCGCGACCTGCTGGCCGAGCAACAAGCCGGCCGCAGCGCACCCTGACGCGGTCTGCTCTCCGGACACACCGCTCATTCGTGGTGGGGCGGGCGCTCCCGCTCATACCAGTCACGATCGCGCTGGCCAGGTTCCGGTTCACTCCATCCCGCCGCATGTTCGTCGGTTGGCCGGTCAGGCAGCGGCGGCTCTTTATCGTCGTCGCGATGTGTGCTCTGCGTGAGGCGCCGCGACCGATTCATGACGCCATTGTGGTCGTCGTGATTGGATGGGGCTTCGGTGCTCGGCATTTGCGGGGATCGGCCGAGGGGAGATAACGCCATGGTGGATCAGGAGCGGATCAGCGAAGGAACGGAGCAGCCGGCCGGTAAGGCTGCCAAGCTGGGTAGTCAAGCCAAGGACAGGGCCACCGCGATCGCCGGCGAACTGGCGCACAAGGCAGGTCCCGTCGCCGCACAGGCCCGCGACAAGACCGCCGAAATGGCGCACAAGGCAGGTCCCGTCGCCGCACAGGCCCGCGACAAGACCGTCGAGATGGCCCACAAGGCGGGCCCACTCGTCGCGCAAGCCCGCGACATCGCCGTCGAACTCGCGCACAAGGCAGGGCCGGTCGCAGCGCAGGGCGTCGGCACGACGACCCGCAAGCTCGATGAGCTCACGCACGGCAAGTACTCCGACCAGCTCAAGTCGATCACCACCAAGGTCGAGCACATGCTGGCGCCCAACGGCAGGAGCAAGCCCGGCAGCGACGCCTCGCAGGACTGAGCTATCGCGGCCACGATCCGGTTCTGGGCAGGCGCGCGCAGGGCAGCGGGCCACGCAGAGGAGTCGACGCAGGCGCCCACCCTAGGCATCCTCCGCGGCGAACTCGCCGGCCGGCCGTCGCTCGCCCAGGTCGTCGCCGTCGCGACATTCCTCGTGAACGGTCAGGCTGCCGCGGATGACACGCCGCTGCCGCCTGAAGCAACCGTCGACGTGTTGCCACCCTTCGCGGGCGGCTGACACGCGGAACGGCGTCGCGGCTGGCGGGCTCATGCGTTGCCAGCGCTCACCGCTCGTTAGGGGCAGTTGACCCACTCATCCGTGCCGTCGTCGAACACCTGCCGCTTCCAAACCGGCAGACGCTGCTTCACCTCGTCGACGAGGCGGGCGCACACGGCGAACGCCTCGCCGCGGTGCATCGAGCTGACCGCGGCCACGAGCGCGACGTCTCCGACCGACAGCCTCCCGACCCGGTGACTCACTGCTACCCCGTCCACGGACGGGAGCGCAGCGTAGCGCTGCGCCACCTCACGCAGCACACGCTCGGCGGCCGGGTAGGCCTCGTACTCGAGTTCGACGACGCGTCGCCCGCGATCGACATCGCGTACCACGCCGCAGAACACGACGTGCGCGCCGGATGACGTGTGCGTAACTGCGCGCTCGTGCGCTGCGACGTCCAGCGGCGCCGCCGAGACGCTAACCAGCAGCTGATCCGACGCGATCATGCGCTCACACCCCACCTCCCGGGCGGTGGTCGCCGCCCGCCAGCTGATCCAGCACATGGCCCAGTAGCGGAGCAAGCACGCCCATGCCGTCCCGCACCCCCCCTGGCGAGCCCGGCAGCGTAACGACGAATGCGGCACCGATGATGCCGGCGACCCCTCGCGACAGCACGGATGTCGGTACCCGCTCGTGCGACGCCAGTCGCAGCACCTCGGCCACGCCGGGCACTTCCCGATCGAGGAGAGCGCGCACCGCTTCAGGCGTCACGTCGGTCGGCGCCAGCCCGGTACCACCCGTCGTGATCACCACTCGAGCGCCGCCGTCCACCGCAGAGCGCACTGCGGCGCGGATCGCCTCCACCTCGTCCGGCACGACCACTCGGCTGTCCACCGCACAGCCGGCGTCCGCCAGCAACGACGAGAGCAGTGCGCCGGAATCGTCGGGACGCTCCCCGCTGGCGGACCGGTTCGAGCAGGTGATCACCGCAGCAGGCACCGTGCTCATTCGGGGCGCCGCCACTGGCCGCTGCGCCCGCCGGACTTCTCAATCAGCCGGACCTCGCTCAGCACCGCCGACCGGTCCACCGCCTTGACCATGTCGTAGAGGGCCAGCCCCGCCGCGACGACCGCGGTGAGTGCCTCCATCTCGACGCCGGTGCGGTCCGTGGTTCGCGTCGTCGCCGTGATGTCCACAGCTGAGTCGCCGAGCTGCAGGTCTACGGTCACGCCGGAAAGCGCAATGGGATGGCACAGCGGCACGAGGTCGGGGGTGCGCTTCGCGCCCGCGATGCCGGCGATGCGAGCCACGGCGAGCGCGTCGCCCTTGGGCAGCCCGTCCCGCCGGAGCAGGTCGATGACATCTGGCGTCGTGGTGAGCCGTCCGGCCGCAACGGCCTCGCGCGCAGTGATCGCCTTGGCCGAGACGTCGACCATGCGGGCGGCGCCGGCCGCGTCGACGTGCGTCAGCTTCATGCCCTGAGGTTAGCGCCGGTCTACGGTAGGGCGGATGCGTCCTCGCCGCGCCCTCGGAGCCGTGCCTGCGGCCACCGCCCTTGTCACCACCGGGGTGGCGGGATGCGGATCGAAGGCAACGAGCACGCCCGGGGGCGTGACGAGTCACGCTTCGAGCCGGGCCAGTGCGAACCCTGACGCCTGTCACGACCACGCCTCCCCCCTCGACACCGGCCAGCTCGACGCCGCCCAGCTCGGCACCGGGCACCGGTGGCGGACGCACCCCGTCCAATCGTTCTCGAACGTCAACAAGGGCTCGACCTACGTCCAGCGCAGCGTCAACCTCGCTTCGTACGCGGGGCAGACGATCACGTTGAAGTGGACCGGCACCGAGGACTACTCGCTCGCTACGTCCTTCTTCATCGACGACACCGCGCTGAACCTGAGCTGACGCTCGCGGGCTTCGAGGGGGCGGCTGCATCTGCAGCTGTCCTCTCGTCGTGCCGATACCCTGAGCTGTGAGCCCCCGTAGCTCAGGGGATAGAGCGCCGGACTCCTAAGCCGGGCGTCGCAGGTTCGAATCCTGCCGGGGGCACTACCTGGAGGCCCTGTATTTGCTGGGCTGTAGGGCTCTAGCTGATCGCTTCCATGGTGATCAACTAGTCGTTGGTCCGCAAATAGTCCGCAAGAGTCCGCAGCGCGGGGACGTCCCCGCCAGTCCGGCTATCGGGTTGGGCGCTCAGCCGCCGATGGAAGTGAGATCAACTTTCCACGCTCATCGGCAGGATTCGAGGGCTTCCCATGGGCGGCACGAGCTGCAGCGTCGAGCGCTCCCGCGACGTCGTCCAATCGGTCGTCGAATAGGTGGCCGTAGAGGTCGAGGGTCATGGTCGCGGACTTGTGGCCGAGCATCTGCTGGACGACCTTGACATCGGCGCCGGTGGCGATCGCCAGGCTCGCTGCAGTGTGGCGCAGCGCGTGAGGCACGAGCCCGTCCAGGCCGAGCTGCCGCGCGGCAGGCGTGAAGACGTCGCGGCGGAAGTTGCTCGCGCGCAGCACCTCGCCCTGCGCCGTGGTGAAGACGACGTCGTTCGGGCCGAGGCCGTTCACGTGTTCGCCGAGCGTGTCGGCGAGAAATGCCGGGATTCCGATCCAACGTGTGGCGTGCGTCTTCGGCGTTCCCCACGTCAGCCGGCCGTTGACCGACGTGACCGCTTCGGCGATCTCGACTCGTCGGGCGAGCAGATCGAGTCGTCGTACGCGCAATGCGGCCATCTCGCCGAACCGTGCGCCGGTGTAGGCGAGGAACAAGATGACCAGACCGTAATCGCACGGACGCCGCTGCCGTTCGATGCGCCGTTTCGCAACCGATTCGGGCGGCGCGGTCGAGGCGTCGGCCAGCGCACGGACCTGCTGGTGCGTGAGGTAGTGGCGGTCCGCCGGAGCCTCGCGCGGCAGGCGCACGTCTGAGGCTGGGCTGCGCGCCAGGCGACCGTCTCGGACGGCGAGGGAGAGGACGAGCGAGAGGACTCGGTGCGCCTTCCGAGCCGTCGACGGCGATCGCTTGGCTGCGAGGTCGCTAACCCAACTCTGAACGCCGGCGTGCGTGACGTCAGCGAGCCTGACTGGCGCCCAGCTCGGCTCGACGTGGGTGCGGATGATCCCGGCGTAGCGCTCGCGGGTCGACGGCTTGAGGTGCGCCTGCGCGCGGAGCCACTGTGCTGCCCAGTCGCCAACGGTGACCTGCGCCTTCGCCGGGTCGACGTACGTACCGGTCGTGACCGCCGTGGTGATGCCGTCCAGCCAACGCTGCGCGTCGATCTTGCGTGGGAAGTGGCGGGCGTGCTCCTTGCCCGACGGGTCGCGGTAGCGGGCTCGCCAGCGTCCGTCCGGTCGTTTGGCGATGCTGGCCATTGATCTGCCTCCCCGGGGTTTGGCTCGGCGCATGCGTCGAACCGGTTGATGCTCGCGCTTCCGATCTATCCAAGCG
>JBKPQY010000178.1:0-4624 GCA_046734315.1 Actinomycetota bacterium | reverse complement strand
ACTTGTCGGATCGATTGACGATCAGAGACGACCAGGTCATCGGTGAGATGACATCCCATGCTGTAGGTACTGTTACAACAATGTGCGGCTGATGCATTCTAAGGCGACGTAACGCCCGTTGGACTTGCCACCTGACGAGCGCTGCATTAGCGGCCCGAAGATGCCGTGAGCCGTACAACGGTAGGATGATCGGGCTCATCACGTAAAGGTTGGGCAGGTCCGATTCAGGCTGGCGAATGCCGTGTGCTACGCTCCTCAGCTTTCGAAGTATTCGCCTGGCGGCCTGAGTCGTCTTTCCGGGCACCGGCATGCGCATCCCAATGCTATTGACTAGAAGCACGCGGCGCGACTGTGCGATTCGGCGCGCGAGCTGAATGTCAGAATGTCCGCGATTGTGGTACCAGTAGTCCTGAGCGGAGAAGAAGAGGAAGTCGCGTTCCACCAGGGGGCCCTCCTCCCGCCACGTCAATGCCACAGCTAAACCGGCTCTGTGCACGCGACTCCCGGTTGCTATTCCTGTGTCCTCGTCAAGTGTCGGCGGTGCGCGATACACCGCCGTAGTGACGGCGGATTGGTGGCGAGGATACAACCTGAGCTTGCTATGGATCAAGTTTGTAGTAGTAGTAGTAGTAGCCCGGCCGGAGTGGTCGAGATTTCCATCGAGATGGACGGCGCTTGCGCTCGGAACGCAGCGGACTCCGAAGGCGGCTTGGCGTGCGCGCTGACAGTAGTCGGTTTCGTCGCCGTGGAGAAAGAACGATCCGTCCCACGCGCCGACTGCGCGGCGACACGCATCAGCGATCAGCAGCAAGGCTCCGGCTGCCCTGTTGATCCATGCGCCGACGTCGTACGCAGCTGGATCGCTGATCGCCTCGCCGAGCGCATCGAACCGTCCGGCTCGTAGTCGCCCGAGGACTGCCTCGCCGAAAGGGCGCGAGATGCTAGGGTCGCGACGCAACGAGAAGAGCGGCTGGCCGTCTGCGCGGGTGAGGCGGACCACAGCGATCCCTCCATGGGATTGATGGACGCCTGCGCGGAGGTGTCCGACGCTTCCGAGGCGAGCTCCATGTCGGGATTTATAACGAGCAGGTCGCCAACGGGTTACCGTGCGGCGACCGCCCCGTGTTGATGGCTCTGGCGTGGCCGGCATTGTGACCCGTCTGGATGAAACGCGCGCAAACAGCGCTGTGACGGACGGGTGCCTCGGTCTAGTCGGACGTTGTCGACGACAGCGATCACGTGCTTGACGCCGCTCAGTGCCTTGGGCAGGGAGTCGAGGTACCGGGTAACGAGCTCGGCGCTGTTGTACGTCACGATCAGCGCAGTGGCGCGATTGGGTGCGACGGACATTTCCAATCGGAGAATTCGTGCAGAATGGACGCAACGCGCTCGACGCCGAAGCACGACGCTACGGCAGACCCACCTGCGTAAGCTGGAGGCAAACCCCGTCCGGTACCGGATCGGGGATTGTTGTGCTGCGTAGGGGAGCGTTGTCTCGCATGAGCTTGTCCGGATTGCTGGATGTTGCCCGCCGTGATCCGGCGATAGAGGCTGCCGTCGAGTCGATCGGCGCCCCGCGACTTACCGTCAGCGGGCCTCCGGCGCTCCGACCCTTCGTGATTGCGGCCGTGGCCCGCGAGCGCACCGTGCTGGCTGTAACGACCACGGGGGCCGAGGCCGACGACCTGGCGGCTGCGCTGCGCTGCCTGCTGCCGCCGGACACCGTGGCCGTCTATCCAGGATGGGAGACGCTGCCGCACGAGCGACTCTCACCCCGCGCCGACACCGTGGGGCAGCGGCTGGCCGTTCTGAGGCGGCTCGCCCATCCGAGTGCGGAACACGGACCGTTGCGCGCAGTGGTGGCGCCCGTACGGGCCGTGCTCCAGCCGCAGGTGCCGGGACTCGGCGACCTGACTCCGGTCGAGTTGCACGCGGGCGACGCGGGACGCGAGCTCACCGACGTGGTGGCCGACCTGGTCGCCGCCGGATACGCGCGGACCGACCTGGTCGACAAGCGCGGCGACTTTGCGGTGCGTGGTGGCATTCTCGATGTCTTCCCGCCGACCGAGGAGCACCCGCTCCGGGTGGAGTTCTGGGGTGACGAGGTCGAGGAGATCCGCTACTTCAAGGTTGCCGACCAGCGCTCGCTGGAGCTCGCCGAGCACGGCCTGTGGGCGCCGCCCTGCCGTGAGCTGCTGCTGACGCCGGAGGTGCAGGCACGCGCCGCGAAGCTCCTCGGTCAACATCCGGAGCTCGGCGAGCTGCTCGACCCGATCAGCCGCGGCGAAGCGGTCGAGGGAATGGAGGCGCTCGCCCCGGTCCTGGTGGACGAGCTGCGGCTCGTGCTGCACGAGCTGCCGGCGGGCTCCCACGTGATCGTCTGCGAACCGGAACGTGTGCATGCCCGGGCTTCCGACCTGGTTCGGACCTCCGAGGAATTCCTCGCCGCGTCCTGGGCGGTGGCGGCCGGCGGTGGCCAGGCTCCCGTCGACCTTGCCGCCGCGTCGCTGCGCGAACTCGACGACGCGCAGGCCGAGGCGGCCGCAGCGAGCATCCCGTGGTGGGGCGTGACGCAACTGGGCGCAGAGGTAACCAGTGCGTTCAGCACCGCGCCCGCGTACCGCGGCGACACCGAGGCGGCCATGGCCGACCTCAAGGAGTGGACCCGCGACGACTGGCAGGTCGCACTCGTCTTCGAGGGGCACGGTACGGCGCAGCGCGCCGCAGAGCGGCTGGTCGGGGCTGACATACCCACGCGCATGGACGCAGGCCTGCAGCCCGGCGTCGTATTCGTGACGACAGGATGTCTGGGCGGCGGCATGATCGCGCCCGACCTGCGGCTGGCGTTCCTCACCGAGGCCGACCTGACGGGCCAGCGTGGCTCGCTGACCCGCGACACGTCGCGCATGCCGAGCCGGCGGCGCAACGCGATCGACCCGATCCTCCTTCAGCCGGGTGACTTCGTCGTGCACGAGCAGCACGGTGTGGGCAAGTACGTCGAGATGGTGCGCCGCACCGTCAACGGCGGCGAGCGCGAGTACCTGATCATCGAGTACGCCCCGTCCAAGCGCGGACAACCGGGTGACCGTCTTTACGTGCCGACCGATTCGCTCGAGCAGGTCACCAAATACGTCGGCGGCGACAACCCGTCGCTGAACCGTCTCGGCGGTGCGGACTGGGCCAAGACGAAAGGCCGCGCGCGCAAGGCGGTTCGCGAGATCGCGGCCCAGCTCATCCGCCTCTACAGCGCGCGCATGGCGACGACTGGGTACGCGTTCAGCGCAGACACCCCGTGGCAACGCGAACTCGAGGACGCCTTCCCGTATGTCGAGACGCCGGACCAGCTCGCCGCGATCGACGAGGTGAAGGCTGACATGGAACGTCCGGTGCCGATGGACCGCATCATCTGCGGCGACGTCGGCTACGGCAAGACCGAGGTGGCCGTGCGCGCCGCATTCAAGGCGGTGCAGGACGGCAAGCAGGTGGCTGTGCTTGTCCCGACGACGCTGCTGTCCCACCAGCACCTATCGACGTTCCGCGAGCGTATGGCGCAGTTCCCCGTGGAGATCCGCGAGCTGTCCCGGTTCACGCCGGCGTCCGAGGTAGAGGCGACGATGGCCGGTATCGCGGGCGGTGGCGTCGACATCGTCATCGGCACGCACCGCATCCTCCAGCAGAACGTGCGGTTCAAGGATGTCGGCCTGGTCGTTGTCGACGAGGAGCAGCGTTTCGGCGTCGAGCACAAGGAGTACCTCAAGGCGCTCCGCACCGCGGTCGACGTGCTGACCATGTCGGCGACGCCGATCCCGCGGACGCTGGAGATGTCGCTCACCGGCATCCGGGAAATGACGACGATCCTGACCCCGCCCGAGGAGCGTCATCCGATCCTGACGTTCGTCGGCGCGCAGGACGAGCGGCAGATCGCCGCCGCAATCCGGCGCGAGCTGTTGCGCGACGGGCAGACGTTCTACATCCACAACCGCGTCGAGTCCATCAACCGCGCCGCCGAGCGGGTGGCCAAGCTCGTGCCCGAGGCGCGCATCGCGGTTGCCCACGGCCAGATGAGCGAAGACGCGCTCGAGCAGGTCATGCTCGGCTTCTGGGAGAAGCGCTACGACGTCCTGGTGTGCACGACGATCGTCGAATCCGGGCTGGACATCGCGAACGCCAACACGCTGATCGTCGAGCGCTCGGACATGTTCGGCCTCTCGCAGCTACATCAGCTGCGCGGACGCGTGGGACGGGCGCGCGAGCGCGGGTACGCGTACTTCCTGTATCCGCCGGAACGTCCACTGACCGAGACCGCGTACGACCGGCTGGCCACGATCGCGCAGCACACCGAACTCGGTGCCGGCATGGCCGTGGCGATGAAGGACTTGGAGATCCGCGGGGCGGGCAACCTGCTGGGCGGCGAGCAGTCCGGCCACATCGCCGGGGTGGGCTTCGACCTGTACGTGCGCCTCGTCGGCGAGGCGGTCGCGGAGTATCGCGGCGACGGCACGGAAGAAGCCGCCGACGTGAAGGTCGATCTGCCCGTCGACGCCAACCTTCCGGTGGAGTACCTGCCCGGCGAACGGCTGCGCCTGGAGGCGTACCGCTCGCTGGCGAGCGCGGCGACGGACGA
>JBKPQY010000177.1:0-11096 GCA_046734315.1 Actinomycetota bacterium | reverse complement strand
GAGGATTCGGGGCCTTCGCTCATACTGGAAGCTAGTACGTACCCGACGATCAAGGGAGATGTGCGTGAACCGCAAGGAACTCGTGGCAGCCGTGGCTGACGAGGCCTCGCTCGAGCAGAAGACCGTCGACGCGGTCCTACGTGCCCTGCAGGCCACGTTGGAGGACGCCGCTGCCAAGGGCGAGAAGGTCAGCGTGCCAGGTTTCTTCGCGCTGTCTGTCGGCCACAGTGCCGCGCGCGAGGGCCGCAACCCGGCGACCGGCGCGACGATCACGATCCCGGCGCGCAACACCGTCAAGCTCACTGCAGGCAGCACGCTTAAGGACGCTGCTAACCGGTAACCAGCAAGCCCGGCTGCAGCAAACAGGGAACCGAAGCCAACCGGATGGGCCGGTCGGCGCGGGTTTCAACGCCCCGCCGACCGGCCCGTACGCATCACGGGCTGGGCGTTGACGACGGCGTCGAGCTCGAAGTCGAGCCGGACGGTGAGGGTGCTGGCGATGTCGACGCCTTGGCCGCCGCCTCTGCGACTGCGGCGTCGAACGCCGCCTTGGTGACGGTACCCAGCTTCTTGCCGTCGATCATGACCGTCGGTGTGCCGGTGACTCCGCGTTGGGACGCGTTGTCGGTGATGGCTGCGACGAGCGCCTTGTGCAGCTCACCGCTCATACAGCTCTGGAACGTGGTCAGGTCGTTGCCCTTGATGCCGGCCTGCTTGGCGTAGTCGAGCAACTGGGTGTTCGAGCGGCCGTTACTGCCTTCCTTCGGCTGCACCTGCTGCCCGCCGGTGTCCTTGCCGTACAGGATGTCGTGGTACTTGGCGAAGTCGTCGACGCTGACGTCCGACGCGCACAGCGCGGCGTTGGCCGCCCGGGACGAATACCGGTTGCCGCTGGACGCACTATCGAGGAACGCCATCGGGTGATAGCGCACCTGGATCTCGCCCGCCTTGATCTTGGCGGCGATGTCCTTGCCTGTGCTCTGCTCGAACTGCAGGCAGATCGGGCACTGGAAGTCCTCGAACACGTCGACCGTGACCGGCGCGCCCGCCTTGCCGACGACTACGCCGTTGTTGACGCTGGCGTTCGTCGCGGTGAGATCTCCTTGGATCTTCGCCCGGTTCGCCTGCACACCGATCCCGATCACGCTTACGAGCACTACGACGAGGCCGAACGCCAGCGTCAGGTACCGGGTGCGAATCTGCGCCTCGCGACGGCGCGCCTCGAGCATTGCGTTGTACTTGCGCTGTCCCTGGTCGCTGCGCATGCGCTTCGCCGATGGCATCGCGACAGTGTCATTGCGGGCGAGGAATTCATCGACCGAGAAGCGGGTCGCCGGCCATACCACCAGGTACGCCGACAGCGCGATTAGCCCCACGTCACGGAGGATGTCGAGCATGTAGTGTGTCGAGCCGATCGTCTCCCCGCCGCCGCCGAAGCAGCCGCACTCGAGCTTGAGACCACGCGCGCTCGCCTGGATCAGCCCGATCAGGAACACGAACAACAACAGGCCGGACACGATGGCAGCCGCCCGGGTCACGATGCCCAGCACGAGCAGCACACCGATACACACCTCGAGTACCGGCAGCCCGTATCCGATCGCCTTGGACAGCCACTCCGGCGTCGCGTCGTAAGCGCGGACGGCCTGCACGAAGCCACGTGGATTGCCGAGCTTCGACCAGGAGGCCCAGATCCAGATCGCCCCCAGCGCGAGCCGGGCGACGGTGCCGACCCAGGGTCGGATCGAGCTCCAGTTCACGAAGACGCCTCCTTGGAGACCAGCGGTAGATCGTGTGCGATCTGGTCCGATTCGTTATCGCTTTGCAGGTACTTGACGTGTGCGTAGTCGTCAGCACCGTAGAGCAACACGTCCGCGGCATGCGTCTGGCCCCCGTCGTCCGCGAGGACGACGTGAGCGGTGGCCTGCGCGGCATCGATCTGCGCCTGGGTGCCGGTCAGGCCGACGAACTTGTGCGGCAAGTCTGTGTCGAAGTGCCGCAACCACGCGGCGATCACCTTGCCGGTATCGCGCTTGACGTCTGTGGTGACGAATACCACCCGTGTCTGGGACCGCACCGCCGCCGGCTGCTCGGCGACCGCCTGGGCGATGTCGGCCATTGTCGTGGGGCAGATGTCCGGGCAGTGCGTGTAGCCGAAGTACAGCAACGTCGGATGTCCGGCGGTTTGGCTGAACGAGAACCGCTTACCGTCCGTGTCGGTGAGCGTGAAAGACGGCCGCGGCAGCGGCGGCACCAGCCCGAATCCCTGGTACTGGCCGACATGCGGCTGGTTGTTCAGGTCGGACGGTTTGGCCTTGCCACCACTGGACGAGCAACCGGCCAGCACGACGAGAGCCACAAGCAGTACGGCACGCCTCATCGGGGCGGCTCCGCGTTGATCGCGATCACGGGTGCCGACACGTTCACGGGCCCGGCGTTGACAAAGTTCAACTCCAGGTTGACGTACTGCCCGGGCCGTAGCGTCCCGACAAGGTGCTCGATCATCACATGACCCTTACCTGGCTTGAGTGTGACGCTGCTGTGCGCGGGGATGCGCAGCCCGGCTGCCGACACGCGCATCCCTCCGCTCGCGTCGTCGGTCATGACCGAGGCGCTCTCCCCTGCGCCGCTCGCGACGCTGGTGAGCGTGTCGTCGGTGCGTGTCGTGTTGTAGACGGTGAAGTACGCGGCTGCGACATCTGGCGACGCGGGCTCTCGGACGTACGCACCGCTGACCACGATCGGGTCGGTTGCCGCGCCGCCGATTCCGCCGCTGGCCGCCTCCGGTACGGCGCCACGGATCAGCCCGGCGAAGCCCACCACGGCGACGGCAACCGCGACGAAGGCGGATGCGGGCGGACGGCTCATGTCGCGCGCCGCCTCACTACCGCCATAGCGAGTGTGACGACCGTCACATGCAGGGCGATACTCGCACGGACCACACAGCCAGTCTGACTGCTGGCCGAGGTCGTGCGTGTCGCCGGGTTGACGTCCGCGCGCTTGAGCATGGATCGGATCCAGCTGCGACTGTGGGCAGGCGCATCGATTTGACCCCTCAGTAAAGGCGGATTTTGGTGTCGGCGACGACGGAGTCGAACTCCGACATCCGGACGGTGAGCGTGATCGTCCAGCGTCCCGCATAAGGCAGCACGACGCCGGACGCGGAGTACTCACCACCACTGGGCCGCAGCGGAATCGGGATCGGGCCGAGCTGTTTCTCTGGCAGGGCGGCCGTGGCGCCGAGCTCCCGCGGCTTTGGTCCCGGCGACAGAACGACCGTCACGGTGACCGGCCCGTGCCGTCCCGGGTCGAGCGTGACCGTAGCCGTGCGACCGCCGCCGAGCGCGACCTGCGCCGAGCGGGCGCTTGCCCGGTCGGCGGCCAGTGCCGCCTTCCCGGGCGGTTCGGCCACGAGCACGGACGTCACCGCCAGTACGACGACGCCGATGGCGAGCTCAGCGAAGACGCTGCGCCGCATCCGCGCGACGGGTGGAGGTACGGCGTCGGCCGGCGGCGCCAGGACGTCAACCGGCGCGTCGGTCATGGCATACGCCACGGTACGGATGTAGCGACGCTGCACGACGACCCGGGACACGTTGGCCACGACGAGGATGCACAGGAACAGCCCTGCCTTGACCAGGACGAGCTGCCCGTAACGCGTGGACGTGAGCGCGTCCAGGGTGCCGACGCCCAGCCATGCCTGGTACGTGCCGCTCACGGCCAGCGCGGCCACGCAGCACATCGCGGTACGCGAGAACACGGGGAGCACCCGGCGCAGTTCGCCAGGCTCACCGCGAGGCAGTAGGGCGACCAGCAGGTACGCCAGGCCGCCGAGCCACGCGGCCATCGCGGTTAGGTGCGCCGCGTAGCTCGTCATCGTCAGCCAGCGCGGGTCCTCCGATTCGGCGTGCCCGCTCGCCGCGTAGGTCAGTATGATCCCGACGCCCAGTGCACCCGCGACCTCGGCCAGGCGGCTGCGGCGCGGGTCGCGCAGCTGCGCGCCCAGCACCAAGCCCAGCGCGCCGAGCAGCAGCAGCCGGATCGAGTGCGCGGTGCCGTACGTGGTGTGCAGCGTGGCGTTGAGCAGCGGCCAGCTGGCGAGCTGCCCGAGGCCCTCGCCAGCCACGTAAGGTCCCTGCACGAGCAGCTCGGCCAGCGCCGCCACTGTTGTGGTTGCCCAGCCACCCCAGGCCAGCGCCCGGGCGCGGCGGTCGTCGCGCCCCTCGGCCCATACGGTGAGCAGCAGCCAGGCGCCCCCGAGCAGTGCCAGCCCGGCGAATGCCAGCCAGCGCACGACGTCGAACACGACGCTCGTCGTGGCGTCCACAGTGGACGACGGCGGGGCGCCCGCGACGAGCGATCCGCTGCCGACGACGAAGCGGATCGCGCCTGCGACAGGGTGACCGTCCGCAGAGATGATGCGGAAGCTCGCCGTGTATGTGCCCTCGCCCAGCCCGGACTTGACGGCTATGGCGATCTTCGAGCCGACACCGTTCGGATGCGACGGCTGCCCTGAATCCACGCGGCGGCCTGCCTGGTCAACGACGCGCAGATAGCCTTCGGCGTTCAGCGTTACGGCCTCGTCGAATGTGATCGTGACGCTCGCCGGGGCGGTCTTCAGCCGGGACCCGTCCACCGGCTCGGAGCCGACGACGGTCGCGTGCGCCCAGGCGCGCGGCGCGGCGAACAGCACCAGGCCGAAGACGCCGGCCACGAGTAGCTTCTTCACGCAACCCCCCGCAGGCCGCGCCCGTCCTCCTCGTCGCCCGACGCGGACGCGGCCCGGCGTTCCGGCGGCAGGGCCCACTCGGCACGCGCCAGCGCGAACACGAGCACGAGCCCGGCAACGATGCCGAGATGGGTCGCCAGCCGCCCTATCGCCACGGCGCCGCTCGCCACGTCCCGGATGCTGAGCGCCGCGAGCACGCCCACGAAGACCCCGAGCCCGGGCAGCAGCCCGGCGGCGCGCTGCGGGCGCACAGCGGTCGCGAGGAACGCCGCGCCGAGTGCGACGTTCCAGGCGGCATTCTCGTGCGCGGCGTGCGCCGACATGGCGAGGTCTATGCTGCCGCCGAACAGGGACGGCGCCCCGATGCCCACCTGCACGACCCCCACCACCGCCAGCGCCAGACGCAGCAGCCGGCGCCGGCGCAGTACCTGCCGCGCGGGCAACGCGGCGCCGGCCAGAATCGACTCGGCCAGGTCGGGAACCTCGGCCGCTCCGAGGCGGGCTTGCCGGGTCAGCCGGGTGGCCGCCTCGAGCCATCGGGCACAATCGACACAGCTCGTGACGTGATGATCGAGCACCGTCGCGGACATGCCGATCGGCTCGCCGTCCAGGCGCGCTGACACGGCCTCGCGGAACCGATCGCACTTCACGCAGGTAGTAGTCGGCGGAACCCGCGCGCTGGTTCCCGAGGAGTTCCGGATGGACGAGCTCGACCCGATCACGGACGCGGCACTGCGCGCCCGTCGCGGGGACGCCGCGTCGGCGGCGGCCTTCGTGCGGGCAACCCAGGCCGACGTGTGGCGGCTGTGCGCGCACCTCTCCGCCCGGGACAGCGCCGACGACCTGACCCAGGAGACGTACGCCCGCGCGTTCGCGTCGCTGCACCGCTTCGCGGGCCGATCCTCGGCCCGGACGTGGCTGCTCTCGATCGCCCGCCGGGTGTGCGCCGACGCTGTGCGCACAGCCGTACGGGCGCGGTCGCTGGCGCGGGTGGAGCGGGTCGCCGCCGACCCCGCCGAGACGGTGACGGTGCGGGCGCTGCTTTCCGCGCTGGATCCCGAGCGCCGCGAGGCGTTCGTGCTGACGCAGCTCGTGGGGCTGCCCTACGCGGAGGCGGCCGAAGTGTGCGGCTGCCCGGTGGGCACGATTCGGTCGCGGGTCGCGCGGGCCCGCGCCGATCTGGTTGCCGCGTTCGGCGGCGCCGCTCAGTCGGCGTCAGGCTGAGCCGCGGATCTCCCGGGTGATCTTTCGCTCGGCGATGAACGAGCAGAACGGCACGGTCCCCGCGATCATCACCAGGCCCAGCTTGACGAGGTGCCACCGCCGGCGCACGCCGAGGTCGAGAGCCGTGACGAGGTAGACGATGAACAGGAAGCCGTGCGCCGTGCCGATCACCGCGGCCGGCCCGTCTTTGTGCGCCCAGATCTGAAGCGGTACCGCAACGAAGACGAGCAGCACGAGCATCGTGCCGGTCAGGATCGCCATCACCCGGTAGCGCAGCAACGCGCCGCCCAGGCGCATGCCGCGTCGGGCCGGCGCCTCAGTGGTCATCTTTCGTCCCGTCGGCGAGGTCGGCGAGGTACGCGTTGTACGCGGCGAGCTCGGGGTCGGTGGTGTCGGGACGGTCGGTGCGCATGACGTAGCGACGGTATGTCACGGGTGCAGGCACGACGCGCGCGGGTGGCTGCTGGAGGGGCCGACGGTGCAGGGCGTCTCGCATGACCCGTCCCCACATGAACACCGCGAACACGGTGAAAGCCCACCACTGGAAGGCGTACGCGTAGTTCTGAACCGAGCCGTGGTGCACGTGTGCCACGTACCACTGCCAGCGTCCGAGCAGCACCATCGTTACGCACGCCGCGATGACTAGGACATGCAACGCCAGCCACCGCGGCGCGAGCAGCACGAGCGCACGCCGCATGCCGACGACGGTACGTCACGGCAATACGAGCTCGCGCGCCTGCCCTGCGGCTGGGCACTCACGCAGGGGCCCTGACCGGCATCGGGGGGAATCCGGTCAGAGCCCTACACCAGTGTGACTCGCCATTGACAAGATCGCACGTATCTGGTGTGACACGTCGTCAACACAATCTGGTGACGGCGACATGTGCGCTTTGTACCGCATAGCGGAGGGAGAGAGCGCCGGCGCTCTTTCCCTCCCTCCCTGGTGGAGGTGGCGGGAATCGAACCCGCTGAACCGCGCCGTGTTCATGGGACTCCGTCGCTAGAGCCCAGCGTTTCCGGGCCATGCGTGACCGGGCCGGGCCACCGTCGACCACTGTAGGCCGCGGATTTGTACCCCGTGTACCCGCGGCATCAGCTAGCGAACCCGAGGGCGTCCGAGGCCGGCAACGCCCCGGCGGTGCCTCCCGGCGTTGACGTTTCGATCGGTCCGGCGGTTTCGACATGATTGCGGGGTTGCGATGGCCGCGGTCACCGATGTGGTCAAGACGGCCACAGAGGCGACGCGCGACCTGACCGACGCGATTACGGGGATGGCGCAGTCGCTGCGCCGGATCGAGCAGCTGCTCGACGAACAGACCGACTACCTGGCGGAGACAAAGGACGTCGTCGCAGAACAGGCGGACATACTTAGCGCGCCGGCGGGCTCGTCCGCGAAGAAGGCCTCGTCTGCGAAGTCCGCATAGGTCGCGGAGCCGTTAGTTGGACGCGACCGCACGGACAGGCCGCTGTCAGTGCTCGCCGGCGGGCCGGTTGGGGAGCAGACCGGGGAGTCGACCGGCAGACTGTCCGTCATGGAGGACTCGGTGCGACCCCTGCCCTTGGACAATCCGCGTTGGGGCGAACTCGGCACCCGGATGGGGCGGCGCGAGGGCGAGGACGTGAGAAGCGCTCTCCGGGTCTTGACGGCGAACCCCTCGCAGACGTCTGTCTTCGGGAGAGATGTGGCCGACGATCTGCTCGGAAGGGAGGACCTATGACGCGGCCTTCGCCGCAGCGCCCTACCTGGTGGCGTTCGCGGAGCAGGTTCCGACCCAGGAGGCCAGCGAGTACCTCATCGTCCTCGGACTGATCGTCACCTACGCAGGCGTGGCTCCTAGCGACTTGGAGCCCACATACACCACAAGGTGTGACAGGCAGACCGCACTTAACACGCTAGTCGAGACGCTGGAGAAGGCGCGGAGTGATCATGGTTGCCTACTTCGGCCAAGTGCCGGTGGCCTTGGCGAATGTCGTGGCGCCCAACCTGTCCGCAGCTGCCTTCGTCGCGGCGAAGACTGCACCCTCCACCGCGGCGGCAGCAGCGATCTCGCCCCAGTGGCGATGCTCGTCCATCGCGCTGGGGGTGGTGTCCTGGCCGGACAGCGTCCTCCACACCATGTTGGACAGCTTGCCCGCGGCGATGGCGCTGAGCATGCCCAGCACCAGGCCGAAGGGCTTGTATAGCAGCTTGATCATGACTCGTTGCCGCCCTTGCCACGGCGGGCGGCCAGCAGCACCAGCACAAGGCCTGCAGCAATGCCGATCATCTCCTTACGGTGGGCTTTGGCCTGCTCAGCCCCTCGACGGATGACCGGCGCAAGCTTGTCGGCCGCGCGCCGCATCAGCGGTCCGAGCTTCTCACCTGTGGCGTCGACGGCCTTCTGCACCGGTTCGGGAGCCCGTTGTTTGGCACGGCTGACGGCCTCGCTCGCGCGGCGGGCCGACATGTCGGCCCGTGCCTTGGCCTCGTGCAGCTTCTGCCGGGCTTGTGCCTTCGCGTCTAGCTTGGACGACAACGCATCGACGGAGTCAGCCAGTTCACCGCGGGTCGTTTCTATTTCCTCGCGCAGCTCATCTGCCGTGGAAGGCTCGGGAGTCGGGGACGAAACGGGATGCCCAGGCTGGTTCATCGACGCACTCCGTCCTTCACAATCTGAATGTCTTCCTTCAGCCCGGCCACCGCTTCCCGCGGCAGCGGCGGACTTGCCTGGGCGGCCTCGCGCCGTCCCAGCGCGGCGGCAACGCCCGCGACCACGAACAGCACCGCGCCGACGATCAATGCGGCCGCCCAGTCAGGTACGGGCCCGGCCAAGCCGAGAATGGCGCCGGCCACAAACGCCGCGACCCCATACAGCGCGATAAGGCCCGCTCCGCCGTAGAGTCCACCCGCGAGACCGGCCTTCTTCCCTTTTTCCTTCAACTCAGTCCGGGCCAGTCTTAGCTCGTCACGTACCAGTTGCGATACTTGCTCGGATATGCGGGAGACCAGCTCACCTGCTGACGGTGTTGACGCCGCAGACTCGTAATGGTGCACCATAACGTTCTCCTAAACCGCCATTAGTTATTTTCCGGCGCAATAGGGTACTTGGCGCCGACCGGCCAGCTACTCTCTAGCGGCCAGATGATCGACACAGCGGTGCCGGCTGGCACATCGTCCTGTAGGAGGTCTGCCCGCCCCGCTCTGCCGCCAAACACCACTCGACCGTCCTCCGCTAATCGGCTGAACCGCAGTGAACTCAGCATCCACATACCCGGCGACTCCGGAGGAGATCCGTCCGACGCCAGCGCCGAATGCTGTTCGGAATGCGGATCGGGCTCCGCATCGTTGGTACTGCCAGGATTACGTGCCGGCGGATAGTGCGTGGGCGTGGCGGATTCAGGTATGGCGCGCTTTGTCGCCCTTCTCATTGCAGTGAACGTCGCTGAGCGAAGGGTGGCGATGCCCACCGCCCTCACGGTTTTGCAAGGCCTCGGCTTCGACGACGTCGGCAGCTACGCGAACAGCGGGAACCTGATGTCCGGGCATCTGGGAGGGCGCAGGATCACCAGGCCGCAATCCGCGCAGCCCTGCTGGAGGACGCGCTCGGGTGCCCAATTCGGCGCCAACGACTTGCAGTGATCGCGCCCGACGCCGCCCGTTGCCACGACAAATCCCACACTGGCAGAGTGATGCTCACTGGCGCTGTTGGCGCGTCCGATTAGGTTAGCGGCCTAACCGCTCGTGTTTGGTCAGTTGGAAGTGCTGGTGGTTCAGCGTGCTGAACTCCGCCATGTCGAGATCTGGCGCAGATTATTGACGATGCGTTGTGGGTAAAGAGAGCGTGAGACGGCAACTTGATCATCGGCACGAGGGCGGGACGACGCGATGACCGCACGGGGCACCGACGATTCGTCGAACACAGAGCCGTTATGGAGCCTTGAACTATTCGATTCATGGCGCTTGTCACGGGCGGGCCTGTTGCAGGAAATGCGGACTCGCGAGCAGCGCCTCGTTGCTTTGTTGGCGTTGCACGGCACTCGCCGCCGCGGCTACCTGGCCGGCATGTTGTGGCCGGACAGCACCGAAGCGCATGCCGCCACCAACCTGCGAGCCGCGACATGCCGGATAGATCAGACCGTGCCTGGCCTGCTAGTGCACGACCGTTACGACGTCGCGCTCATCAGGAACCTGTGCCTGGATGTGCGCAACCTTGTTGATTACGTCTGGCGTTTTTCTGGCATTCGACAATGCGACGGCGTTTCGGGCAACGAGGTCGCGACCTGCTTGCCACTCTTGCTGCAAGGCGAGCTACTGCCCGGCTGGTACGACGACTGGGTGATCTACGAACGGACCCGGCTGCAGCTACTGCGCATCCAAGGCCTAGAGCTTACGGCCGGCTGGATGCTTGAGCGGGGCGACAGTGTGACCGCGCTTGTCGCCGCTTCCGCGGCAGTGGCGATTGAACCGCTTCGCGAAAGCGCGCAGCGGATGCTCATCCGCGTCCACCTATTTGAAGGCAACTATGAAGCGGCGCTGCGTGACTACCACGACTTTCATTCCCGGATGATGCGTGAACTTGGCATCGCACCCTCCGATCAGATGCGGGCGCTCGTAGGCCCCATCCTGGCACCGCGCGGCGCACAAGCGTCAGTCGCCGGGGCAGACCGCGCATCCGGTCGATGGCCTTCGTCCCGCACACATAACCCCTGGGCGACGGGTTCCCGGCTGGGGCCGGCGACCTCACCGCGCTCGTCGCCCACTGCCCAGACCCGGTCACCACCCTGACGCACGTGGCGCCAACCGATCCTGACGGCAGCGACTCGCACGCGTCGATAGACGGACCATCATCATCAAGGTCGGTCGCCCCTAGTGATGCGATCGTCCTCTTCGCCTCGCCGCCGACAGCCTTCCCTTCACACTCTGATCAGCTGTGTGTACCGGTCGGACGACGACTTCGGCCTGCACTGGACGCCTACGGTGAGCCTCGATGACGCTATCCAATACAGCCCCAATGCGATCCGCTTGGAGCAATTGTCAATACCTGTGGATCGATCTTGGTCATGCCGCGGTCTCGACTGACGGCCTGACTGCTTGTTGATCTTCTGGTCGTTCGACGAGCTTGCCGTTGATGAAGGTGGCGCCGGCGCGCACGAGGACGACCAAGTG
>JBKPQY010000176.1:0-14494 GCA_046734315.1 Actinomycetota bacterium | reverse complement strand
CCAGCCCTCGCCCGGTACTGCGGCCTGGTACTGGTCAGAGATCGAGCACGCCCGCCGCCAGATCGGCCGAGAACTCACCCGCTGGCAGCGGCTGCGCGCCGCGATCAGCCTGCGGTCGCTGCGGGCGCCGGCACGACCGGTACGGGTGAGCCACTAGACACTAGAGTCCACGACGTGCTACCCGACGTGCCTGATACGGCCGCCTGCCGCTCGGCCCTGGAAGTCGCGACGGAGTACTGCTCGCCGGCCCTGCTCAACCACTCGGTCCGCTCGTACCTGTGGGCGGCACACCTGGGCGCGGCCCGCGCCATGAGCGTCGACGCCGAACTGCTGTACGTGGCGGCGGTGCTGCACGACTTCGGGCTGCTCGCCGAGTTCGACAACCACACGCTGCCGTTCGAGGTCGGCGGTGGCCATGTCGCTGCGCTGTTCGCTGCCGGCGCGGGCTGGCCGCCCGAGCGGCGCCGTCGCGTGGCCGGCGTGATCGTGGCCCACATGGCCGACTCGGTCGACCCGGGCACCGACCCCGAGGGCTTCTTGCTGGAGCGGGCAACCGCGTTCGACATCTCCGGGCGGGCGCCGGAGGACTTTCCCGAAGAACTGCGAGCAGCGGTGCTCGACCGTTACCCGCGACTTGAGCTCGCGGCGGAGTTCATCGCGTGCTTCGAGGAGCAGGCTCGCCGCAAGCCGGCGAGCCAGGCCGCCGCGGCGGTACGGGCCGGCATCGCCGGCCGTCTCGCGGCCAACCCGCTCGACGGCCGCTGACCGGTCAGGGCAGCACGCGCTCGGCGCGCACGACCGGCGCGGGTGAGCAACGAGACACTCCCGGCGGCACGCCGAACGGCAACACTATGCAGGTGGACCGCCGCGCGCACGCCGACCATTTCCTCGTCTCTCTCGGGGCGGAGGGCATAGCGCATCCCGGCGGCACGCTGCTCGGCCACCTGCGCCGCGTCGCCGACCAGCTTGCCGACTGGGGGGCCACCGACGATGTCGTCCTCGCGGGGCTGTGCCATGCGACGTACGGCACGGACGGGTTCGCCACCGCGCTGCTACCACTTCGCCGGCGCGCCGAGCTCGTGAACGTGATCGGCGCTGCGGCGGAAGCGCTCGTGTACGACTACGCCGGCTGTGACCGCGATGCCACGTACCCGGGCCTGGGCGGCACCCCTCCGGCCCACGTCCGTGACCGCTTCACCGGGCAGTGGCACGACATCGACCCGTCGGACTTCCTGGTGCTCACCGCGGCGAACGAGCTCGACGTGGCCGCGCACAACGCCGAGTTGGCCGCGCGCGGCGGCCCGGCACTGCTCGAGCTGTTCTCGCGCACCCGCGAGCAGCTGCCGGACGTGGTATGGGCCGCATGCCAGCTGGCGCTCAGCCCCGTCGCGATCAGCCACCTCGATCACCTCGTGCTCACCGTCACGGACCTCGACCGCGCGATCGACTTCTACCGTCGGGTACTCGGGATGACGCCGGTCGAGTTCGGCGACGGCCGTCGCGGACTCGAGTTCGGCCCCAGCAAGATCAACCTGCATGTCGCCGGGAAAGAGCATGCACCGCATGCGGCGAGGCCGGTACCGGGCAGTGCGGACATCTGCCTGGTCGCCGCGACCGCCCTGCCGCGCGTGATCGCGCACCTGCACGCGCTCGATCTGCCGCTCGTCGAAGGACCCGTGATCCGCGCCGGCGCACGTGGCGAGATGGATAGCGTCTACGTCCGCGACCCGGACGGCAACCTCGTCGAGATCAGCAACTACCGGTCATAGAGCGATGCCCAACAGCGCGTCGACGACGTTGCGGGCCAGCACCGAAGCGCCGGAGTCGGGGCCCTGATCGGCCAGCGCCGCCCGCGTCCAGGCGTCCACCGCAGCCAGTGCCGAGACCGTGTCGAGATCGTCAGCGAGCGCGGCGCGGACGTCGGCTAGCAGGCGACGGGCGTCCGGCCCGGAAGGCAGCGCCACGGCGGCCCGCCAGCGCGCGAGCCGGCTCTCGGCACCGGGCAGGCGGCCGCCGGTCCACTCCCGGTCGGCCCGATAGTGCCCGTCCATGAGCGCCAGCCGGATCGCCATCGGGTCGACCCCGGCGCCCCGCAGCTTCGAGACGAACACGAGGTTGCCCCGGGACTTGCTCATCTTCTCGCCGTCGAGCCCGATCATGCCGGTGTGGATGTAGTGCCGGGCGAACGGGTGCTCGCCGGTCAGCGCCTCGGCGTGCGCCGCTGAGTGCTCGTGGTGCGGGAAGATCAGGTCGGTGCCGCCGCCCTGTACGTCGAACCCCATGCCGAGGCGGTTCAGCGCGATCACCGAGCACTCGATGTGCCAGCCGGGCCGCCCCCGCCCGAGCTCGGTGTCCCAGTACGGCTCGCCGTAGCGGTGTCCGCGCCACAGCAGCGAGTCGAGCGGATGCCGTTTGCCGGCGTGCTCAGGGTCGCCACCTCGTTCGGCGAACAGCTCGAGCATCGTCACGTCGTCGTACCGGGATACGTAGCCGAAGTGCCCGGATGCCTCGATCGAGTAGTAGATGTCCTCGCCCACGTGGTAGGCGGCCCCGGCCGCGAGCAGTTCGGCTATCGCCTTGGTGATCTCGGTCACCGACTCGACCGCGCCGACGAGTTCATCCGGCGGCAGCACCCGCAGCACCGTCATGTCGTCGCGGTAGAGCGCGATCTCCCGTTCGGCCAGGTGCATCCAGTTCTCGCGGGTGTGGGCGGCCCGCTCCAGCAAGGGGTCGTCCACGTCCGTCACGTTCTGCACGTACCGCACGTCGTAACCGGCGTCGCGCCACGCCCGCTGTGCCAGATCGAAGGCGAGGTACGTCGCGGCGTGGCCCAGGTGCGTCGCGTCGTACGGGGTGATACCGCAGACGTAGAGCCGCAGCGTGCCCCGCGGCCCGATCTCGCGCACTTCGCCGGCCGGTGTGTCGTAGAGCCGCAGCTGATACGGCCGTTGCGGCGCCGGCAACACCGGCACCGGACAGGCTGGCCACGACTCCATATAGGCCAACCTATCCGGCATGGGTTGCCAGCAAGGCGCCAGCCACTAGATCGGCGGCCACGGGATCGCCGGCCAGTCGCCGTCCGGAACCGGGTGGCAGCCGTCAGCGAGCAGGCGATCGACTCGGCGGATCGTTCGGCGCACCTCGCGGGGCATCAGCAGCCCGTGCAGCCTGCGCCCGAGTGGGCCTTCCAGCTCGGCGCGCAGCCTGCTCAACACGTCGATCGCATCGTCAGTCAGCGGCTGGCCGGCCCATTGCCACAACAGCGTGCGCAGCTTCGGGTCGACGTTGAACGTCACGCCGTGGTCGACGCCGTAGATGTGCCCCGCCCGGGTCGGCAGCAGGTGCCCGCCCTTGCGGTCGGCGTTGTTCACGACCGCGTCGAACACCGCAATGCGGCGCAGCTGGTCGGACGTGGAGGCCCGTACCAGAGCGACGACGTCGACACGCTCGTCGATGTCGATCCACAGCTGCACCATGCCCGGGCCGAGTGGCCCGCCGCGGTACACCGTGGGCGGCACGATCTCCCATCCCATCGCCGCCGACACCTCATAGGCGGCCTGCTCGCGCGCGGCCAGCGTCCCGTCCGGGAAGTCCCAGAGCGCACGCTCGCCGGCGATCGGCTTGTACACGCACGCCGCGCGCAGTCCGCCGGCGCCGACGCCGCAGTACAGCGTGGTGTTGGATGCCTCGACGAGCCGGCCTTCGACGGTCAGCTCGCCGTCGCGCAGCAGCGCCAGTGCCTCGTCCACCGGCAGCTCGCATGCCGGTGTCAGCTCCTCACTGCTCATGCCTCGAGAGCGCTACCGCGGTGGTAGCCGTTCTGCCGCGGGCAGATGTGACCGGCGTTCGCATCGAGCGGCAGGCCGCACAGCGGACACGGCGGCCTGCCCGCGGCAAGCACCGCCCGCGCCCTGATCACGAAGTCGCGGGCCGTCGCCGGTTCCAGGCGCACCCGCAGCGCGTCCGGCCCTTCGTCGACGTCCTCGAGCAGGGTCTCCTGGGCGATGTCGGTGTCGTCGACCGGCGCCTGCGCCTCGATCACCACCAGGCCGGATTCGCTGTCCCAGGCGAGGGCCATGGCGCCGACCCGGAATTCCTCGTCGATCGGTTGCTCGAGGGCTTCGGAGTCGAGTTCCCCGCCGGACGGGATCACCGTTCCGGTGCGCGCGACCACCTCGTCGAGCAACTGCTCGATGCGGTCGGCGAGCACCGCCACCTGCTGCTTCTCCAGCGCCACCGACACGACCCGCGCAGAGTCGGCCGCCTGCAGGTAGAACGTCCGGTCGCCGGGCGTGCCGACCGTGCCCGTGACAAAGCGCCTCGGGCGGTCGAAGAGGAACAGCTGACGTGGCATCGCGCCATCGAGCCTAATGGTTCCGCTTAGGTGGTGCCCGGCCCAGACCCGCCGCCAGGAGTGGCATCCTGACGCCTGCTCCGGCGGCGTTTCGGCGGAGCGTAAGGCGTCAAATCGCTGCCCATGTCGTTCACCCGCATGACGTACGGGCGGCTGCCGGTGTAACGGACGATGGACGTCGAGCACGGATCGACGACGATCCGCTGGAACTGGTCCAGGTGCAGTCCCAGCGCGTCGGCCAGCACCGCCTTGATCACGTCGCCGTGGCTGCACGCGACCCAGAGCGCATCCACGCCGAGGCGCGCGTCCCAGTCGCGCACTGCCTGGATCGCGCGAGCCGCCACCTCCGGCAGCGACTCACCATTCGGGAACCGCACCGCCGACGGTTGCGTCTGCACCAACTTCCACAGCGGGTCACGCGCGAGCTCCTTCAGTGCCCGGCCTGTCCAGTCGCCGTAGTCGCACTCGATCAGCCGCTCGTCGACACTGCGTTGCGGGGTTGCAGCTTGCGCGGCTGCGATCACGTCGGTCGTCTCGACGCAGCGATCGAGCGGGCTCGTCACCACGGCCGCCAGAGGAAGCGTCGCCATGCGCCGGGCCAGACTTTCGGCCTGCGCCCGGCCGCGGTCGTCCAGGTGCACGCCGCGGGTACGCCCGGCAAGCACCGGGCCGGTCAGTGCGGTGAGCCCGTGGCGCACCAGCAGAACCGTCGACATCAGCTCGTCGCCGAGATCACGCCGGCGCTGAGCAGGCCGATCAGCAGCAGCCCGAGGGCGACCCGGTACCAGACGAACAGGTACATGCTGTGCCGGGAGATCCAGCGCATCAGCCACACGATCGAGGCCAGCCCGACGACGAAGGCGAGAATGAGCGCCACCCCGGTCAGGCCAGCGCCGGCACCTCCCTTGTCGCCGATCTTGCGGGCCTCGTACAGCCCGGAGAGCACCACTGCCGGAATGGACAGCAGGAATGAGAAGCGGGCCGCCGTCGGGCGGTCCAGCCCGCGGAACAGCCCAGCGGTGATCGTGGTGCCTGATCGCGACGCGCCCGGAATGAGCGACAGCGCCTGCGCGCCGCCGACCACCACCGCGTCCCGGCCGTTCAGCTCCTCCTCATCGCGGGTGCGCGTGCCGACGCGTTCGGCCAAGGCCAGCACTAGCGCCAGCGCGATCATGATCGCCGAAATGAGCCACAGGTTGCGGGCGCCGGTCTCGATCTGGTGGCTGAATGCCACCCCGAAGATCGACACCGGCACCGTCGCCAGGATCAGGTACCAGCCCATCCGATACTCCAGGGTGCCCCGCACCGATTTATCGACAAATCCGCGAAGCCACGCCCCCGCGACCTGGAAGAGTTCCCGCCAGAAGTACAACACCACGGCCGCTAGGGTGCCGAGCTGGATCACGGCCGTGAACGGTGCCCCCGGGTCGTCCCAGTTGAACAGCGCGGGGACGATGCGCAGATGGGCCGTGGACGAGATCGGCAGGAACTCGGTGAGCCCCTGCAGGATGCCGTAGACGATCGCCTGCAGCAGGTTGACACTGTGCTGATCAGAGGAGGCGAGCAGCTGCGCGGTACCGAGTGAACTCACGGGTTGCTCATCGGCTGCGCGAACGGTGCCTCGCCCGAGCTCACTGCGCCGTCCCGGACTCGTCCAGGGCTTCGATCGCGGTCGTTAGTGCGCGCAGACGCTCGTCGAGGGTCGCGGCGAGCGGGGCGACGGCCAGCGTGGTGACGCCCGAGGCAGCGAAGGCCGCCATGCGCTCGGCGATGCGCCCGGGCGGTCCGAGCAGGGCGGTTCGATCGATGAACTCGAACGGAACGGCGTCCGCTGCACCTTCGTAGTCGCGAGCCAGGTAGCGGTCCTGCACCCGGGCGGCGGCGTCGGCGTAGCCCATGTTTACCGCAAGCCGGTTGTAGAAGTTCTGCTCCCGGCTGCCCATACCGCCGACGTAGAGCGCGGCCATGGGACGCAGCGGTGCGGCGGCCGCCGGCAGGTCGTCCCCGACCGACATCGAGGCGCTGACGACCACATCGAAGCCGCCGTGGGTCTTGCCGGCTTTTGCCCGCCCCGCCGCGACGTGCGCCAGCAGCTCGGGGGCGTGCTCGGGCGAGTAGAAGAGCGCCAGCCACCCATCCGCGATCTCGCCGGCGAGTTCCAGGTTCTTCGGGCCGACAGCGCCGAGGTAGATCGGGATATGTTCCCGCACCGGATGAACGGTCAGCCGCAGCGCCTTACCCGGCCCGTCCGGCAACGGCAGCGTGTATGTCGATCCGGCGTAGCGCACCCGGTCCCGCGCGAGCGCCATGCGCACGATGTCGATGTATTCGCGGGTACGGGCCAGCGGCTTCGCGAACGGCACCCCGTACCAGCCCTCGGACACCTGCGGCCCCGAGACGCCCAGGCCGAGCCGGAACCGGCCGCCGGACAGCGTGTCGAGGGTGGCCGCGGTCATCGCGGTGGTGGCCGGTGTGCGAGCCGGGATCTGCATGACCGCGCTGCCGATGTCGACGCGGCTGGCCTGCGCCGCCACCCATGCCAGCACCGTCGGCGCGTCCGACCCGTAGGCCTCGGCGGCCCACACCACCGAGTAGCCGAGCCGGTCGGCTTCCCGGGCCAACGCCAGGTTGTCGGCGTCGTTGCCCATCCCCCAGTAACCAAGATTCAATCCCAACTTCACGCGCGCAACACTAAAGCGTCGGCCCATGCGCCACCGGACGAGGCCCGCCCGATAGGTTCTCGCTGGCAAGCGGGCGCCGCAGGGAGGTCCAATGCAGCAGCGCAGCGTGGGGCACAGTGGGCTTCGCGTATCGCATCTCGGGCTGGGGACGATGACCTGGGGCCTGGAGACCGATTCGGATGAGGCTGCTGCCCAGCTGGTCGCGTTCCGGGACGCGGGCGGAACGCTGATCGACACCGCGGTGTCGTACGGATTCGGCCGTTCCGAGCAGATCATCGGCCAGCTGGTCGCCGACGTGGTGCCGCGTGACGACGTGGTGATCGCCACCAAAGCCGGGATCATCCGCACCGAAACGGACCGCATCGTCAACGTTTCTCGTGGCGAGTTGCTGCGCCGCCTCGACCAGTCGCTGCGCCGGCTGGGCACCGACTACGTCGACCTGTGGTACGTGCATTACGTCGACGACGCGGTGCCGTTCGACGAAACGCTGTCCGCCCTCGACGCTGCGGTCGCGTCCGGCAAGGCACGCTATGCCGGCGTATCGAACTACTGCGGCTGGCGCACCGCCCGGGCCGCGACCTGGCAGCGCGCCGTCCCGGGACGCGCCCCGATCGTCGCCAACCAGGTGCGTTACTCGTTGCTGGAGCGGGGGGTTGAGCGTGAGGTCATCCCCGCGTGCCGGGCGCTTGGCATCGGCGTCTTGCCGTACTCGCCGCTGGGCGGCGGTGTGCTGACCGGGAAGTATCGGACCGGCGTGCCCGCAGATTCGCGGGCGGCGGCGTACGGCCGCAGCCTCGCCGACATCGCCACCGACCGGGAGGTTGGCATCGTCGAAGCGGTCGCCACCGCGGCCGAGGGCTTGGCCACGTCGCCCATCGCCGTAGCCCTGGCGTGGGTCCGCGATCAGCCCGGCGTCACCGCGCCGATCCTGGGGGCGCGCACCCTGGGCCAGCTCACCGCGGCGCTCGCCTCGGAGAAGCTCGAGCTGCCGATGGAGATCCGCCAGGCGCTCGACGACGTGTCCGCACCGCTCGTCGGCTACCCCGAGGACGTCTCCTGAACGATCCTGTCTTCGCGGCGTTCTGCGACGCGGGCCTGTGGCCGGGCCTGGGCCGCAAGCTGGCCGCCGCGCTGCCGGACGCGGGCATCGAGGGTCCCGCCGACGTCACCGCCGAGCGGCTGCTGGCGCTGCCGAAGGTGGGTGCCCAGCGCGCCGGCCGGCTGCTCTCGGCGTTTCTGGCCGCGGCGCCCGTCTATGAGCTCGTGGACCTGCTCGTCCCCGCAGAGCTCGACGCCCGGGTTGCCGGCCGGGTTGTGGACGCGCTCGGGCCGCCTGCCGCACGACTGGTCCGCGACGACCCGTGGGTACTGCTGAGCGTGCCGGGCGTGCAGCCTGCCGATGCCGACCGCGTTGCCCGCGCCGCACTACCCGGCATACGACGCGACGACCCGCGCCGGGCGCGAGCGCTGGCCGGCTATGTGCTCGCCCGCGAGTCCAAGGACGGACACACGGTCACGCCCGCCGGCGCCGTCCGTGACGCGCTGGCCGAGTTCGGCGTCGGCGATCCGGTGGCGGCGATCGAGGCGGCGGTCGAGGCGGCCACAGTGATCCGCTTCGACGAAGAGCTCGCCCTGGCGCGCTACGCCGAAGCGGAGGACGCGATCGCCGAGTCGATTGCCCGGCTCGTCGCGACGGCGGAGCCCATCACCGCAGACGCACGGCCCGTCACCGACCTGGACGCGACGCAGCGCGAGGCTGTCGAGCACGCGCTCCGGTCGGGTGTGAGTGTGCTGACCGGCGGGCCGGGCACCGGCAAGAGCCACACGGTCGCGGCTATCGTCTCGCTTGCCGCAAAGGCCCGGAAGTCCGTCGCACTGGCCGCTCCTACCGGGCGGGCCGCCAAGCGTCTCGAGGAGCTGACGGGCTCCCCCGCGTCGACCATTCACCGCCTGCTCGGTGCCCAGGGCCGCAAGCGCGGGGAGGAGCTCGAGTTCGCCGGGGGCTTCGCACGTGATGCCGAGGCGCCCCTCGACGAGGACGTCGTGGTCGTCGACGAGGCGTCGATGCTCGACGTGGAGCTTGCCGAGGCGCTGCTCGATGCGTGCGCGGACGGGACACACGTCGTGTTCGTCGGCGACGCCGCCCAGCTTCCCTCGATCGGCCCCGGCCGGGTACTCGGTGAGCTCATCGACTCCGGCGTCGTTCCGGTCACCGAACTGACGACGCTGTACCGGCAGGACGAAGGCGGGGCAATCGCCCGGCTCGCCACCAGCGTGCGAGGCGGCGAGCTGCCACCCGTCGCTGACCCGACCCGGGAGGTGGTCGTCGTTCCGGCGCGAGGGTCCGCCGAGGCCGCCCACCGAGTCGTCCAGCTCGTGACCGACTCCGTCCCGCGGGTCTTGGGCATCGCGCCCGACCAGGTGCAGGTGGTCACCCCGGTGCACCGCGGCGCCGCGGGGACACAGGCGCTCAACGTCGCCCTCAAGGCGCGGCTCAACCCAGGCGATGGTCGCGGCCGGTTCGACCCGGGCGACCGTGTCGTGGCGACCGCAAACCACCTGGAGGCCGAGCCCTTCGGCTACGCCAACGGCGAGGTCGGCATCGTGGCGGAGGTAGACCCGGACGGCGCCGTGACCGTCGAGTTCGCCTCCGGGCCGGCAGAGGTGAAGGGCAAGGCGCTGGCTGACCTGCTCCACGGCTGGGCGATCACCGTGCACCGGGCGCAAGGTTCGGAGTTCCCGGCGGTCGTGGTCGTGCTGCCACCGGAGGCCGGCGGAATGCTGTCCCGTCCACTCGTCTACACCGCGCTGACCCGGGCGCAGCGACACCTGTCCGTGGTGCACGCCGTGGGGCCCTCCCTGGCACGGGCGGTGCGTCACGTCGGCGCGCGACCGCGCCGCACCCGGCTGCGGCAGCTGCTCGCCGATTACGCCGGAAGGGTGGAGATCGGCGCGCCCGAGGGGTTTACTGGCCTGCTATGACGGCGACACCCGCCGAGGAGGCGAGTACCGATCCCGACTGGGAGTACGCGCCGCTGCGGATTCCGGCGGACGTAAGCCGGACCTCAGCGGCGGTGCGACTCGCCCTGCATGCCGAGTACGGCGGGTGGGAACTCGCCCAGGTGCAGCGCTTCACGGACGGCACGCGGCGCGTCGTGTTACGCCGCCGCCGCGCCCCTGGGCGCCTGCCGCTACCCGGTCTGTCCGGCTAGCTGCTTCACGGTGTCGATCGTGTCCGCCTCAGCGGCACTCTTGTCGTCGCGGTAGCGGACGACTCGGGCGAAGCGCAGCGCAAGCCCGCCCGGGTAGCGGGGGGAGCGCTGTAGCCCGTCGAACGCGACCTCGACGACTTGCTCCGGCCGCAGCGGCACGACCCAGTTGGAGAGCGGACCGGCGGCGAGCTCCGTGAACCGTTTTGTCTGCCAGACGAGCATCTCGTCGGTCATGCCCTTGAATGTCTTGCCGAGCATGACGAACCCGCCGGCCGGGTCCCGGGCACCGAGGTGGATGTTCGACAGCCACCCCCGGCGCCGGCCGGACCCCCACTCGACGGCGAGCACGACCAGATCCAGGGTGTGCACCGGCTTGACCTTGAGCCACCCTGCACCGCGCCGGCCCGCCTCATAGGGCGCGGTCAGCGATTTGGCCAGCACGCCTTCGTGGCCCCGGCGCAACGTGTCGGCGAGAAACTCACGAGCTGCTTGCGGGTCGCTGGTCACCAACCGGCCGACCCGGTTGTGTTCCGGCACGATGCCGTCCAAGGCTGCGATGCGACGCGACGTGGGCTCGTCGAGCAGGTCGGCGCCGTCGACGTGGAGCACGTCGAACAGGAACGGCGTAATCGGCGTCGTGGCCCGCCCACCGGCGACATCACGCCGGCTGCCCACCCGCGATGCGGTGACGGCGAACGGCTGCGGCCGCCCGTCCGGGCGCAACGCGATCGCCTCACCGTCGGCGACGAGCGCCCTGACCGGAAGGGCGCGCACGATGTCGACGACCTCCGGCAGCCGCGCGGTCACGTCTTCCAGCGTCCGCGTGAACAGTGCTATCTCCGCGCCGTCGCGATGCACCTGGATGCGGGCCCCGTCCAGCTTCCACTCGAACGCGGCCGCACCGCCGAGCCGGGCCAACGCATCGTCGGTGGTCGCGGCGGTCTGCGCCAGCATGGGGCTGAGCGGCCGTCCCACCTGAAGCCGGAAGCCGTCGAGCGCGGCCGGCCCCTCGCGCAGCACCGCCGCGGCGACGGCGGCCAGGTCGCCTCGCAGCATCGCCGCACGGCGCACCGCTGCGGGCGGTACCTCTACCGCACGAGCGACTGCGTCGGCCATCACGCCGACCAGGGCGCCCTGGCGCAGATCGCCGCTGAGCAACCGGCGTAGAAACTCCTGCTCACGTGCCGTCGCGGCCCCGAACAGCGCCCCGAGCGTCGTGCGGCGCCGGGCCTGCGAGCCCGGCCCCGACAGCGCCTTGAGCTCGGTGAACGTCGCGTCGACGCCGGCAACGGTGAGGCTGGGAACGGCGGCCGCCGCCCCGACATCGCGAAGCGACCCCCAGCCGACGCCGATCTGCCGCTGCGGCAATTCCCCCGACAGCCACGACGCGACCACCGCCGCCTCGTCCGGGGAGAGCTGGCGCAGCAGCGCTGCCAGGCGGGCCACCTTGCCGCCCCGCGCGGACGTCTGCGCGATCTCGGCGGACGCTGCGGCGACGTCGTCGAGGAGCATCAGCAGCTGGACAAGAAGCGGTCGAGCACCCGCACGCCGAAGCGCAGCGCGTCGACGGGCACCCGCTCGTCGATGCCGTGGAACAGCGACATGAAGTCGAGATCGGCCGGCAGGCGCAGCGGCGCGAAGCCGAAGCAACGGATACCCAGCAGGGAGAACGACTTCGCGTCGGTACCGCCGCTCATCAGATACGGCACGGGCCGGGCGCCGGCATCTTCGGCCCGCAATGCGGCCGCCATCGCGTCGACGACCTCGCCGTCGAAGGTGGTCTCGACAGCGATGTCGCGCACGATGGTCTCGCGGGTGATGCCCTGGCCGGCCAGCTCGTCGATCTTCGCCAGCAGCTCGTCCTCCTGGCCGGGCAGGAATCGGGTGTCGATCGTTGCCTCGGCGCTGCCCGGGATCACGTTGGACTTGTAGCCTGCCCCGAGCATCGTCGGGTTGGCCGTATTGCGGATCGTCGCCCCGATCATCCGTGCCATCGTGCCGAGCTTGGCGAGCCCGGGCTCGGGGTCGTCCGGGTCGATGTCCAGACCGGAGACGTCGGCGACGTCCTCCATGAAGCGGCGCACGGTATCGGTCACCTGCAGCGGGAACTCGTGCCCCCCGATCCGCGTCACCGCGGCTGCGAGGCGGGTGACCGCGTTGTCCTCGTGGATCATCGAGCCGTGCCCCGGCCGGCCGCGGGCACGCAACCGCAGCCAGTTGATGCCCTTTTCGGCAGTCTGGATGAGGTACAGCCGTAGGTCCCCGCCGAGGGCAACGCTGTAGCCGCCCACCTCGCTGATCGCCTCCGAGCAACCGGCGAACAGGTCAGGGTGGTTGTCGACGAGCCAGTGCGCCCCCTTGACGCCTCCGGCTTCCTCGTCGGCGACGAACGCGAGCACGATGTCGCGCGGCGGACGCCGTCCGGTACGGAACCACTCGCGCACCAACGCGAGTGTCATCGCGTCCATGTGCTTCATGTCGATCGCGCCGCGGCCCCAGACGTAGCCGTCGCGGACCTCGCCGGCGAAAGGATCGACGGACCATTCCGCGGCATCGGCCGGCACGACGTCCAGGTGCCCGTGGATCAGCAGTGGTGGCCGGGTGCTGTCGGTGCCCACGATGCGGGCGACGGCTGAGGCGCGTCCCGGTTCCGACTCCAGGATCTGCGCGGCCACCCCGGCCTCGTCCAGCCTGGCGGCCACCCACTCCGCGGCAGGCCGTTCCGGATGCGTCGGGTTGGACGTGTTGATCTGGATCAGCTCAGACAGTAGTCCGGCCACTTCGTCCTGGGCGGTCGGCGGCACAGCATTCATGCCCCGTTCCTACCAGGCCCGTCGGATGAGCTCAGTGCACCCGGTGTCCACCGCGCCGGCCGGCGGCCACGACGACGCCGCTAACCGCGACGGTGAACACCAGCACGAGCGCGGTGAGAAGCAGCGTGTCGTCGGCTCCAGACGCGTTCTTCGCGCCCTGCTCGGCATGTTCGCGCCTGCTGTTCGGGCTGGCGGGGGGCCCGCCCGGCTGTGAGGAGCCGTCCTGCTCGCTCGTGGACGTTGGGTTCGAGCCCGGCGAACCTGGGGTGCCGGTATGTGTTGTCTGGGGTGTCGTCGTCACTGCGGAATGGCCCGGGAGGTTGCCCGGAGCAGCGGCTCCCATGGTCGGCAGCCGCGATGTGACAGGCGGCGACAACGCCGGTGGCGTGCCCGTGGACGTACCGGCCGCAGGGGTGGATTGCGGCCCCGTAGATGTCACGGTGGGGGAAGTGGCGGTCGATGGCGGGTTCGAGGCGGTCGTTCCGGGCGGCGACGAACTCGTCTGGGACGGCAGCCCCGGACTGTGACGCGGCCGCCCTGGTGGCGAGCCCGATTGGCCGACGCCAGTCTCGGACGGCGTCGTGGACGCGGACGACGTGCCCGGCGTGGTGGGCTGGCCGCTGCCAGTAGGCGGAATCGGCGGTGTCCAGTTCCGCGTCGGCGGCGGCGACTCGGATCCCGGGATCGGCGAGGTGGCAGTCGTCGAGGGCGCCGAAGGGGTTGGCATTAAAGTCGTCGTGGGCGGCGAAGGGGTGGGCACGGTAGTCGTCGGCGACGGCGAGCGCGTGGGCGGGCAGTGCCCTTTAGGTTTGCCGCTGTGCCCGAACAAGTCGTGGTGGAGCGCAGCCGACACGGCCGGGCGCCGCGAGGAGCCGGGCGGCATCTGGTCCTTGCAGTGTTTGCTCTTCTGGCTTGCGCCCGCTCCGTAACCCGGTAGGACCACGGCAAGAGCCATGGCCGCGCCAATACAGAAGATGGCTGCGCATGCGCCGCCCACCCGATTACGGCGTGTCATCCGACGTTGATCCTCTGCTCATCCGGTTGGCCCAGGGTTGAGCCACCCGTCGTCGTGCCGCGCTACCAACTGCCCCGAGCAAACCGAGGCGGTTCGTCCGTTGTTAGTCCCGGCTGAAAACAATAGCGGCCTGTGATCGATCGCAACACTAGGATCGCCCCGGAATGTTGCCGGGATTTCACCGACAGCCGTCTCGATCGCGGCCGAGGCTGGGGCGCCGATGAGCTAAACTCGCAAGTCGCTCGTCCGGGTGGCGGAATGGCAGACGCGCTAGCTTGAGGTGCTAGTGCCCGTAAAGGGCGTGGGGGTTCAAGTCCCCCTCCGGACACGGACTTAACGCATACTTCACATTGGATACGGCGCTGGCGGAGATGGTGGGGTCCTTGCCGATCCCAGGGATGATCTCCACAACGCTGCTG
>JBKPQY010000175.1:0-40561 GCA_046734315.1 Actinomycetota bacterium | reverse complement strand
CTCACCAGCAAAGCTCACGTAGACGCGCTGTCCGACCTGCCGCACGAGCGGCAAGCGGAGTTCGGCGCGATCGCCGCGGCCGTCGAGTCGGCGATCCTGAGCCTCGGCGCTGCGTCACTCGTGCACATGTATCGATGGGGGACGGATGCGCGCACTGTCACGTCCACTTCGTAGGCCGTCCCCTGGGACGCCCACAGTTCAGGTGCGCAACCTTCCCTTCCTCGAACGCCGCTACCCCAACCCGGGCAACGACGAACTCAGTTGTGCCGCAGCGACCGTGGCCGATCACCTCGTGGGCGCAGACCTGCCGTAGGACGAGCCTGTCGCGATGGACGCCGTGTGAACCATATGGTTCACTTACCTGGGTTGAGATGCGTACGAATCGGGGTGAACTGGCCGTGGTCCGCGAGAAGGTTCGATTCGTCAGCGGCGGCACCCACTGCATCGCCTGGCACTATCCCTGAACCAACGGTGCGTGCGTCGTCATGGCCGGTGGGTTCGCGGTGACCAAGGAGCCGGCGACGGACATGTTCGCGGCGCGTTTCCACGAGGTCGGGTACGCCGTGCTGGCGTTCGACTACCGCGGCCTCGGTGAGAGCTTCGCGGAGCCGTGTCTGGTCCTGCCGATAAGGCACCAGCTCGCCGACTGGCAGGCTGCGATCGACTTCGCCCGAACGCTGCCGGACGTCGACCCGGCGCGAGTCGCGATCTGGGGCTTCTCGACGTCAGGCGGTCACCTGTTCCCGGTCGCGACGCGCAACCCGGAACTCGCCGCGGTGATCGCTCAGACGCCGACCGTCGGCGGGCTGGCCAGCACGCGCAACGCCTCGCGGTACCAGAAGCCGCTGGCCATGTTGCGCTTTACCGGTCGAGGCACGCTCGATGCGCTCGGCAGCGTCGTCGGGCGTCAGCCCCGGCTCGTACCGCTGGTCGGCCGGCCCGGCAGCGTCGCGATGCTCACGACGCCGGACGCGCAGGACGGTGCGTTGGCGCTGGATGCCGGCAGCCACCCGGACTGGCAGCAGGCGGTGGCGGCACGTTCGGCGCTACGGCTCGCGTTCTATCACCCGGGACGGTACGCCTTCCGAGTGCGCTCGCCGTTGCTTGTGGTGGTGTGCGACGGCGACGCGACAACGCCGGCGCGGCTGACCATCGGCGCGGTGCGGGGCGCCCCCCGAGCGGAAGTGGTGCGCCTGCCCGGCGGCCACTACGAGCCGTTCCTCGGCAGCCACGAGCGAGCCGTCGACGCCGAATTGAGCTTCCTGCGCGAACAGGTGCTTGATCGAGTGCCCGCCTAGACTTGTGACTCGTGCGCCGGTTCTGTCAGGTGGACGTCTTCGCCGACGTGGCCTACTTCGGCAACCCGGTGGCGGTCGTGCTCGACGGCGAGGGCCTGTCCACCGAGCAGATGCAGCGTTTCGCCGCATGGACGAACCTGTCCGAAACGACGTTCGTGTCGCCGCCGACGACGGCCGCCGCGGACTACGCCGTGCGCATCTTTACGCCCAGCACGGAGCTGCCCTTCGCCGGACACCCGACTCTGGGAACCTGCCATGCATGGCTTTCCGCGATGGACGTCGACAAGGACCGTGTCGTCCAGGAATGCGCTGCCGGGACGATACCCATACGGCGTAGCGGCGACGTGCTGGCATTCGCGGCCCCGCCGCTGGTGCGCTCGGGCCCCGTGGACGACCCGCTGCTGACGGAGATAGCCATGGCCCTGCGTACCGACCGAGCCGACATCGTCGCCGCCCAGTGGGTCGACAACGGCCCGGGCTGGATAGCCGTGCTGCTCGCGGATGCCGACGCCGTGCTTGCGCTCCGGCCAGGGAACGCAGGCCCGCTGTATATCGGTGCCGTCGGTCCATATCCGCCAGGCTCGCCCACCGCATTCGAGGTGCGCGCATTCTTCCCGAAGGACGGGCACACCGCCGAGGATCCGGTCACCGGCAGCTTGCACGCATCGCTTGCCGAATGGCTGCTGCGCACCGGTCGAGCGGAGGTCCCGTACGTCGGCGGCCAAGGCAGTGCGCTCGGCCGCCAGGGGCGGGTGTACCTCTCGGCTGACGACGACGGCACGATCTGGGTCGGCGGGCGCACGGTGACCTGCGTTTCCGGCACCGTGTCCCTGTAGGTGCTCTTGTCGGTGACCGGTGCGAGGCTTGACCGGTCAACCCGCCCATACACGTTTCACGCGGAGGACGATCGTGCTCACGACCAACTACGTTGACGGCGCTCCCAACTGGGCCGATCTCGCAGCTAGCGACGTCCCGGCCGCCGCCGAGTTCTACGGCGCGCTGTTCGGATGGCAGTTCCAATCAGCCGGCGCCGATGCGGGCGGATACGGCTTCTTCACTCGCAACGGGGCGACGGTGGCCGCGGTAGGGCCGTCGATGGACGAGTCCGCCCACCCGGCGTGGTCGGTGTACTTCCAGACGTCCGACGCCGATGCGACGGCCGAGGCCGTCCAGAAGGCGGGCGGCACGGTACGCGCGGCGCCTAGCGACGTCTTCACCGCCGGGCGACTGGCCGCGTTCACCGACCCGACCGGAGCTGAGTTCTCGGTCTGGCAGCCGGGCGAGACCAAGGGACTCGGTGCCGTCACTGACGAGAACACCCTGTGCTGGACGGAGCTGTACACGACCGACGCCGCGGCCGCGACCGGCTTCTACCGCGACGTGTTCGGCTGGCAGACCGAGGATGTGCCATTCGGGCCGGGCACCTACACCATCGTCAGCCCGGCGTCGGGCGGCGAGAACGCCTCGCACGGCGGAATCATGCAGTTGCAGCCCGAGAACCTGGCCAGGGGATCAGCCTCGGAGTGGCATCCGTACTTCGAGGTCGCCGACTGCGACGCCACGGCCGCCGTTGCCACGAGCCGGGGTGCCACCGTGATGATCCCGCCGATGGACGCCGAGGGCGTCGGCCGGCTCGCGATGTTCGCCGATCCGCAGGGTGCGGTGTTTGCCGTCATCAAGAGCGTCCCGATGCCCTGATTGGACGTTGCGCGGCACCCGACGCCGACGACCATCAGCCTGGGTCACCCCGGATCGATGGCTTGCCGCGTTGCCAGGTGGGTGACGACCTCGAAATGCGACACGACGTCGTCACCTTCGATCAGGTAGTGCTCATCCTCCGGGTAGTAGATCGCCTGCTCCGGTCGATCACCCGCGAACGCCTTGACCGCGTACATCGAATCCCACAGGGTGAGCATCACGAACTCGGTCTTCCTGTCGACGTCGCGGCGCAGCATCCAGACACCCCGATTGCCCTCGATACCGGCGTAACCTGCGACGCCGGTGTCGTGCATGTACAGCGCGTACGCGTCGCTGTTGCCCTGTGCGACGGCGCTGCACCAGATGCGCGCGATCATCAGCCCTCCTTGGTAGCTCTCAGCGTCTCGAGCCGCGTAGGCCGTAGATTCGTCCGTGCGCCTCTTCGCTTCGGATGTGGTCGAGGAACTCCGGTGGGCAGGCGGTGCTGCGGTCGCCCAGCAGTCGGGCGCGGTACGTGGCCTCCGCGGCCGCTTCGAGATTCATCGCTCGGGACAGCGCGAGGTCGAATGTCTCGGCGACGACGAGGCATCCGTGATGGCGCAGCAGCACAATGTCCACGCCGGAGGCGAGTTCGGTGGCGGCGGCATCAGCGAGTTGGGCCGACCCCGGATGCAGGTACGGCACCGTCGCGATCGATCGCAGGTAGAAAGCGTGGTCGGTGGTGATCATGCGGATCTCCACGTCCACGGCGTGCAGCAGTGTTGCCATGGGCGGATGGAGATGCAGGCTGCAGGCGACATTCGGCCGGGCACGCAGTGCCGCCAGGTGAAGGAGTAGCTCGCTGGTCGGGACGTTGGCTCCCTCGAGGTGGCGCCCGTCACCCGACACGAGCACCAGGTCGTCGGTATGGAGATCGGAAAGGCTCCAACCGGTCGGGGTCACCCACAGCTCATCGGAGCCCGCTCGCGCCGCGATGTTGCCCCCCGCCCCGATGACGAGCCCGGCCCGAGCCACGGCATGGGCGAGGCGGACGACGTTCTCGCGGGTCTGCTCGGTCATGCCGGAGCCTCCCCGGCTGCCGGCCGGACCACTCTGCGCTCGGTCACGAGCGCGGTCACAAGATCTGCGGGGGTGATGTCGAAGGCCGGATTGAACCCGTGCGCGCCGTCCGGAGCGGACCGCATCTCACCGAGGGTGAGCACTTCGTCCGGCGACCTCAGCTCGATCGTCACGTCGGCCCCGCTCGGGGTCTCGGCGTCCACTGTGGACTCCGGAGCCGCCACGACGAACGGAACGCCCGCGCGCGCCGCGGCCAGCGCGAGCGGGAAGGTGCCCACCTTGTTGACGACGTCGCCGTTGGCAGCCACCCGGTCCGCCCCGACCACCACCGCATCGACCATGCCGCGCGCAATCACCCCGGGGCCTGCCGAATCCACGACGATCCGGTAGTCCGCGCCGAGCCGGTCCAACTCCCACGCCGTCAGGCGACTGCCCTGCAGCAGTGGCCGAGTCTCGCCCACGTACACCATGCCGAGCCGACCCAACGCCAGCAGGGAGCGGACGATGCCCAACGCCGTCCCCCACTCAACGGTTGCCAGCGCTCCTGTGTTGCAATGCGTGTAGACCCGAACCCGCACTTGCTCGGCGTCGACTAATCCGAGTAGCAGCCGAGATCCGGACTCGGAGATCGCCCGGTTCGCCGCGCCGTCTTCGGCGAGCACCCGCAGTGCCTCTTCCCGGACAGCGGCATCGCCGTCAGGGAGCCGCGCAAGCACCCGATCCACTCCCCGCGCCAGGTTGACCGCCGTCGGCCGAGCGGCCCGCAGCCGCGCGATCGCATCTCGCAGAGATGCGTCGTCCGAGTCCGACCGCCTCGCCTCTTGTACGGCGAGCAAGACGCCAAGGGCGCCCGCCGCGCCCAGAGCAGGGGCACCGCGTACCGCCAGACGGCTGATCGCAGCGATCAAGTCGTCCACAGTGGTAATCCGCAGGTGGCGTTCCTCGCGCGGCAGTCGCGTCTGATCGAGCAGAACGATGTGGTCATTCGCCCAGTCGATGCTGCCCATGACGACCATCGTGGCGCACCGGCGTGGTCGCGGTCAGTCGAGGTGCTGCGCGTCGCCGCAAACAGTCGTCCGTTTTGTCCAACCTGCGGCTCTGCTCGGTATCGGCGGCCTGTCGCCCGTTCGGCGTTCACCTTCTCGTAACTCAGTGGGGGGTCTTTGCCCGTGAGATTGGTCTGCCCGGTTCAATAGCGTGCTGCGGCGGGGGTAGGACGTGGACAAGCGGCTGCATCATGTGACCGCGAGGTTCATCTACATCTCCGACGAACGAACACGCTCGCAGTGGCACGACGCGGCTACCGCCGACGCACGACTGAGTTGGCGGGTCGTCGCCGGCAACAACCGCCCGCTCGGGCGCTCTGCGACGGTCTTCGCATCCCTGGCCGAGTGCGTGGCGGCGGCAACTCGGCTGCACCGGGAGATCGGTCGCGCCGACTCGTCAGTGCTGTTCGACGTCGCCGATGGGCACTGGCGCTGGACGGTGGCTCTCGGCGGACACTCGGCGGCTGTATCGGCCCACGCCTACAAGCGCCGCATCGAATGCATCCGCTCGCTCGAGCAGTTCATCGTCGCGGCATCACATGCGGCGCCGGAGCCGGACGGGTTGCGCCGCCTGGGCCCTAACGCACTGCGCGGCTATGTCGGGCCGGTCGTGATCGATGCCGTGCTGCCAGCGACGGCGGAGCCCGTGTGACGGGAGCGATGACGAGCCAAGCCACAGGGACGCGCGTTGCCGGCACGTACTTCCAGATCTTCGCGGCCAGTTCCTCAGCACCGCTGCGCTGGCGCGTGCTCAGTGGTAACAACCGTGAACTGGGCCGTGGCTTCGAAACTTACCCGGACGCAGAGGCGTGCCGGCGGGCGATCGGGGACCTGCGATCAGCACTCGACTTCCTGCTGCCCCAGGTTCGCCGGGAAGGGCGCGACCGCTGGATATGGGAACTCCACCGCGCCGACGGCGCCGTCCTCGTGGTTGCCGCGCATCCGTTCGATCGACAGGTGCGCTGTAGAAAGGCCGTCGATCAGTTCCTACTCGACGCGCGGCTCGCACCGGTCGCCGAATCGGTGCTGGTGACCGCGGCGCGGCGCTTCCGGAGGCGATCGGTCCGCCCGGTCGTCTGGCGATCTACGCCGCTGTTCGTCCCCCGTTTAGCGCATGGCTTCGAGCGAGACGCCTCGTCCCGTTCTGATATCGCCGAGAGCATCGAGGGAGAGGTGATTGGATGACGGCGCTCGCGCCGGTGCGTCGGCCGCTGAAGGCCAGGCTAGGCCCATCCGACCTCGTGTTCCGCGGTATCGCCCGGGGCGGTGGCGCTCTGGTGCTCGTGATCATGGCGATGGTGGGTGGATTCCTGGCCTACCGCGCCTGGCAGGCACTGCACAAAGCAGGGTTCGCGTTCCTCACCACCCAGGACTGGAACCCCGGCGCCGGTACGTTCGGCATCGCCGCGATCATCGTGGGCACGGTGCTGATCGCGCTGACGGCGGTTGCGGTGGCATTGCCCCTGGCATTGGGAGGGGCGCTGTACATCTCCGAGTACGCGCCGCGGGCCGTCCAGCGCACATTGATCAGCCTCATCGACCTTATGGCCGCGGTGCCGAGCGTGGTGTTCGGCCTGTGGGGCTGGAAGCTACTGCAGTGGAGGCTGATCGGCCTGTCGCGGTGGATCAGCGACTGGTTCGGCTGGATCCCCATCTTCAAGGTCAACGGCGTCCAGCGGCACGACCCGCTGGCGACGGCCACCGTCTACACGTCGAGCACGTTCATGGCGGGCATCGTTGTGGCCCTCATGGTGACGCCGATCGCCTGCTCGATCATGCGCGAGGCGTTTGGCCAAGCACCGCCGGGTGAGCGCGAGGGCGCATACGCGCTCGGCGCGACGCGCTGGGGCATGATCCGCTCGGTCGTGCTGCCGTTCGGCAAGGGCGCGATCATCGGCGGCACGATGCTCGGTCTCGGCCGGGCGCTGGGCGAGACGATCGCCGTAGTCATGATCATCTCGCCGGTCTTCAAGATTCAGCCGCACATCCTGCAGAACGGCACGAGCTCCGTATCGAGCCTGATCGCGTTGCGCTATGGGGAATCTAATTCGTTCTCGATCTCCGCGCTGATGGCCGCCGGACTCACGCTGTTCGCGCTGACGCTCGCGGTCAACTTCGCGGCCGCATCAGTGGTCGCGCGCTCGCGGTCCGGCGCGGTGAGCGAGGTCTGAACGATGACGACGCTCGATACCCGCGACACCCGGCTGACAGCAGCCCCGCCGCGCACGACCATACCGGTGCGTACGCCGCCGAGCGGCGAGCAGTCGCGACGGCGGCTCGGCGTCCTTCGCACCAGCGACTACCTCGCCGTCGTGGGCGGACTCGCGGCCGCGTGCACGATGACCGCCCTGCTGTGGACACAGTTCGCCCCGTTCACCGGCATCCTCGGCTACATCATCACGAGCTGGTGCCTGTTCGTGCTGATCTACGGCGTGCTCGTGTCGTTCGACGAGAACCGCCCTACGGTGCGGGACCGGGTGGCCGCGGTCGTCGTGCACTCCCTCGGCGCAGTCGTGCTCGCCGCGCTCCTGTGGGTGATCATCTACACGATCTACAAGGGCTGGAAGGCGCTCGTTCACGTGAACTTCTACACGCAGGACATGAGCAGCACCGGGCCTCTCGACCCGCTCACCAAGGGCGGCATATTCCACGCGATCCTCGGCACCCTGATCATGGTCGGCATCGCATTGGCCATCGCCATGCCATTAGGCATCCTGGGCGGAATATTCCTGCACGAAGTCCCGGGGCCGTTCTCCCGCTTCGTGCGCACGGTGGTCGACGCGATGACGGCGTTGCCCGACGTCGTGGCGGGCCTGTTCATCTACGCCACGTTGATCCTGATCCTCGGCATGGGCTTTTCCGGGTTCGCTGCGGGAACCGCGCTTGCCATCACTGCGCTGCCGATCATCATGCGCGCCACCGACGTCGTGTTGCGCCTCGTACCAGGCAGCCTCACCGAGGCGTCATACGCACTGGGCAGCGGGCAATGGCGCACGGTCCGGAGCGTCGTGCTACCTACCGCCCGATCGGGACTCGCGACAGCGGTCATCCTCGGCGCGGCGCGCGCGGTCGGCGAAACCGCTCCGGTACTACTGACCGCCGGCTTCACCGCGGCGGTGAACACTGACCCGTTCCACGGGCCGATGATGTCACTGCCGCTGTTCGCGTACACGTCAGTGCAGGCGTCCGAGCCCAATCCGATCGCCCGCGGCTTCGGTGCCGCGGCGACGCTTCTCATCCTCGTCCTGCTGCTGTTCGCGATCGCCCGCGTCATCGGCGGGCGCGGCCCGGGACAGCTCACCCGCCGTCAGCGTCGTCGCCGGGCCGCGGCGTCGCAGCGTGATCTCAAGCGATACCTAGCACGCCAGGCGGCAACCGCCGTCGAAGGAGGTGCCTGACCATGACCCGCAAGCGGTTCGCTACGGCGCTGACCATACTCCTGGGTACCGCGATCATCGCCGCACCAGCGCCTCCTGCGGACGCGGCTAACTACGTGCCGATTTCCGGCTCCGGTTCGACGTGGTCGGCCACGGCAATCGACGCCTGGCGAGCCAATGTCAAGCAGTACGGCATGGTGGTCAACTACGGCGGCGGCGGCTCGTCTCTGGGACGCAATCAGTTCGCCGACGGCTCGGTGGACTGGGCCGCATCCGACATCCCCTACGGGGTGAAGGACGGCGTCAACAACGATGACCCGCCGAGCCGGCAGTTCGCGTACATGCCGGTCACGGCCGGCGGCACCGTCTTCATGTACAACCTCAAGATCGGCGTCCGGCGGGTCACCAACTTGCGCTTATCCGGCGACAACATCGCCAAGATCTTCACCGGCGCGATCACGCGGTGGAACGCTCCCGCGATCAAGGCCGACAACCCGGGCTTGCCGCTGCCGGCGATCCAGATCGTGCCGGTCGTGCGCTCGGACGGTTCCGGCGCCACCGCGCAGTTCACGCAGTGGATGGTCGCCCGCGAAGGCCCGATCTGGACGGCCTACTGCGGCAGGACCAACCGCAACCCGTGTACGCAGACCTCGGCATACCCGGTCGTCCCCGGCTCCGGGATGGTCTCCCAGCCGGGTGACCTCGGCGTGGCCGGCTACGTGTCGCAGGCGCAGGCGGTCGGCTCCATCGGGTACGTCCAGTACTCGTACGCGAAGGAGACGGGCTTCCCGGTCGCGAAGATGCTCAACGCCGCCGGCTATTACACCGAGCCGACCCCCGGTCACGTCGCGGTCGCACTGCTCAAAGCCAAGATCAACATGAACAACAGCAACCCCGCCGTTTACCTGACCCAGGACCTGTCGCAGGTGTACACGAACCCAGACAACCGCACGTATCCGCTGTCCAGCTACTCGTACATGATCCTGCCGACCGCCTCGAACTTCGACTCCACGAAGGGCTTCACGCTCGCGTCCTTCGGCCAGTACGCGATCTGCCAAGGCCAGGCGCAGGTGGACGCGCTCGGCTACTCAGCGCTGCCGATCAACCTGGTGCGGGCCGGCTTCGATCAGTTGCACAAGATCAACGGCAGCGCGCGCGTCACGACCATCAACGTCAGCAACTGCCACAACCCGACGTTCTCGACGAGCGGCGTCAACTTGCTTGCCCAGAACGACCCACACCCGCTGCCGTGCGACAAGCAGGGACCGCTGCAGTGCACGGCCGGCACCGGGGGCGCACAGGCGCCGACTCCGGTCAGCCCGGGAGCGCAGGGTCCGCCCGGGAGCGGCAACAACGGGACGAACCCAGGGGCCGGTGGATCGGGGTCGTCCGGGAACGGTGCTGGTGGTGAGGCGGGGGGCTCCGGATCGGGTGGTACTGGGGCTGCTGGTTCCGGATCGGGTGGCAATGGGACGGCCGGCTCGGGTGCTGGTGGTACTGGTGCGGCCGGCTCCGGACCGGGTGGTAGCGCAGCGGCCCAGGCTGCCGTCTGCGATCCCGACAGCGGCACGTGTGCAGGAGCCGCGGGCGCGAACACGCTGAATCCGTCAGACGTCCTGGGTGCACCCGCCTCGTCACCGGCCAGCCTCGGGGACGACCTGCGGGTGGTGCTGATGGCGCTGGCCGCGGCACTCCTGCTCGGCCTGGCGCTGGGGCCGCCCCTGATCGCGCAGCTCACCGCGCGTCGACGCGGCGGCAGGCGATGACCCGAGCCCGCGTGGTGCGCGCACTCGCCGCAGTGAGCGCACTGGTCACGGTGAGCACCGTCGGCCCGGCCGGGCAGGCGGGAGCCGCCCCATCCGGTGTCGACCAGATCACCGGCAACGGCGAGACGGCATCCGCCGTCACCGCGTCGTGGTCGCAGGGACTGCTGGGCGCAGACAACCGAACCGTCGTCGCGCCGCGCGATGCGAACAGTTCCCTCGCGTTCATGTACGACGACTTCAAGAACCTGAACGTTACGGTCAGCCAGACGCAGAGTCTCGTCAACCAGGCGGTCAAGGTCAGCTGGTCCGGTGGCAAGCAGACCATCGGCAACGGGGGCAACCTGCAGGGCGACTTCCTGCAGGTGATGCAGTGCTACGGCGGCGCGAACACCGAGCCGGACCCGGAAGACTGCGAGTACGGCAGCAAGGGGTTGCTGCCAGGTGGCGCGCTCAACCCGCAAATCCAGGGCCGGGCCGGCATCGCTTGTGTGCCCGGATCGGTCCCGAGCACCGACCTGAACACCATGCCGGACGGGGCGGACGGCAGCTTCCGCAATAACGGCTGCGACACGCGCGAGCCGACCGACGCGTCGCACGACTCGCCGCACAACTTCGGCATTTACAGCGTGCCGTTCGTTCCCGTCGGCACCACGGACCGGCTGTATCAAGACGCGGGTGCCGTCCCCGACTACACGAACTACTACGACCGATTCAGCACGAACGAGGTGCAGGCTGCGCGGACCGGCGCCGACGGGACCGGGCAGCTCTTCTTCCAGATGCTCACCACCATCGAGGCACCTGGCCTCGGGTGTGGCGAGGTCCGCACCGACGGCACGCCGCGAGACTGCTGGCTGGTGGTCGTGCCGCGTGGAGAGTACAAGGCGAACGGCTACAAGATCGACAGCTCGGATAGCAGCTCGATCAACTTCCTGAACGACTCGCCGCTCGGGGCGTCGAACTGGGCCCAGCGCATCCAGATACACCTTAACTTCGCCCCGGTCGCCACCAACTGCGCGATCGGGTCGGCAAGTGAGCGCGAGACGGTCGGCACCCAGATCGTCTCGCACGCGATGTTCTCCTGGCAGCTGGCGCTCAACCACGCCGCGCACTGCTCGACGATTTACGGCTACACGGACGTGCCGGAATCGACGAACACGAGCCAGCTCACCGACTCGTCCAGCGGCGTGGGTCTCGCGTTCACGACGATCCCGATAGGTGCCGAAGGCGCGAGAAAAGGAGCACCAGCTCACATCTCCGTGCCGCTGGTGTATGCACCGGTCGCGGTGTCCGCCCTCACGCTCGGATTCAATATCAATCTAAACAATTCAGGGGGATTCGTCGCGACGCCGATCAAGCTAACCCCGCGATTACTGGCCAAGGCGCTGACACAGTCGTACCGGTTCGATCTTCCGGATGTCGACAACCGCCATCCTGGGCCGAAATGGGCGGCGCACAATCCGGACTTCATAACGACCGACCCGGAATTCACAAAGCTGAATCCCGGCGTGCACACTCCACCGGCATCAAATCCCCTGGCGCCGCTGCTGACCGAGGACCTGTCCGCACTGAATCAGCAGGTGTGGGCATGGATCGACTCCGACAAGGCAGCGCGCGACTGGCTGTCCGGCAAGCCGGACGAGCACGGCATGGTGATCAATCCGCACTACAACACCAAGACGCTGAAGCTGTACCAGACACCGATCGACTCGTTCCCGCGTGCTGATCCCACGTGTTTCAACACCGGCGACGTGGGCGAGCGCAATCCGGGGCGGTGCTCGCTGAACCTGCTGCCCTACGTGAATGACTACGCCGACGCCGCTACGCGCATCCGCACGGGCAACAACCCCGAGGGGTCGTCGTGGGACCAGACCGTACTCGCTCCGGACGGCCAATTGGGATGGTGGGGCAACGGCGGCATCGAGCCGGCAGGCCAGCAGTTCCTGTGGGGCGTCACCGACTCGGCCAGCCTCGCCGGCTTAGGCCTGGTGCCTGCCAGTCTCTGCGACGCCGCGGGGATGCACTGCGTCGGGCCGGACGCGTCGTCCCTCTCCACTGCACTGGCGAACGCAAAGCCGGACAGTACAGGCGTCCTGCATGTCGACCCGGCACACCCCGGCGGCGGTGGGTACCCGCTGGTAGACGTGACCTACGCGGCTGCCCGCCTGGATCAGCCTGCCGCGGCACGTAACGACTACGCGGCGCTGATGCAGTACGGGGCGACCACCGGCCAGTCCCCGGGCGTCGACCCCGGGCAGCTGCCGCACGGTTACCTGCCATTGCCGGGCGCGTTGCGCAACCAGGCCGTGGCCGCCGCCGCTGAGCTGCGCTGCGGCCAGGGCTGCCCGACGAACCACCCCGGGGGCCCGACCTCCCCGCAGCAGCCTGGCACGAACGGTGGCAGTAACCCGGGCGTGTCCGGGAGTACCGGCGGCGCCGGTACCAGCCCGGGTGGTGCCAACGGTGTGAGCGGCACAGGCGGCTCAGACGGCGGCGGCCCAGGTGGTACGCCGGCCGGCGGGCAGAGCAAGACCCCGTCGACCACGGCGCGACCAGGTTCCACACCGGGCAACGGCCTCGCCAGCCCGAGGCCCGCCCAGCTGGCCGGCAAGTCCGAGCGCACTCCGGGCACCGCGGTTGGCGGTCGATGGGCGCTCTTGGTCATCGCCATTGCCGGGCTGGTCGGCGCAGTTGCAGTGCCGTTGTCGAGGACGGACGCATTCCCCCGACTGCTGCGCACGCTACGGCGCCAGGCATGAGCGCAATTCCGGAGGTCGCCTCTCGTAAGCGAATGAGTCCGCATTGTCACGATGCGATTGAACGTAGCTGGAACAACAGCGGCTACCCATGATGCCGGCGACGTCTATGTAATCCCTTCTTAATCTCAGCGTGCACCTAGGTACTCCATAAATCCAATGGACTCGGGTTTCACGGATACAGCTGTCCCATCACGATGAACACGCCTCGTTTATTCGGAAGCCGCAAGGGCTTCCGTACCGGAGAAAGGAAGGCTGCATGACCAGATCTCTGAGCCGCGCGCCCGCGTGGTTCGCGAGAGCTCCACGCGGAAGGCGGCGCGGCGTTCTCGCGGTGGGTGCGCTGTGTATCGGGTTCGGCGCGCTCGCATTCGGGCTCGCGGCCCCCGCAGCTGCCGATCCGACCACGACATACGTCCTGGTGGGCTCGGACACGACCCAGGACGTCATGGACGCGTTCGCGGCCAACGTGGGACGCGGCCTGCTCGGTTCGTGGGACGCGGTGAACCCCGGGACCGGCATCGCCCACGAGGACATCAGCCCGAAGTCCGGCTGCCACATGACCCGGCCCAACGGCTCGGGCGAGGGCGTCAACGCGCTGCGCAAGTCGCTCAACGCCGGCACGACCGCGCCACAGCTCGCCGACCCGCCCGAGCCTGGCTGTGTCGACATCGCCCGCTCGTCCAGCGGCCCGGGCACGAACGCCGACCCGAATGGGCAGCTGATCTATGTACCGTTCGGGCTCGACGCCGTGGCAACGGCAACCGGTCCCGCAACGGCGGTTGGCCAACCTGACCCCGCCGTCGCGACGGCGATCACCCAGGCCGACGGGTTCACCCAGGCGCAGGTGGCCGACATGTATGACAACTGCAACCCGCAGACGGTCAACGGCGTGGTCTACGACCCCACCGGTGCCACCGGAACCGCGATCAACCTGTACATCCCGCAGCCCGGCTCCGGCACGCGCAACTTCTGGGCAACCACGCTCGGCTTCAACGGCACGACGCCCCCCAACTGCGTGCACGATCACTCGGTGCTCAACCCCAACGAGGCGATCGAGGAGCACGACGGCACGATCTTCGCGCAGGATGCCAACGCGTTCGGCCCGTTCTCGATCGCGCAGTGGGTGTCGCAGAAGAACCACCCGACCATCGACCGCCGGCACAACGCGGTGCTGCACAACCTCAACGGTGTCGCTCCGCTGACCGCCGGCGGCACGCTCAACACCGCCTACCCGATCAAGCGCGAGGTGTACAACGTGATGCTGTTCAGCGCCGTGAGTAACGGCGCGGGCGGCGCGGGTACTGACGCCGTGCTCAGCAACCTGTTTGCTGCGCGCACCGGCTTCACACCCACCATGTGCACGTCTACGACGACGATCCTGAGCTTCGGCTTCGCGCTGCTGAATGGCGCGCCGCTGGGCCACACCTGCGGCCAGATCGCGACGAACCTGCGGGCATTCGCGACCATCTGACCCTCCGTAGCGCGCCGAGGCCCGGCCCGGGCCGCCAGAACCAGCCCGGGCCGGATACCTCAGCGTAGGACCGCTTCGGCCATCGGGGCGGCCACACCGGTGCCGGCAAGGTGCCCGCACCCAAGTACCCAGGAAGTGGGAGGACTCCTACATGAGAGTCAGCACGACAAGACGCGGCGTCGCGCTGCTGGCCCTGGCGGGCGCAGCGGTCGCGACGGCGCTCGTCACGGCGGCGCCGGCCAGTGCCGTGACGCACGTCGGCAAGCAGCCCGGCCAGCTGTCGTTCTCCACGCAGAGCGGCGGGCCGAACGACCAGCCGACCTGGACGTCGGCCACCGTGTGCCCGGCGCCGTTCAACGACGGCGGTCAGGCGTCGATCATCGCTCAGGACGGCTCGATCGCCACGCTGGTCGGGGCGACGAACCCGAACGTCAAGACTGCGCCGTTCTCCGGCAACGTCGACCTGCCCATGCACCAATACCTGGACTTCGGCATCGTCGTGCCCAACTTCTGGTTCGAATGGGTCATCCAGTGCACGGACCCGCAACTCAACTCCGACCCCGAGCAGTCCATGTGGGTCATGTGGACCGACGCTCAGGGTGACTGGACCAGCACCCAGACGGCGCCGACGTCTGGCACGGCCACCACGACCAGCCTGGCCGCGTCGAACACCAGCCCGGCCAACGGTGAGCAGATCACCCTGACGGCGACGGTCACCCCGACCAACGCGGTGGGTGCGGTGGAGTTCTTCGACGGCAGCACGTCATTGGGGGCGCCGGTACCGGTGGCCTCCGGCACCGCGACGACGCCGTTCAGCAGCACCGTGCCAGGCCAGCACTCGCTCACCGCGAAGTTCGAGCCGACCGACCCCAACGCGTTTGCCGCATCCACGTCGAGCCCCGTGATGGTGTGGGTCGGCGGTGGCCAGGGTACGGCCGGCCAGGAGACGGTCAACGTCAACATTCAGGAGGGCGTCTTCACGGTCACGGTCAACCAGACCTCGGCCGACCTCGGCACCGCGCACACCAACGGCAGCGGGATGCTGGAGGCGACGGGCAGCCTCGGCACGGTTACGGTGAACGACGCTCGTACCGTGAGCGCGCCGGGCTGGAGCGTCTCGGGTCAGATCGGCGACTTCAGCGATGGCCACGGCCACACGATCGACGGCAACAGCCTGGGCTGGACGCCGTCCATCCAAACCCCGAACGCGGCGAACGACGTAACCGCCGGTACCGCCGTCGCTCCGGGCAGCAACCCCGGGCTCAAGCAGGGCAGCGGCCTGGCCAACGCTGCCGCCACCCACGGCCTCGGCACGTCCGTGCTGACCGCCGGGCTTGACCTGCAGGTGCCGACCACCCAGAACGCCGGCGCCTACCAGGGCACCCTGACGATCACCGCGATCGACTCGGCGTCCTGATCACCTTGATGCGAGCACGATCGGCCGGTCCCTGAGTGGTTCGGCCGAAGGGGAGGAGGCGTGCGGAGCAGTCCGCACGTCTCCTCCTCATGCCCGCGTTCGGATGTCTCGCACTCTTGATCTGCCCGAACATGTTCGAGTCGGCCACCTTGCGAGTGGCTGGCCATCAGCTGTGATTGGACCTAGAGGATGACTACGCCGCCCGCGTCGCGACGCACCCGGACTCGATACCCACTTCTCGCCGGCCTGCTCGCCACCCTGGTCGTGTCGGGCGGACCAATGAGCGTGGCCGCTGCGACACCGAGTCCGACGGCGCCCAGCCCTCACCCGTCGTCGACGAAGTTGCCGGGAAAGCCGACGCCACCCTCCAAGTCCAGTAAGACGACGATCACCTGGGGGGTGCAGCCGTCGACCGCCGACGGCCCGACCCGGCGCGCCGTCTACTCCTGGCCGAGCATCAAGCCGGGCAGCGTGCTCCACGACTACGTCGCAGTGGACAACTTCAGCTCCCACCCGGTGACCTTCCAGGTCTACGCAACGGACGGATTCGTCAACAGCAGTGGCGACCTGAGCCTGCTGCCCGCCGCGCAGAAGCCCACCGACATCGGCTCCTGGGTCCGCCTGCTACATAGCGGCGTGACCGTGCCGGCGCACGCACGCATCAACGAACCGTTCACCGTGACCGTGCCGGCGAACGCCACCCCGGGCGATCACACCGGAGGCATGATCGCGTCGATCCGCCTGCCGGGTAAGCAGGTGACTGTCGACCGCCGGATCGGCGTCCCGATGTACATGCGAATCGCCGGACCGCTTGTGCCGGCGGTGCGCATCGACGGGACGAGGGTCAGCTACCACGGCACGCTGAACCCGTTCAGCGGCGGCGGCGCAGACGTCTCCTACACCGTGCACAACCTCGGCAACGTGCGCCTGTTGGGCGGGCAGACGGTGAGCGTGACGGGGCCGTTCGGCATCACGCTTGCGACGGTTCATCCGCCGGCCCTGACGGAATTGCTGCCGGGCCAATCCGAACGCGTGCATGCCCACCTGTCCGGCGTATTTCCGGCAGGACCGATGACCGTGCACGTGAAGATTCACCCCGTCCAGGCTCACGTACCCGGTGTCCAAGAGCTGCAGACTCCGATCAGGGACGTGTCCCACAGCAAGTCGATGTGGGCGCTGCCGTGGATGCAACTCGTGCTGCTGCTCCTGCTGGTCGGTGCCGGATACGGCACGTGGTGGTGGTTGAAGCGCCGCAAGCGACGCCGGGCCGCAGCACTCGCGGCCGCCGTGGAAAAGGGCCGGCGCGAGGCGGCTGCGGAGCTCAGCAAGGCTGGGTCGCACGGCAACGGCAACGGCACAGGCCCCGGGGCCGCGGCGCCCGAACACACGACGCACAACCTCGGACCGGGGAGGTGAGCGTGGCTGGCCGAATCGCGCTCGTCCTCGCGGTCATCGTCCCCCTCGCCGTGCTGACCGCCCCGCCGGTGCGCGCCGACGGCAACGGCGGTGCCGAAACGATCAGCGTCACGATCCCGGCTTCGGCCAACGTCACGTGTAGCAAGGGCGGGGTACGGCTGGGCAACCTGCCGAGGGTGCACCGCGGCAACCACCTGCATTGCACGGCAATCGGGTTCCACGCCCACGAGCAGGTCCGCATCACGGTGCGCTCCGCCGACAACGATCTGGGCACGGTGGCCGCCGACGCGAGCGGTACCGCAACTTTCGACTTCACGGTGCCCGACGATCTTGCATTCGGACGGCACATGTTGACGTTCACGGGCGCGACGTCGCACCTGGTCGCCTCCTACCAGTTCGTGGTGGTCAACGGGCACGCCGGCGCGTCCCCGGGAGGGGGCTCTCTGGCGTCCACCGGTGCTGACATCCTCGGGCTACTCCGCGGCGCCCTGGTCCTGATAGCTGCCGGGGCGCTGTGCTACGCCGCGGGCCGCCGACAGCAATCGGAGCGCGTATGACGGCAGTCGCTACTCCACCGGACGCTCCAGCGCCGACGCCCGCTGATGCGCCGGGCGAGGCTCCGGCCCCGCGAAAGACACCGCCGAAGCGTCGCTCGGCGGCGCTGAACGTGGTGACCACGGCCGTCCTGATCCTGTCGGTTGCCCTGCTCGGTTTCGCCTTGTACGTCGGGGTGATCTCCTCGCTGCACCACGCCCGGGCCCAGCACACCGCGTATGCCGACTTCCGCAAGGCGCTCGCCCTGGGGACCGCGCCGGTCAGCCAGGTGCAGCCGGCCAATCCGGAGAAGTTGCTGCGATTGGGCACAGCGGTGGCCGTGCTGTCCATCCCGACGATTCACGTCCGGGAGGTCGTCTTCGAAGGCACGACGCCGTCGGCGCTGGAGAACGGTCCGGGACATCTGCGCGACACCCCGCTGCCCGGCCAGGCCGGGGTCAGCGAGATCATGGGCCGGGCCGCAGCGTACGGCGGACCGTTCGGTCGGCTGTCGAACCTGCAGGCCGGCGACCTGATCACGGTCCTGACCGGACAGGGCGAGAGCCGGTTCCGGGTACTGGACGTCCGCCACGAAGGCGATCCGCTGCCGGCGCCACTTCCGGCCGGTCGAAGCCGGCTACTGCTGGCCACCGCCAGCGGCGCCCCATTCGTCCCGTCAGGCGTGCTGCGTGTCGACGCCGACCTGATCTCGCCGACACTGGCCACGCCGGCTTCGGTACTGTCGGCAGCCAACCTCGCTCCGTCGGAACATGCGATGGGTACGGATCCCTCCGCGTGGATTCCGCTCGTGCTGTGGGGACAGGCACTCGTAATTGCGGCGGTGCTGCTCAGCTGGGCACGCAGCCGGTGGGGACGGTGGCAGACCTGGATCGTCGCCGTGCCGGTGTTGCTGTTCTTCGGTCTGGCCGTCGCCGATCAGGCCGCACGCCTACTGCCCAACCTGACGTGAGGAATGCTGCCGCTGTGACTGCTCTAGCCAACGACGACACCGCCAGCCTGTCGCCGCTGAGCGACGCGCCGCTTGCCGGGCTGGAGGCCCGCGAAATCAGCGCCTGGTTCGGCGACCACCAGGTGCTCGACCGGGTGTCGCTGATGATGCCGGCCGGCCACGTGACATCGCTGATCGGGCCGTCGGGCTGTGGCAAGTCGACGTTCCTGCGCATTCTCAACCGGATGCACGAACTCGTCCCCAGCGCTGCGCTGGCAGGTGAGGTGCTGCTGGACGGGCGGGACATATACGACGCGTCGCGGCGCCTTACCGAGGCACGGCGGCAGATCGGCATGGTGTTCCAAAAGCCGAACCCGTTCCCGGCCATGTCGATCTACGACAACGTGGTCGCCGGGCTGAAGCTGACCGGAGTCAAGGCCAACCGGGCCACCAAGGACGCCCTCGTCGAGGCGTGCCTCATGAAGGCAGGGCTGTGGCGCGAGGTTCGTGACCGGCTCCGCCAGCCCGGCGGGGCGCTGTCGGGCGGGCAGCAGCAGCGGCTGTGCATCGCTCGGTCGCTGGCCATCCGGCCCCGGGTGCTGCTGATGGACGAGCCGTGCTCGGCGCTGGACCCGACTTCGACGCGCGTGATCGAGGAGACGATCGCCGAACTAGTCACTGAGGTCACGATCGTGATCGTCACGCACAACATGCAGCAGGCGGCCCGGGTGTCCGACCAGTGCGCCTTTTTCCTTGCGGAGCTGGGCACACCCGGCTACATCGTCGAGCACGGTCACACCGAGGCGATGTTCAACGCCCCGCAGGATCCCCGAACCGCCGACTACGTCCACGGCCGCTTCGGCTGAGTGTTTGCCTCTGCTTCATCTTCCGTTCAGAAGTACGTCTACGATCTGACGCCTGACGTTCACCCAGCGGGGTCTGATTGGAAGTGAGGTGGTGCGTCGTGGTCAACCCGTACCGCGCGCACGAGAACGCGTTCGAGGTCGATGCCGACTGGGCATTGCCCGACCTGACGGCTGTGCTGCCGGCGGGAGCGGTTCTGGAACAACGCACCGTGTCGTTGTCGAGCCGCTACTTCGATACGGCGGGTCGTGACCTGCTGCGGCACGGAGTTACCTTGCGCGTACGCACAGGTGACGTTGACAACGCCTGGCGATTGAAGCTTCCCGACGAGGAGGCCCGCACCGAGATGCGCGTGCAGGCGAATGGCAGTGTTCGCGCAGTGCCGGCACCGCTGCGGGAGATCGTGTTCGGGGTCGCGCGCGGGGCGCAGCTGCGACCGACCGCGACGGTCGTCACTGCCCGCACAGTCACTCGGATCATCGGCCCTGGCGGCGACCTGCTCGCCGAGATCAGCGACGACCAGGTCACGGCCACCAGGCCCGGCCCCGACGCCGAGCCGACGTGTTGGCATGCGGTCGACATCAAGCCACGCACCGACGACGAGCAACTGGTCGTCGCTATCACGCGGCAGCTGACCGCGTCCGGCGCCGCCGTCGTCGCGACGCCCCGCCCGAAGCTGGCTCGACTGCTGGGCGACCAGCCACCGCTGTACCCGCGCCGCGGGAGGCGCGCCCGGACGCTGGGCGACCTGGTGCGTGACTATCTACAGGCGCAACACGCGGCGCTGATCGCCGGCGACCTGGCATTGCGGCGGGGCCAGAACGCCATCCATGCCACCCGGGTGGCGACGCGCCGCTACCGCAGCGTGCTTCGGGTGTTCGCCGATCTGTTCGAGCCCGATGAAGCGGCAAGGCTGGATGCCGAGCTGGCGTGGTACGCGGGCCTGCTCGGTGCGGTGCGCGACGGCGAGGTGCTCAGCAAGCACATCGCGCACACGCTGAGCACGCTTCCCGCGCAGGTGGACGTCGGCCCCGTGTCGGCGCAACTCGAGGAGCGCCTCACCGCCGGGCAGGACAGCGCCCGCCGCTTGCTCCTGCGGCAGATGCGCAGCAGGCGCTATCTCGCCCTGCTGGCGACTCTGGACGCCTGGCAGCAGCAGCCCCCGATGACCGACGCGGCCGCGCACCCGCCCAAGACCGTTCATACCTACTTCGACACGGCCGGCCAGAGACTCGCCAAGCGATTGAAGCAAGCCGGCCGGCCCGACGCCGCCGACGAAGTGCTGCACCGGGCCCGCAAGGCCGGCAAGCGCATGCGCTATACGGCTGAACTCGCTGTCCCCGCGCTCGGCGAGCCCGCCCGGCGGGCGGTCAAGCGCGCCACCCGGTTCCAAGACATCCTGGGCGAGCACCAGGACAGCGCGGTCGCCGGTGACGTCGTGCGCAGTCTTGCCGCCGAGACGGATGGCGGGCAGCTCGCCTTCGCATACGGCGTCCTGTACGCAGGAGAGCAGCAACGCGGACAGGCGGCTCGAGCGCACGCGCTCGCAATGCGGTGGCGCTGAGCGTAATTACCGTGGCCGTGTGATCACGGTCATCGCGCACTACCGCACGCGCCCCGATGCGGCCGACGAGGTGGGCGCGCTGCTCGCGCGGCACGCCCGCGCCAGCGCCGCGGAAGCCGGCTGCATCGGGTTCCTCGCGTACCAGGACCGCGAGGATCCGGCCCGCTTCGCCCTCTACGAAACCTACGAGGACGACGCCGCGTTCGCGGCACATCGCCGCACCGACCACTTCCGGGTGAACATCGAGCAGACCCTGGTCCCGATGCTCGTAGAACGGGCATGGCGTGTCTACGGTCCACCGCTTACCTGAGCAACCACGGCCGGCGCGCGCTGCGGGCGTGGCGCGCGGCGGCTGATGGCCACGCCGGACAGACATAGCGCGCCACCGACCAGGCCTAGGGCTGCCGGTGTTTCGCCGAGGAAGGCCCATGACAGGAGTACGGCGATTGCCGGCACCGTCAGGGTTGTCGACGTCAGTCGTCCCGCACTCGTGCGGGTCAGCGCGTACGCCCAGAGGGTGAAGGCGGCTGCGGTCGGGAAGACGCCCAGGTAGACGACTCCCGCGATCGCGCCGGGGGGCGCGTGACTCACGTCCCGCACCGTCTGGGGGAGGAACACGAGCAGCAGCACGTTGCCGGCAACACATCCGACCCAGGTGGCCGTGATCGGGTCGGTCGAGCGCAGGACGGTCTTCTGCATCAGCACGGACGAGCCGTACAAGAGCGCACTGACCAAGCCGAGCGCGACACCGATGCCGTCGCTGTGCGCGCCCGAGCCGCCCAGCGCGATCAGGACGACGCCGCTGAAGGCGATGACGATTCCGATCACCAACGGCCGCGGGAAGCCCTCGCCCAGGAACAGCCCGGCGTAGACCGCGACGATGATCGGAGCGAAGTTCACGAGTAGCGCCGCGGTTCCCGCGTCCAGGTGACGCTCCGCGGCGTTGAGCGCGACGGCATACGCAGCGAACCACAGCACGCCGTAGGTCAGGACCAGCCGGAGAGTTGTGCCACGGGGCAGCGGCCGGCGTGCGCGGACCGCCAGCGGCATCAGCGCCAGTGAACCGACGCTGAGCCGGCAGAGCGCAAGCGATCCGGGGGCGAAGTCGTGGCGCACGACCCGGATCACCTGGAACGACGAGGCCCACATGAGCAAGACGCCGACCGTGGCGGCTGGCAGCATCCATCGGCGGATCAGGGTCACGTGGTCATGGCAGCAGCTCGCAAAGCAACAGCACAAGTAAATTCCGATGACGAATACATCAGTAGCACTGTACGATCCCGCAATGCTCGACGCGCACCGGCTGCGGGTGTTCCGAGCCGTGGTCGCCGCTGGTTCGATCAACGGGGCAGCGGCCAGCCTCGGGTACACACCCTCGGCCGTCAGCCAGCACCTCGCAGCGCTGCAACGCGAGACCGGGCTGGTGCTTGTCGAGCGGAACGGGCGCGGCATCGTGCCGACGCCGGCCGGCCGCCTCTTCGCCGAGGAGTCACGGCATGCACTCGAGCGGCTCGCGGCGCTCGAATCCGTGGCCGCCGACTTGCGCACCGGGCGGATCGGCCGGCTCACGATCAGCTACTTCGCCTCGGCCGGAGCGGTGTGGGTGCCGTCAGTCGCCGCCACGCTGTCCCGCGAGTTTCCGCGACTCCGGCTGGACCTGCGGCTGATCGAACGCGCCGCAGAGTCGCCGTTCGTGCCCGACGTGGAGCTCTTCGTCGAGGGCTGCGCCTCGACGTCGCTGGACGGGTACGACGTCCGTCCACTTCTCGACGAACCGTACCTCGCCGTATTGTCCGGGCAGCACGCGCTCGCCGGCAAGACCAGTGTGCGCCTCGGCGACCTGCGTGACGAGGCGTGGATCGACAACGACGTCGTGCCCGGCCCGTGTCGGCAGATCGTCCTGGATGCCTGTGCCAGCAAGGGATTCACCCCGTCGTTCCAGGTCGAGGCTCAGGACTATGCATCCGCCATCGCGTTCGTGGCCGCGGCCGGCGGCCTGACCGTCGTGCCCCGGGTCGCGACTCGCTCATTGCCGGACGGCCTGGTCGCCGTACCCGTCGTCGATCCGGTCCCACAGCGGCGCATCGTGCTGCGGGTGCGCCGCACGGTGGCGGAGAACGACGCGGTGCGCCGCGCCGCGGAGCTCCTACAGGCGTCCGTGCCGGTATAAGGCATCTGTGGACAACGAGCTCGGTCGCCCGGCGCATCTATATGGGTGAGGGAGGGCGATGGACCACCCGGACGAGGCAGATCGCAGATCTGCTCGGCAGCGCCGGCGACAGGCTGCTTCGTCTCGCGTTCCAGCTCTGCCACCGACGCTCGGATGCGGAGGACCTTGTGCAGCAGGCACTCGAGCAGCTGTATCGCCGATGGCGTAAGCGCGGCGTGGATGTTGACGACGCGGAGGCATACGCCCGGCGTGTGGTCGTCAACGAGTATCTGCGCCGGCGCCGGCTTGGCTCTGCCAGCGAGTTGATCACCGATGTCGTTCCGGACATCGCGAGCGTGGCGCCCGATGCGGCGGTGGCCGAACGTGATGCCATGTGGCGCAGTCTCGATGCGCTGCCCGCCCGGCAGCGGGCGGCGGTGGTGCTGCGGTACTACGAGGAACTGCCCTACCGGGACATCGCCGCCGTACTCGGCTGCCGGGAGGCGACGGTGCGCAGCCTTGTCGCCCGAGCCCTGCACACCCTGCGAGCGACCGCCGTGGAGTCTCCTCGGCGGCTGAAAGGCACATCATGAACGAGATCGAGGATGCGCTGCGGGAGGCGATGCACGCTCACGACCCGCTGGCTCCTACCGCGGCGGACTTCCGGTTCCGGACGCCTCGAAGCAGGCGGGGTTCGCCCTGGATCGCGGCGGTGGCTGCCGCGGCCTGCGTGCTCGTCGTGGCCACGGTCGCACTGGTCGTGAGCAACCGAGGTAACCACCGTGCGCCCGCCTCGGTTGCGCAGCACCCCTCGCCGCCTGTCGCCAAGAACGCATCGCCCGCCACGGTTGCCAAGCACCCATCGCGTCCCGTCCAGGCCATACGCAGCTGTCCCGCTGACATGCCCACCCGCGGCGCGGGCACCAGCGACTACTGGATACCGCAGCGGCCCAAGGGCATCGATGCCGCGAAGGGATTCATCCCGCTGGATACGCCCACTCACGCCGTCGTCTGCGCCTACCTGCACGGCGGGCACGGGGCCCTCACCGGCACCCGGACGCTCGACGGCGACCTGTCCACGATCCCGGCCGGTCTCGCGTGGCTGCCACCCGCCCATCCTGACCAGCAGCCGTGCGCGGCGTATTACGCGATCACGGATGGCGACTACTACATGATGGCGCTGAGTTATCCCGGCGGGACGATGTGGCTGGCCATCCCGGGCCAGCATTGCGACGGTGCCTCGAACGGGAAGTTCGTCGCGCATAACCTGATGGACTACGCGCACGCGGCATACCGGACCGGCCGTTGGAGCAGGCCCGGACCTCCGTTGATCATGGGCGGCTGCCCGCAGACCGCCGGGCGGCTCGGGCAGCAGGACCGGTTCGTGCCCGAGCATCCCGTGTCGGTGCAGCTGTGCCGGCGGGGCAAACACTCGCCCACCGTTACCGCGAAGCAGGGCGACCTCGCACGACTGACGGCCGAGCTCAACCGGCTTCCGACGACACCGTGGGGTTACGCAAATCAATGCGGTCCCAGCGGAGGGCAGCCCTCTGCAAGCTACGTCTTGACGTTCAGCTACCGGGTCGGCCCGTCAGTACAGGTGGAAATACAGGAAGGCTGCCGACCCGAGGTCGACAACGGCAACCTTCAGGCGGACAGCGCCAGCAGTGTGCTACCGCTGGTCCACCAACTACTCGGGCCGCCCTGACAGCTCTAGCTCGCGGTAGTAGTACAGCATCGGCTCGTGCTGGCCGGGCTCGGTGTTCGTGTAGCCGTGCCGCTCATAGAACCGCCGCGCGTCGGTGTCTTCGCCGTCGACGTTGACCTCGAGTAGCTCTGCGCCGCGCTGCCGGGCGGTCGCCTCGACCAGGGCCAGCAGCGTGGAGCCGATGCCCCGTCCGCGCAGTGCCGGCGCCACGTAGAGCTCGTCGAGCAAGGCGACCCGCCCGTCGTACCAGACGTTGGGTCGAAGCGTGACCAGCGCAACGGCCACCGGTGGCTCGCCGGACACGAACGCGACCACGGCGTCGCCCGAGAGCAACGTCCGGAGTCGGGAGGTGAGCACATCGGGGCCGGGCGTGGGCGTGGCGAACTCGCGATTGAAGGCGTCGAGCAACTTCGCGACTGCCCCGGCGTCCGCCGGCTCAGCGATCCGGGGTTCGGGACTCACATGCACTTGCCGAAGAATGCCACGAATTCCTTGACGACTTCGCCCGGTGCCTCCTCGGGCAGGAAGTGCCCGGCGGCGATAGCGCGGCCGCGCACGTTGTCGGCCCACGCCGCCCAGGTAGCGAGCTGGTCAGGTCCGGTGTCGCTCCACAACGCCAAGACCGGGCAGGTGATCTTCACGCGGCCGCGGTCGGCCTCGTCGTGCTGGTAATCGAGGCTGGCGGCCGCCCGGTACTCCTCGCATATCGCGTGGACCGTGTCCGGGCGCGAGAGCTTGTCGATGTACTCCTGGCGGATCCCCGGTGGGAACGCGTCCGCCACGGTCGCCCAGGTGTCCAGCATGTGGTTGACAAGCGTGGCCGGCGAAGCGGCGATGAGCGTCTCCGGGACGGGGTACGGCGCGGCCAGGAACGACCACATCCAAAAGCCGAGGCTCCACGCCATGTCCGCGCCGCGGAAGGCGTCGCCGGTCGGCACGATGTCGAGCACGGCCAGCCCGCTCACGACGTCCGGATGGTCGAGCGCCAGCCGGTAGGCGCAGCGCCCACCCCGGTCGTGGCCGGCCACGCCGAAACGGTCATGGTCGAAGTGCCGCATCACCTCGACCTGATCGCAGGCGATCTCGCGCATCGAATACGGCGCATGATCGTCGGAACTCGGCGGCGCGCCGCTGTCGCCGTATCCGCGCAGGTCCGTAGCGACCACGGTGTACCACCGGGCGAGCGTCGGCGCGACGCGGTGCCACATGAGGTGGGTCTCCGGGATGCCGTGAAGGAGCAGCAGTGGTGGACCGGCTCCGCCGCGGCGGCCGTGGATCGTCGTGCCGCGAACGGCTACGTCAAACTCGTCGAATCCGTCGAACATGGAATCAGTCGACCACGCGACGGTGACAGTCACGTCGAACTACGCCATCAGGTCGACCAGTTCGTGGCCGCGAGGTGTGCGGGAGATCCATACCGACTGCCCGCGGCGCTCCCGGACGACGAGTCGCGCCTTCTCGAGGTGGTTGCAGTGGTACGTGGCGGTGTTGGCGGCGCAGTCCAGTGCGCTGGCCAGCGCGCCCGCGCTCATCGGCCGTGCGAGCAGCCGCAGCGCCTGCGCACGCAGCGGCCCGAGCAGCAACGCCAGCTCATCGCCGCTGCCGGTGTGCCGCGACGTCGTGTGCCCCGGCACGTGGTAGCCGATGTACGCAAGGCCGGGCAGCTCGAAGCCGGCCAGTAGGGCGTGGGAATCACCGATCAGCGGGACGAGTACGAGGCGGCGCCCGCCGAGGCTCACGATTCGCCGGAGGCGGATGTCGAAGCTCAGCATCCCGTGGGCGTACTGGAGCCGGGGATGCAGGCTGTTGAGCAGCACGTCATGGCCGCCCCGGACCAGGGCGGTACCGACCCGCTGGATCTCGCGGTCGATGGCGGGGGCGGCGGCGTACCAGCTTGCCGCGACCGCGTCGAAAGTGTGCGCGGTCGCGAGCGCCAAGCTGTCGAACCAGGTGCGGGGGCGCTCGGCAGCGGGTTGCCATGCGCGCGGCAGGGCAGCGCCGTAGATGCGGTGCAGCTCGTCCAGCAGCAAGTCGTCCGGCGCTTGGTGCATGCTCTCGATCTGCTCGGCAACGGATACGTCGGCGTACGGAAGGATCGGCATGAACGCGTCGACCAGCTCGTCACCGGCCCGATGTGCGGCCACCATGGGCGCGAGCGCGAATCCGGCGCCGTAGGGCAGCGCCTTGCGGACAGCGCGCATGAGGTAACGACCGTCCGTGCCGGGCACGCCGGCGCTGGCGCCGATCATGAGTGGCGCGAGTGACACGTGCGGCGACCTGACGACCGATATCTGGGGGACGGTGTCCTCGCCGATCGCCAAGCGGTACCCCCGGGCCACCTGGCCCGGCGCAGCCGTCACTGCGTGTCCTCTCGTCGCTTAAGACGAGCTTATGAACGGTGATGTCGCAGACGGGAAACGGTTGGGTCACAGAACGATGAGCCGCATTCTTCGAGGAATTTCGCAGAGCTTGCCGTTAACTCCTCGGCGCCGTAATCGTCCCAATAGGTGCTCTGTCGGCGCGCGCCCGCGCGCGGCTGAGTAAATGCTGAGTAAAGGGGCTGTATGGTGAGCATTTCTAAGGGCGTAGTCGTGGCCGGCGTGGCTGCGGCAATGATCGTGACTGCGTGCACCTCGTCCAAGAAGACCGGGGGAGGCACCGGCTCGGCATCGGCATCGGCATCGTCACCGTCCAGCACGAAGCGCGGTGGAACGCTGTACAACCTGACGAAGCGCAACGCCGAGCACTGGGATCCGCAGCGCATGTACCTCGGGCGTGACTTGGCCTTTGCGACGCGGATGTTCTACCGGACTTTGACGCAATTGACGTCGGATAACAAGCTGGTGCCTGACCTGGCAACCGACACCGGCAGGGCGAGCAACAACAACAAGACGTGGACGTTCACGCTGAAGCAGGGCCCGAAGTGGCAGGACGGTTCGCCCGTGACCTGCGAGGACATCAAATACGGGGTGTCGCGCACCTTCGCGGTGAACACGATTACCGGAGGCCCGAACTATCAGATCCAGTTCCTGAACATCCCGACGAATCCGGACGGCAGCTCGGTCTACTCCGGCCCGTACACCAAGAAGAATCAAGCCGCATATGACAAAGCAGTGGTGTGCAACGGGAACACGATCACGTTCCACCTACGCAAACCGGTGGGCGATTTCAACTACGCGGCATCTGGTGCGCTGATGGCATTTGCGCCGTTCAAGCAGTCGCAGGACAAGGCGGCGCAATCGAATTTCCAGGTCTTCGCGGACGGCCCGTACATGATCCAGGGCACCTGGCAGGAAGGCCATGGCGGCACGTTCGTCCGCAATCCCAACTACGACCCGAGCACTGACTATCCCGGTATCCGTAAGGCACTCCCGGACAAGATCGTCATGCAGGAGGGGCTCACCGAGGAGACGATCTTCGATCGGCTGCTGAAGGACAGCGGTCCGGACAAGACAGCAATTACTGACAGGTCCGCGCCGCCCGCGTACCAGGCGCGCGTCGCGCAGGTGAAGGGCCGCATGACCAACCCGGTGACTCCATACGTCGACTACCTGCTGCCGAACTTCAAGACGCTGACCAACCCGCTGGTGCGCCAGGCGCTCGCGGTGGCCACAGACAAGGCCGGCTACATCACGGCGTACGGCGGCCCGGCGATGTCGGTGCCCTCGAACAGCATCATCCAGAAGTCGGTGGCCGGCTTCAAGGACTTCCCCAACCCGTTCGGCGCCCCGGACAACGGCGACCCGGCCAAGGCGAAAGCGCTCCTGCAGCAAGCCGGCGTGAAGATCCCCTACCCGATCCATTACACCTACAACGGAGGCACCCCGACCACGGACGCGCAGGCGTCGGCATTGAAGGCCGCGTGGGAGAAGGCGGGCTTCTCGGTCACCCTGGAGAGCCTCTCCGACACGTACTACGACGTGATCCAGAATCCGCACAACGCGGCGAAGTACGACGTGGTGTGGGCATCATGGGGCGCCGACTGGCCGAACGCCTCGACGGTGGTCCCGCCATTGTTCGACAGCCGGGTGAACCTGTCGTCGGAGTCGAACGGACAGGACTACGGCTGGTACTCCAGCAAGTCCGTCAACTCCGCGATCGACGCCGCGTACAACGAACCTGACACAGCCAAGCGCAACGCCATGTGGGGCGACCTGTCCGAGCAGCTTGCCAAGGACGTCGCATACATCCCGTTGAACAACCGGAAGTTCCTGCGGCTGCATGGCTCGAACGTGACGAATTACATCGAGACCCCGGCCACCAACGGTTACGCCGACATGGGTCAGATCGGGACCTCCGGCTGACTCATGTGCGCCACGGCGATTGCCGCCCCCGCCCCAAGGGCGGGGGCGGCAATCACCACGCAAGCATCGCTTCGCGACGCGCGGGGCGCACGCTCTTCGCGCGAGCGCTCATCGCCTAGTCGTAAGCGCGGATCGCGCGGGCGTTGAGTGCGGCCATCGCCAACCCGGCGAGGCCGACCACGAGGAAGCCCTTGCCGATCGCCGCCCAGTCGAAGTGCACCAGGATGAGCGAGCGCATCGCCTCCATGATGTACGTGACGGGGTTGATGGTTGCGGCGATCTCCATCGGGTGCGTCAGCATGTTCCGGGGCACGAAGTTGGGGGTAAGGAACAGCAGCGGGAAGAACACCAGCCCGCCGCTCTGCGTGGCCGCGGCGCTTCGTGTCTTGAGCGCGATCAGCTGCATGAATCCGGAGAACACGACGGCCCAGCCGGCGGTCAGCAGCAGGAGCAGGATGAACCCGAACGGGCCGCTCGCCAGTCGCACCCCGAACGCCATCGCGACCACGGTGAGCGCCGCCGTCAGCACCAGGCTCTTGAGGCCTTCGGCGGCCAGACGACCGAACGCGATCGCGGTGCGCGGGATGGGCGTGGCGCGCAGCTTGTCGAAGTAGCCGCCCTCGATGTCCTCGACCAGGAACATCGCCGCCGACCCGAACGACGCGGCCAGCAGCAGCGACGCGGGCAACTGGAACGCCGCATAGCCCTGCCCGTGCAGGAACGACGTATGGCCGGCGGGGAAGATACGCCCGGCCTGCCCCACGTTCACGACGAGGAAGAACAGCGGGATGAACAGTGTCGGGACGATCGCTTCCGGAGTGCGCCACGTCTCCCGGATCGCGCGCCCGCCGAGCACAAGTGCCGGGCTGGTCATAGTGCCACCACCGCCTGTACCTCGCCCTCGATGCGATCGCGGGTCCGGCCCGTCGCCTCGAGGAACACGTCGTCGAGTGTCGGCTCGGCCGCCAGACCGAGCCGGTCGCGCAGTTGCGCCTTCAGCGCCGCCGGCGTGCCTTCCCGCACGATGCGGCCGTCGTCGATGATCGCGATCCGGTCGCAGAGCTGGTCTGCCTCCTCCAGATACTGCGTCGTGAGGAACACCGTGGTGCCCAGCCGGTTGATGCGCCGCACCTCGTCCCAGACCGTCAGCCGGCTCGCAGGGTCGAGGCCGGTCGTCGGCTCGTCGAGGAACAGCACGTCCGGGCGGTGGACGAGCGCGGACGCCAGGTCCAGGCGCCGCCTCATCCCGCCGGAATAGCCCTTGATACGCCGGTCCGCCGCGTCGAGCAGGTCCACCAGCTCGAGCAGCTCCTGCGCCCGCTGCGCCGCGGCCGGGCGCGACATGCCGAACAGCCGGGCCTGCAGCAGCAGCAACTCCCGCCCGGTCTGGCGCATGTCCAGGCCGGCCTCCTGCAACGCGACGCCGATGCGCTGGCGGGCAGCATCCGGGTCGGCGGCGACGTCGACGCCCGCCACGCGAGCCGACCCGCCGGTGATCGACAGCAGCGTCGTCAGCATCTTCACCGTCGTGGATTTGCCTGCCCCGTTCGGGCCGAGAAACCCGAACAGCTCGCCGGACGCCACCTGAAGGTCGACGCCGCGAACAGCGTCGACGTCCCCGCTGCGCGATGTATAGGTCTTCACCAGGCCGGCGGCGTCCACGGCGACCTGCGCGTCGAACCGTCCTCTAGATTCCATGCCCCACTCCTTCCAGCGTGCCGGCGCACGCCTTCGCCATTACGACGAGCACCGGCCGCCGAACTCATCGGTCGGCGGCAAGCCTAGGAATGGGGTCTGACTGGTGTCTTCTCAAATTGTGCTGGCAATAGGCATGCGCCGGCCGGCGGTGCGTGTTTGTCACCGCCGGCCGGGCCGCCTTGCTCAGGGCGCCGAGATCGTCCAGATGCCACGACCGTGGGTGGCGGCGACCAGCGTCCCGTTCGGATCGACGGTGAGCTGGGCGACCACCACGCTCGGGAGGTTGGTGCCCACCCTGCTCCAGGTGCTGCCGTTGTCGGACGACGTGAACACGCCGATGTCGTTCGCCACCGTGAGCGCGCCGTTGTGGAGGGCGACATCGTTCGCCGGGATATCGGGCAGGTTGCCTGAGACGTCCGCCCAGGTGCTGCCGCCGTTGGCGGTCTGGTAGACGTGGCCGACGCCCGGATCGTCCGGTCCGACGATCCAGTGCCGCGAGTATCCGGACAGCGACAGGTAGGCGTGGCTCGGGTTCGTCGTGTCGATCTTGACACCGGTGATGTACCGGTTCGGCAGGCCACCGTTCGGGCACGCCGAGCTACCGGTGCACTCCTGCGCCGTGGCGTGCCAGCTGCCGCCGCTGTTGCTGAGCATCACGATGCCGGCAGCAAAGCCGCTACCGCTCGGGAAGCTCGGGTTGCACCGGCCGCACCACGCCGCCGCCACGTACTGCGTGCCGCCGACCGTGATCGCGTCCAGCGCAGTCACCTGCGAAAGCGCGTTCCCGCCGAGGGCGCTGCGCACGTCGAAGATGTTCTGCCAGTCCGTCGCCACGCCCGTGCCGGCCGTCGTGCCGGCCACGCCCGCCTCGGAGTTCCACACGAACGCGCCGCCGGCAACCAGATGGCTGGGGTTGGTTCGGTCCATGTTGATCGGGGCGATGAAGCGGGGATCGGGATCGGCCGGCGTGATGAAGTGCCAATTGGCGCCACCATCGGTCGACTTCAACGCGGTCAGCCCGGTGTATTCGGTGATGACGTTGTTCGAGTTGTTCGGGTCGACGAGGGTGTAACCACCGTCGCCGCCGAACACCTGCACCGAGCTGACGTTGATCGGCTTGCCGGTGTCGTCGAGCACGGTGCCCGTCGTCGGGAACACCTTGTTGCTGCCGTTGTCCTGCATGCCGCCGTAGATCGTCGAGTCGCCGCTGCCCTGTGCGCCGTAGTACTGGAGCGCGTCCATGTGTGCGTTGAGGTTCGTCCAGTCACCGACCTTGTGATTGGTCAGCGCGCGGGCGTAGACACCACCATCATTTCCGATATACAGCTTGCCTGCTGAAATGACGGCCGCGTGCTGGTCGGAGTGAGCCTGGTTGTGATCACATGTCCCCTCGAACGGGGTGTACGAGAAGCAGTTGAACCCGAAGTTCCAGTACGGGGCGATGGTGTTCCAGCCGGAGCCTCCGTTCTGCGTCTCGTAGACCTCCTCCAAGCCGGCGTACAGGTGGTCCTTGTTGCCAGGGTCGACGGCGAGGAACTGGTTGTACCAGGCCTGGATGCCCGGCCCGTAGCCCTTGCCGATGCGGGAGATCTTCTGTGCCGAGCCGCTCTGCTGAAGCTTGCTGGAGTCGGCGACCTTCGTCCACGGGCCGGCCGGGTCGCCGTTCTTGGACTCGTAGATGCCCTGGAGCAGCGTCTTGCCATTGGTGCCGACGTTGAGCAGATACGGGCTTTGCACCATCGCGTAGGCGCGATCGCCTCCGGCGGAGTACACGAGCGTAGTGCGGCCTTCAGCCTTTGCCGGCACCCAGCCCTGCGGGTTGGCGAGGTAGCTGAAGTGCGCGCCGGCGTCGTTCGACACGTACAGGCCGTTGGTCGGCCAGCCGCCGCGATAGCCCGCGACTGCCACGACCTGCTTGCCGCTCGTGCCGGGCCGCACCGCCACGTCCGTGATCATGTTGCCTACGACGAGGTTGAAGTTCTTGCCGTCGCTGGGCGGACCGGCGGGCTGCAGCACCGCGGTCCACGCCGTGCTGGACGTGGTGTCGAAGCTGTAGAGACCGTGCGACGTGGCGGCGAGCAGCGTGGTGCCGTCCTGCGCCAAGCGGAAGATCAACGCGCCGTTCAGTTCGGCACCGCCGACGCGGTGCCACGTGGCCCCGCCGTCCGAGGAGGCGAGCACCCCGACGCCCGCGTAGCTGTCCTGGCTGGTGTTGGCCTCACCGGTGCCGGCGTAAACGGTGTAGTTGCTGCCTGAGCCGGTCACGAGCAGGGCGCCGATCGACAGCGTCGCCTGCGTGTCGGTCACCGGACTCCAGTGCTGGCCACCGTCGGTGGATTTCCACACCCCGCCGTCAGCAGCACCCGCGAACAGCGTCCCGTCCGGGGCGGCGGCGAGCGCCGTCATCCGTCCGGAAACCCAGCGGTCGCCGGCGCCCGAGTTGCTGAATCCACTGGTGGGGTCGATGTATTGGGGAGAGTCGGAGAAGTCGTTGCCGTCCGTGCCTGGCCGCCCCGTTCGTTCGGTCCAGGCGCCGCCCACGGTGGGCAGCGCCGCTGCCTGCGCGGCGCCGGCGGCGTATGCGTTCGGATCGACCGCACCGTTGGGCGCCAGTCGCTGTGCCATGAACCAGTCGGTGGCTTCCGCGACGTCCTGGCTTTCTTCACCGGCATCCTTGTTCGGCGGATCGCTGGCCGCGAATCCGGGAGCCGCCGCGAAGGCGACGGCCGCGAACAGCGCGGAGAACAGGGCGAACCTACGCAGTCTTCTCATTCAATCTCCTCGGTTGGGCAGCCGAACGCGGACAATCGCGCCCGTCAGCGCGAGCCTGGCGATTCTTGGCACGGCGCGAACGACGTTGTCAAGCAAGAGGCGATCATGGCGGTCATACCGTTACCTAGGCGTACGGTTACCCGTTGTCGGGTCGCATACAAGGCGCGCCAGTGTCTTGTGCAAACAGTGCCACAGGCACTGTTTGGCCTTACAAAATAGGGTGATCGAGCAAGCTGCGGTCGGCGATCAGACACGACCGACGCGTGAAGCCGTCAGCGGTTGGTGCCGATGACCACCGTCGCGTCGTAGTCGTCGCTCTGCGCGATTCGCGCCGCGAGCGGGGTAAATGCCGCGAGGGCCTGCGGTGCCTGGGCGGCGCTCGTCTCGACCAGCAGATGCCCGCCCGGCGCCAGCCATCGCGGCGCCTCGGCGGCCACCCTACGCAGCACGAAAAGCCCGTCCGGGCCACCGTCGAGCGCGACTCGATCCTCGTGCAAGCGCGCCTCTGCGGGCAGTAGCTCGATCTCCAGTGTCGGGACGTACGGCACGTTGGCGAGCAGCACGTCGATGCGGCCGCGCAGCGTCGCGGGCAACGGTTCGAACAGGTCGCCCTGGTAGACCGCGCCGCTGACGTTGCGCCGGGCGCAGCGCACCGCGACCGGGTCGATGTCCCCAGCGTGCAGCTCGGCACGGTCGACGGACACCGCAAGCGCCGCGCCGAGAGCGCCGGTGCCGCAACACAAGTCGACGATCACCGCACCCGGCGCGGCCAGCCGCCCGGCCTCGTGCACAAGGAACTCGGTGCGCCGGCGCGGCACGAACACGCCGGGCTCGACGGCGACACGCAGCCCACAGAATTCCGCCCAGCCGAGGACATGCTCGAGCGGCTCCCCGGCGACGCGGCGCCCGACGGAGGTCTCGAGTTCACCCGGCGTGCGCGCCGCGGCGACCAGCAGGCGTGCCTCGTCCTCGGCGAACACGCAGCCGGCGGCGCGCAGCCGGGCGGTGACGGCCCTCATCCCGAGGTCGTCGTCGCTCACGGGACGCAGGCTGACCGACGGGCCGGGCACTGCTGTCATATTCGGACGATACTGGCCGAGCACCACGTAGCCTCGCCCAGTGTGAGCGGGCCCCGAACGATCGTCGACGTGCTGCACGAGCACCGACCGCGCGGCGACGACGAAGTCGCCGACGTCGCCCGCATCCGCCGACTTGCGCAGACGGTGGATGACCCGTGGCAGTCGATGCCCCTGCACGTCACCGGATCCGCCCTGATCGTGCATCCACCCACCCAGCGGGTGCTGCTGCGCTGGCATCAGCGCCAGCAGGCGTGGTTGCAGGTCGGAGGACACGGCGAGCCAGGCGAGTCCGACCCGCTCGATACCGCCTTGCGCGAGGGGGCGGAAGAGACCGGCCTCACCGACCTGACGCCGTGGCCGGACGCCCGCCTCGTTCACGCGGTGATCGTCCCGGTACCTGCAAGGGACAGCGATCCGGCACACGAGCACGCCGACCTGCGCTTCCTCCTCGCCACCAGCGAACCCGCACGTGCCCGCCCCGAACGCCCGGCCGCGCGGCTGCGCTGGCTCACCCTTGCCGAGGCACGGGACGCGACCAGCGAAGCTAACTTGCGTGAGACGCTGCGTCGCGTGGAGCGCATTGTCAGCACGCAGCCCGAGCCGCTGCCCTGACTCCCCGCGTGATGCGCCAGCCGGAAATTGTCGGTGGCCGGTGACAGGCTCCAGATATGCCTGAAGGGGAACCGATCGTGCCGGTGCCGGCGCGGTATTCGCGTATCGACCCGTGGGTGATCAGCCGCGACACCGCAGCTGAAGTCTCGTTTTTGGAGGCCGTGTTCGGGGCGGTCGAGACTCCGGGTTCGAGGATGCTCGACGCGGCCGGACGCATCGCGCACGTCGAGCTGGAGGTCGGCGAGTCCGTCGTCATGTTGTTCGATGCATACGCCGGATGGCCACCGACGCCCGCGCACCTGCGGGTGTATGTCGCAGACGTGGCGGACGTCTTCGACCGGGCACTCGCGGCGGGCGCGCGGGCCGTGACGCGGCCGACCGAGCTGCCGTTCGGTGAACGCGTGGCTCGGCTACGCGATCCGCAGGGACATCTGTGGTGGGTGCATCAGCGACTCGAAGACGTCGACCCCGGGGAGCTGGCGCGTCGCTTCGCAGATCAATCCGCAAAGGAGGCGATGGCCTATGTACAACAGTCACTGAGCAACGAGCTGTCCGGCGCCGGCTGACGCGGTCCGGTATACCTCGCGTCTCGAAAGGGATCTCAGACGCGCGCGGTCACTGGACATCCTCGGCTTGTCGTTGGATGGGGGCATCGCGGTCGGGCCCGACGCCGGCCGGCAGCGGGCGTTCGGGGTGTTCACGGGAACGCCGGGCGCGTTCCCACGAGATACCGAGCACGATGGCAAACGCCGAGCCGATGGCACCGGCTAATGCGATCGCGTGCGGAGCCCCGACGTGGTCGCCGATGAAGCCGAAGGCGGCGATGCCGAGGCCTTGCACCGCGATCAGCCCGGACTGGGCAAGTCCGAATGCCTGCCCGCGGTGGTCGTCGGGGACGACGCGCATGAACGTGGTCGACGCCTGCACCTGGAACGCACTGCATAACCCCGTGGTAGCGAGCAGCAACACCGATACCCCGATCCCTGGTGCCCAGCCGCACAGGATCAACGGCAATCCGGCAAGGAAGGCGAGCAGGCTCATCATCCACGCGCGCACATGGGGCGGTACCAGCCGCACGAACAGCGCCGCGCCGATTGCGCTGCCGGCGGGATCGGCCGCCATTATCGCGCCGACCGCTGCGGTGCCGCCGCCGATCGCCGCTACGTACGAGGGCGCGAGCCCCTCGGGCACGACGTAGAAGGCCGCCAGCCAGCCCAGCAGCATCAGCGTGCGCAGGCGAGCGTCGCCGAAGACGGTGCGCGCGCCGTCGAGCATGCGGCGTTGCGGCGCACCGCCGAGGCGATGCGGACGCACGGCTACCGGACGGTGCTGGACGAAGCGAACCACGAGCACCGCCGACACCGCGAATGTCGCGGCGTCGATGGCCAGCCCCCAGTGCGCGCCGACGGCGCTGACCAGCACCCCGCCGGTCGCGAATCCGAAAAGCTGCGCGAGCTGCGCCGTGGTAGCGCGCAGACCGGCGCCGACGACGTAGAGCTCGTGGTCTTCCAGGATCGTCGGGATCAGCGCGGATTCGGCGGCCGAGAACGGCGAGGTCGACAGCACCGCGAGCACGATCAGCACGCACATGACGCCCAGCGGCATCTGCGGGATCGCGACCACGCCGAACAGCGCCGCGCGGATTAGGTCGCAGCAGACCATGACGTCGCGTCGCGGGAACCGGTCCGCGATGCCCGCGAGCAGCGCGCCACCAACGATGGCCGGCAGGTATGTCAGGGCATAGACGAGCGCGGTCAGCCCCGTCGATCCGGTGCGCTCGAAGACGAGGATCGCGAGGGACACGCGGGCGATCTGGTCGCCCGCAATCGACTGCGCGTCGGCGAGCCAGATGGCACGGAACTCGGCGACGCGCACGACATCACCGAAGGTCGCGCCATTCCGACCCTGATGGTGCATACCCGTCCCTCTCTGCCCCCGCTGGGCAAACAGTAGCTGCTGCACGGCGACCCGATGTGAGGTAGAGCGTGCGTGCAGTAGCCATTACCTGGACAATCTGTTCGGCCGCTGCCGAGCGGAGCACAGCGACTGCCGCGCGTAGCCGAGACGGCCTGCGCCGAAGGTCAGCCCCGGCGCCGTGCAGCACTGCTGCCGGTCAGCGAAAGCCCTTGCCCGAAGGGGCGGGCAGCCCGGTTAGTGCGAGAAGACAGGAACGATCTGGGCTCGGGCCAGCGTGTGGAACACCATGTTGAACGACACCGTGGCGGCGCTGGTGTCGGTGTCGACGCCGAGCGAGTCGACGTCTAGGGCGTGCACCACGAAGTAGTAGCGGTGCGGGCGGTCGCCAGGTGGCGGGTAGGCGCCGCCGTAGTCCTTGCTGCTCCAGTCGTTGCGGACGTGGAACGCCCTTCCGGGCAAGGGTGCGTCGACGTGTCCGGCGCCCGTGGCGAGCGACGTCGTCGATCCGGGAAGGTCGACCAGCACCCAGTGCCAGAAACCGGAGGGCGTCGGGGCGTCCGGGTCGTAGCACGTCACGGTGAAACTCCTCGTGCCCTCTGGGAATCCCGACCAGGCGAGCTGCGGAGACGTATTGCCCCCGTCGGGCTCGGCACCGGGATAGAGGTGCTTGTGCGCGAGCTGCTCGCCTTCGCTGACATCCGTGCTCGTGACGGTGAATGTGCCGACGACGGGGAGCAGCGAATAGGGGTCCGGTGCAGGTGGACGATCGAGGGTCATGGGCACACACTACGGTCGGGGTCATGAACGCGGATGCCCGGCAGCTCGTCGTCGGGATCGGCGGCTCGACCCGCGCGACGTCACTCACCGACGAGCTGCTGCGCACGGCGCTGGCCGAGGCGGAGGTTCGCGGTGCACGCACCATGGCGTTCGGCGGCGCGTTCCTGGCGCAGCTGCCGATCTACGTGGTCGACGAGGATTCGGCCGCTGCGGGCGAGCTAGTCACCGCGGTGGCCAGCGCCGACGGTCTGATCATCGCGACACCCGGCTATCACGGCGGCATGTCCGGCCTGGTCAAGAACGGCATGGACCACCTCGAATCGCTGCGCGCCGACGGGCGGCCGTACCTGTCCGGGCGGGCCGTCGGCACCATCGTCACCGCGGCCGGATGGCAGGCGTGCGGGACGACGCTCGTGTCGCTGCGTTCGACGATCCATGCGCTACGCGGCTGGCCCACGCCGTACGGCGTCACCGTGAATTCTGCCGATCCGGTGTTCGCCGAAGGCGGCGTGCTGCTCGAGCACATCGCCGCGGCACTGCGCCTGGTGGTCGATCAGGTGCTGGACTTCGCGCCGAGGGCATAACGCGCCCGCTCGACGGCGAGGCAGCGGTCCTCGACGTAGGCGATGCCGGCGGCCTCGGCCAGCGCGCGTGCCTCCGCGGAGACGATGCCGAGCTGGAGCCATACCGCGCTAGCACCTGCGGCGATGGCCTGCCGGACGATTTCCGCGGCGTCCTCGGACGGTCGGAAGACGTCGACCAGCCCGAGTGGCTCGGGCACGTCGGCCAACGTCGGATACGCTTTTTCGCCGAACAGCTCGTCCGCATACGGGTTGACCGGGATGATTCGCCAACCGTGCCGTTGCATCTGTGCCGGGATGGCATGCGCCTCTTTGCGCGGGTCGCGGCTGGCGCCGACCACCGTGATCGTGTCGTAGGTGCGGAGCAATCGTTCGGTCTCGTCCACGACTCGCATAGCGCTCAAGGGGCGGCAGTTTGTTCCGGATGCAACCTGTCCGGCCACCGGTACGCGGCGGCGCCCAGCAGAATGGTGATCAACACGTAGCAGGCGGCGGTCGGGCCGAGCTTGGTCTCTGCGCCCGCGCTGACGGCCAGCGCCGCGACCACAACGGAGAACTCGCCGCGCGGGACGAGCGTGACCGCGGCCCGCCAGCGGCCGCGCCGCCTGACGCCGGCTCGCCTGGCGGCGAGGTACCCGGTGGCCATCTTCGTACCAGCCGTGAGCGCCGCCAGCAGCAGCGCGAGCGGCAGGACGGGCGGAAGCGTATGGGGATTGGTCGCCAGCCCGAATGCCACGAAGAACACCGCTGCGAAGACGTCCCGCAGCGGCGCCAGCACTTCGGCGGCCGTCTCCGCCACGCTGCCCGATACGGCGATGCCGACCAGGAACGCCCCAACCGCAGCCGACACATGCAGCCGTTCTGCGAGCCCCGCCACCAGCAGGGTGAGGCCCAGCACGCCGAGCAACAACGACTCGTTGTCCTGCGCCGCGACCAGCTTCGTGACGTGCCCACCGAAGCGCGTGGCCACCACGATGACCGCGGCTACCGCTGCGACAGCGATCAGGACGGCGAGCACTACCTTGCCGGCTCCGCCGCCGGCGAGGAGCGCAGTGAGCAAGGGCAGGTACAGCGCCATCGCGACGTCCTCGATGACGAGCACGCCCAGGATGGTCGGCGTCTCATGGTTGGCGAGCCGTCCGTTGTCGGTGAGCATCTTGGCGATCACACCGGACGACGACACCCACGTGATACCGCCGAGCGCGACCGCGGCCACGCCGCCCCATCCCGCGAGCAACGCGACCAGGACGCCGGGCACTGCGTTGAGCAGCCCGTCCAGCACGCCGATCGGCGCCTGGGTGCGCAGGCTGGCGCGCAGTTCGCTGGCCGAGTACTCCAGGCCGAGCATGACCAGCAGCAGGATCACTCCGATGTCCGCGGCGACCCGGACGAAGTCCTCGCTGGCCGACAGCTCCAGCACCCCGCCCTGCCCGAAGCACAGGCCACCGAGCAGGTACAAGGGGATCACCGGAATCCGGAACCGCCGCGCGATGCGGCCGAGCAGGCCCAGCGTGAACAAGATGGCGCCGAGCTCGATGAGCAGCACGGCGACGTTCGTGGCGCCGTGGCCGCCGTTCACTCCGCGCTGCCGTCCAGGATGCGTGCCACCTGGTCGATCGCCGCCCGCGTCCCCACGGTGACGACGAGGTCGTCGGCGTGCAGCACGAACTCGGGCGTCGGCGAGGGCAGCGCGGTGCCCTCCCGCAGCACGGCGACGATCGATGCGCCGGTGCGTGTGCGCGCCTGCGT
>JBKPQY010000174.1:0-14465 GCA_046734315.1 Actinomycetota bacterium | reverse complement strand
TCTCGGTCCACTGGCCGAACGCCTCGGGGTCGATCCGCGGCGGGCGCAGTCCCCGCGGCTCCCGCGGCTGGTCGAGGCGGTCCCGACGCTCAGCCATGGCCGTCGCTCCCGGCGATCACGTCGCGCCAGTCCTCGGGCAGCAGGTGGTCGAGCACGTCGTCGACCGAGACCGCACCGAGCAGGCGGTCGTTCTCGTCCACCACCGGCGCGGCCACGAGGTCGTACGTGGCCAGGTACCTGGTGACCTCGGCGATCGGTGTGTCCGGTCGCAGCGCGGCCGGGTCCCTGTCAGCCAACCCGCTGACCAGGGCATAGGGCGCCTCACGCAGCAGTCGCTGCACGCCCGCGGTGCCGAGGAACCGCCCGGTCGGCGTCGCGTGCGGCGGACGCACCACGAAGACCTGCGCGGCCAGCGCCGTTGGCAGATCCGGATTGCGCACCAGGGCCAGAGCTTCTGCGACCGTGGCGTCAGGGAGCAGGATCACCGGCTCAGTGGTCATCATCCCGCCGGCGGTGTATTCCTCGTAGGTCATCAGGCGACGCACCGGTGCGGCCTCTTCGGGTTCCATGAGCTTGAGCAGGCGCTCCTGCTCGTCGGTCGGCAGCTCTCCCAGCAGGTCGGCGGCGTCGTCGTCGTCCATCGCTTCCAGAACATCCGCCGCGCGTTCGTCGGCCAGCGCCGAAAGCAGCCGCACCTGGTCATCCTCTGGGAGTTCCTCGAGGATGTCCGCCAGTCGTTCGTCGTCGAGCGCCAAGGCAACCTCGACACGGCGCTTGTCCGGCAGGTCGCGCAGGGCGGCGGCCACATCAGCGGGGCGCATGCCCGCGAGGACGGACAGCAGCGTCTCGGTGCCCTGGCTCGTCTCGGACAGGGACAGCCCGTCGACCTCGTTCCAGTCGACCTGGAACAGTTCACCGCGGCGCCGCGTGATCCGGCTGCCGGCACCGCGAACCGCGAGCCGGGTGATCTCCCAGTCGTTGATGCGGTTCTGCTCCATACCCGCGTCGACGATGCTCACACGGCGACCGTCCTCGCTGATCGTCACGGTTCGGTCGAGCAGTTCGCTCAGCACGAGCAGCTCGCTCGGCCGCCGCTCGAACCGCCTCATGTTCACCGTGCCAGTGGTGAGCGCGACGGCGTCGCTCTCGATGCGGGTGACCCGTCCCATGGGGACGAAGATGCGATGTCGGTGCAGCAGCTCGACGACGAGGCCGAGCACACGCGGCGGCTGCCTCCCGACACGCAGGGTGGCGACGGCGTCGCGTACCCGCCCGATCTGGTCACCATTCGGGTCGAAGACGCCGATGCCCGCCAGGTGCGCGATGAACACCCTCGACACTGCGCTCACGTGTGTGAAGGCTAGTCGCCGCCGCGCCGTATTCCGGTGACCGTGCGTGCCAGGATGGCCGATGTGGTGGGCGTGGCTGCGGTTGATCTTGCCCCGCCTCCGCCGCGTGACGGCGCGTTGCTCGCCGTAGCGATAGCCGGAGTGTCGTACTCCGGGCCGCTTATGGCCGCCACTGCGGCACCCGCGCTCGCGATCGCCCTGTGGCGCAACGTGTTCGGCGCCGGCATCACCGCGCTCGCGGTGCGAGAGCTGCGCGTCGGTGCTCGCGCATGGGCGACCGCCCTGCTGGCCGGAGTCGCGCTCGCTGTCCACTTCGGCACCTGGGTGCCGAGCCTGACGATGACGTCCGTCGCCTCCGCGACCGCGCTGGTGGGCACCCAGCCGATATTCGCCGGATTGCTCGCGACGTTGGCCGGGCGCGCGTTGCCCCGCATTGCCTGGCTCGGCATTGGCGTAGCGACGCTCGGCGCCGCGCTCGTCGCCGGTGCCGACGTCTCGGTGTCGGTGCGCGCGCTCGCCGGCGATCTGCTGGCGCTCGCCGGCGGTGCGGCAGCCGCCGTGTACGTGACGATCGGCGCGGCGGCGCGGGTCCGGATGTCGACCGCGACGTACACGGCGGCCTGCTACTCGACCTGTGCAGTATTGCTGCTGATCGCCTGCGGCTTGGGCGGCGTACCCGTCACCGGCTTCTCGGGCAACGCGTGGCTCAAGATCGTGCTCGTCACGGTGTGCGCGCAGCTACTCGGCCACACGCTCATCAACGTCGTGCTGCACTCGACCAGCCCGACCGTCGTCAGCCTGGCCCTGCTGCTCGAGACGCCGGGAGCCGCGCTCGTCGCGTATCTGTGGCTGCACCAGCGCCCGCCCGCATCGGCGCTGCCCGGCATCGCGATGCTACTGGGCGGGCTCGCCCTGGTGGTGCGTGCCCGTGGCGTCCCGGCCGACATCGACTGAGCCGACCATCACAGCCGGACTGCCCGGCGCGGTGGCATGCTCGGCCCCATGAGCCAGACGCCGCGGCCCCGCCGCTCGTGCCTCGCCGTCCCCGGCAGCAATCCGCGATTCCTCGAGAAGGCCAAGGGCCTGCCGGCCGACCAGGTGTTCCTCGACTTGGAGGACGCCGTCGCGCCGCTGGCCAAGCCGGAGGCTCGAAAGAACGTCGTTGCTGCGCTGAACGAGGGCGGGTGGGAACGGAAGCTCCGCGTGGTGCGCGTCAACGACCTCACCACGCACTGGACGTACCGCGACGTGATCGAGGTCGTCGAGAGTGCCGGGCCGAACCTCGACTGCATCATGCTGCCCAAGGTGCAAAGCGCTGCGCAGGTGCAATGGCTTTCCATGACGCTCACCCAGATCGAGAAGACGATGGGCTTCGAGATCGGCCGCATCGGCATCGAGGCGCAGATCGAGAACGCCGCCGGGTTGCTCGCGGTGAACGAGATCGCGCAAGCGTCGCCGCGTGTCGAGACGATCATCTTCGGGCCGGCGGACTTCATGGCGTCGATCAACATGAAGTCGCTCGTCGTAGGCGAGCAGCCGCCGGGCTACGACGTGGGCGATGCGTACCACCACGTCCTCATGTCGATCCTCATGGCGGCGCGGGCCAACGACAAGCAGGCGATCGACGGGCCATATCTGCAGATCCGCGACGTTGAGGGCTTCCGCCGGGTGGCACGACGCTCGGCCGCCCTCGGCTTCGACGGCAAGTGGGTACTGCACCCGGCCCAGATCGAGGCCGCGAACGAGGTCTACGCCCCGGCCCAGGAGGACTACGACCACGCTGAGCTCATTCTGGACGCTTACGAGTGGGCGACGTCGGCTGCGGGTGGCATGAAAGGCTCGGCGATGCTCGGCGACGAGATGATCGACGAGGCATCCCGCAAGATGGCCTTGGTGATCGCGGCCAAGGGGCGGGCGGCCGGCCTGACCCGCACGTCTGCGTTCACCCCGCCGGAGTCCTGATGGACCTGCATCTCACGGGCGCACGCGCGATCATCACCGGTGGTAGCGCCGGTATCGGCCTGGCGATCGCGCACCGGCTGGCCGAGGAGGGCGCCGACCTCGGACTGGTGGCCCGCGACCCCAGCCGGCTCGCCCGCGTACGCGAGGAGATCGCCGAGCGCGGTACCCGGGTCGTTACCCGCACCGCCGACGTCACGGACGCGGTTGCGCTGGTCACCGCCGTCGATCGGCTGGCCGGCGAGTTGGGCGGGCTCGAGCATGTCGTCGCCAACGCCGGTGGCACCGTGGGCGGCGCGGTCCTCGGCGCCGCTCCGGACGAGGTCGCGGCGAACATCTCGGCCACGCTGAACCTCAACGTGGTGCACGCGGCCACGCTCATCAGCGCCGCCGCCCGGCACATGGCGAGCGGTGGTTCGGCGGTGATCATCTCGTCCATCAGTGGCATGCGGCCCACGCCCCGGACCAGCTACGCGACCGCGAAGGCGGCCGAGATCGCGCTGGCCGCGCAGCTCGCGCACGAGCTGGCGTCACTATCGATCCGGGTCAACGCGGTGAGCCCGGGCTCGATTCTGATCCCGGGCGGCGGACACGACCAGTTCCGGGCCGAGCATCCGGACGAGTTCGCTGCCTGGCTTTACGGCGAGTTCCCGTGGGGACGGCTCGGCACCGCCGCCGAGGTGGCGGATGTCGTCGCATTCCTGCTCTCCGACCGCGCCTCCTGGATAACCGGGGTGAACGTAGCGGTCGACGGCGGCCAGGGCCGTCCGAGCGCACGGCGGTTCCCGAGTCGAACTCCCGGAACGGACCTCCGTTAGAGTCCCGACCGTGTCGGCCTCGGCCGTCGAACCGCAACTGCTCGTCGACCGTCTAGGTAACACGAAGGGCAACAGAGAGGGCATCATGTACAAGCATCTCTGCGTCGCCACGGCGATCGCCGGCGCCGCGCTGATCGCGGGCTGCAGTTCGACTACCAAGGGGTCGCCGTCGAGCGCCCCGAGCAGCCCGAGAGGCGGATCGAGCACCTCGATGGCCGACCTCAGAAAGAACATAGAGCAGGCGATGCACGCGGCCACCTCGTTCCACATGGTGGGTAACGCCACGGACAGCGGCAAACCGATCCAGTTCGACATCCATTTCGGCCCGCACCAGGCGGCCGGCTCCGTCCTCGAGGAAGGCGTGAAGATCGAGCTGATCAACCCCGGCGGCCCGTCGGTGTATTTCAAGGCACCGGACTCGTTGTGGCAGCAGCAGGGTGGTGCCGCCGCCGTGGCGCTCTTCCACGGGAAGTGGGTGAAGGTGCCCGCCGACGACCAGCGGTTCACCGATCTGACCAAGTCCTTCGACAAGGACACCTTCGTCAGCCAGATGATGTCCGACAGCGGCAGCTCTTCTGACTCCGACCTTCGGAAGGTTGGCCCGGCCACGGTCAACGGCACGCCCGCGACCAAGTACCGCTCCGAGTCCGACCACACCGAGCTGTACGTGGCCGCGAACGGTGCGCCGGTGATCGTCAAGATCGTCGATCCGTCCAGCGACGGCGGCATGCTGATGTTCTCCGACTACGGCAAGGCGTATTCGGTCACGCCGCCCGCGGTCAGCCAGACGGTCGACTTCGCCAAGCTGGAGGGCACCCCGCACTGAGAGTCATCTCACCGTTGGCGCCCCGGCGCCTCGGGCGATACTTCTCGGTAACAGCTGGTTCCCCGAGGAGCGTTCGACATGTCTCGCCTTGCCCAGACGTCCGGCCTGACCGAGTTCCAGACGGAGATCCTGTCGACGGTCAAGACCTTCGTGGACAAGGAGATCCTGCCGCACGCCACCGAGCTCGAGCATAAAGACGAGTTCCCCGACGCGATCGTCGACGGCATGAGGGAGATGGGCCTGTTCGGCCTGACCATCAGCGAGGAGTACGGCGGCCTCGGAGAGTCGCTGTTGACGTACGCGCTGGTCGTAGAGCAGCTCGCCCGGGGCTGGATGTCGATCTCCGGAGTGATCAACACCCACTTCATCGTCGCCTACATGATCGCGCAGCACGGTACGGACGGGCAGAAGCGGCGGTTGTTGCCGCGCATGGCCACCGGCGACCTGCGTGGTGCGTTCTCGATGAGCGAGCCGGAATGCGGCTCTGACGTTGCGGCGATCAAGACGCGCGCTGTTGCTGATGACGACGACTTCGTGCTTACCGGGCAGAAGATGTGGCTGACCAACGGCGCTCGCGCCGGCGTCGTCGCCACGCTGGTGCGCGACGAGCTGGGCGCCGAGTCGGTGTACCGGAACATGACGACGTTCCTGATCGAGAAGGAGCCCGGCTTCGGCGAGACCCGTCCCGGGCTCACCATCCCCGGCAAGATCGACAAGATGGGCTACAAGGGCGTCGAGACGACCGAGATGGTGCTCGACGGCGTGCGCGTGCCGGCCTCGTCGGTCCTCGGCGGCGCGCGAGGCCGCGGTTTCTATCAGATGATGGACGGCATCGAGGTGGGCCGGGTGAATGTGGCGGCCCGGGGTTGTGGCGTTGCGATACGGGCGTTCGAGCTGGCAGTCGCGTATGCCCAGCAACGCAAGGCGTTCGGCAAGGCGATCGCCGAGCACCAGGCGATCGCGTTCAAGCTCGCCGAGATGGCCACCAAGGTCGAGGCGGCACACCTGATGATGGTGAATGCAGCCAGGCTGAAGGATGCCGGCGAGCGCAACGACGTCGAGGCGGGCATGGCGAAGCTGCTTGCCTCCGAGTACTGCGTCGAGGTGACACAGGAGGCGTTCCGTATTCACGGCGGGTACGGCTACTCCACGGAATACGAGATCGAACGGCTGATGCGCGAGGCGCCGTTCCTGCTCATCGGCGAGGGGACGTCCGAGATTCAGAAAACGATCATCAGCCGCGGACTGCTGCGCGAATACCGCAACGGCTGAGCACTCACCGCGTGACGCGGACCTCTGCGTCGGCGCTGCGCACCTGCCGGGCCACGGCGGGCCGATTCGCTGCCGGACGCAGCAAGGCGGAGGTGATCCCGGCGTGCGCGCGGGCCGCGGCCACGATGACGTAGTTCGCGGCGGCGACCAGCAGCACCAGGCCGACTGCCGCCACGAGCAGCGCGGTGGGCAGATTGCCGACGAACACGCCCCGAGCGCCCTCGCCATGCGGGCCGTTCGGGAACGAGCCGAACGCCACGCCGTGCGCCGTCGTGCCGTTGTCGAACGTCGTCGGCACGTACCGATACCAGATCGGCAGGCTGACCAGTGCGAAACTGATCAGCCATAACGTCAGCGCCACCGTGTCGAGCACGAACAGCGGCACCCACAGGACGACGAGCAAGACCGCATCGCGTCGCGTGGCCGGGTCGCGCAGCCGCTCGCCGATCCGCGCCCGGAGGCTGTGCTTGTGCACCGGGCGGTACGGCGCCCGGATCGGCGGTCTGATCCGATGCCGCTCGACGCCGGCCAGAGCGCGAGTGACAGCCAATCCGGCGGCGAGTAGCGGCAGGCCCAGCCACAACCAGCCGAGGATCGCGCCGGTCAGCAGTACCGTCAGCGCGAGCGCGAATCCCACAACTCCGAGCAGCAGCGAGCAGAACAGGTACCACGTCGCCGTCCACGGAGCCGGCGAGAACAGCTGCGCGGGCGGTGACCGGAACCGCAGCCGAGCTGTATTCATGCGGTGCCTCCCCGAGCCGTCAAGATGACCTTACCGAAGACACGCTCCCGCTCCGTGGTATGCCGTTGCCATGCCGACTCGGATCACGGTGCTGGGCAGCGCCAACATGGGCCTGGTCGTGAACGTCGACCGCGCACCGCGGCTCGGTGAGACGGTGACCGGCGGCAGTTTCCGGACGGTGCCCGGTGGCAAGGGCGCCAACCAGGCGCTCGCCGCAGTACGCGCCGGGGGAGAGGTTCGCTTCGCCGGAGCGGTCGGCGACGACGCGTACGGCACACAGATCCGCGCGCTGCTGGCCGCCGGCGGAGTGGACCTCTCAGCCCTGGACACGGCTGCTGTACCTACCGGTACCGCACACATCACGGTCGACGCGGTGGGTGCGAACTCGATCGTTGTGGTGCCGGGTGCGAACGGCACCGTGCAGGCCTTGAGCGACGTCCATCGTGCGGCGATCGCCGGCGCCGAGCTCCTGCTGCTGCAGCTGGAGCTTCCGATGGCAGCCGTCGTCGAAGCGGCTCGGTGCGCGCACCGCCGAGGTGTTGCCGTCGTGCTCACGCCCGCGCCCCCCGCGCCGCTGCCTGCCGAACTGCTCGATGCCGTCGATCTGCTCGTGCCCAACGAGCATGAGGCCGCCGCACTCAACCTCAGCCCGGCTGAGCATCGGGACCTGCTCGTCACCCTCGGCGCCGCCGGTGCGCGCTATGAACGGCACGGCTCGGCGCCGCTGACCATCCCTGCATTCGAGGTGGCCGCCGTCGACACCACGGGGGCCGGCGACGCGTTCGTCGGCGCCTTCGCGGTCGCCCGCGGCGAACACCCGGATCTGGAAGGCGCGCTGCGCTGGGCGAGCGCCGCCGCCGCGCTGTCGGTCCAGCGGTTCGGCGCGTCGGCGTCCCTGCCGGACAGAGCCGAGATCGATGCGTTCCTGCGTGAGCACTACGTCGAGGGCTAGCGCCGGCCGGCCGTCATGCGCACGGCCGAGATGCCGAGCACCCCGCCTGCAACGGTGAAGATCGGCAGCAGCCACAGCGCGAAGGGCACGCTGGTGCCCTCTGCGATCAGGCCGATCACCGTCGGGCCGACCAGGAATCCCGTGTAGCCGAGGGTCGACACCGTCGCGATGGCGGGCCCGGGCGCCGCACCGTCCGCAGCCGTGCTGAACAGCACCGGCACCATGACCGACAACCCGACGCCTAGCAGCGCGAAGCCGATCACCGCCCCGAGCAGCGCGTTGAACGCCATGCCGGCGGCGAGCCCGGCCGCGCCGACGATGGTGAGCAGGGCGATCGACCGGACCCGCCCCAGCGCGTGTACCAGCCGGTCGCCGACGAAGCGTCCACCCGTCATCGTGGCGCTGAACGCCGCGTACGCGAGGCCGACCTGGGCACGGCTGGCGTGCAGGTTCTCGCGCAACAGCACGCCGCTCCAGTCGGCGACGGCGCCCTCGCTCATCAGCGCGAATAGCCCTGCGATGCCGAGCAGGACGAGCCGCAGTTCGGGCAGGCCGCGCCGGCCCGGCTGGGCGACCTCGGCGTGGTGCGGCGGGTCCGGCAGATAGGCGCGGCTCGCGAGCAGCACGACGACCAGCAGCACACCGGCAATTGCGGCCTGCTGTGCGGCGATCGGGATGTGCGCGCCCGCGCCAGCGCCGCCGATGAGCGCGCCGATGAGCGATCCGACGCTCCACGCCGCGTGAAACCCGGACAGTACCGGACGTCCGTAGGCCTGCTCGACCGTGACGCCCTGGGCGTTCATCACCACGTCCAGCCCACCGATCGCGCCGCCCCAGACGAGCAACGTGAGCCAGAGCGTCGGCAGGTTGCCGGCGAGGCCGGGAAGCCACGCGAACGCGCAGAACAGCACCATGCTGAACCGGGTCAGCCGGGCGCTGCCGAACCGCGCGCTGGCCCGTCCGTACACCTTCATCGACAGCACCGAGCCGACAGCGGGCGCGAGCAGGGCAAACCCCAGCGCGGCCGACGACAGGTGCAGGTTGTGCTTGATCTCCGGGATGCGTGGCACCCACGAGCCGAACAGCACCCCGTTCGCGGCGAAGGTGACCGCGACAGCGGCTCGGGCCCGCTGCCGGGTCCGTGCCGGCGCCGTGATGGTCACACCTCCACTTTTCCTGATGCTGCGGGCGCTGGGCGAGGGGACTCTCGTTGGGCGATGTCCACAGCGCGTGGCCGTCGCATCCCGCCAGGTACGCGGACGCACTACGCTCTCCGGGACGTAAGCGCCTATCTGGGAGAGGCGTGTGGCAACGGGATTGGCGATCGTCGAGGGCGAGGTACGCGAACTCGTCCGACGGCGCGGCATCGACCCCGTTGCCGAGCCGGGCGTCGTCCGGCGGCTGATCGACGACGTCATCGCCGACTACCTCGACCGGGCCGTCACGTCGGCCCTGCCACCGCTGGGCGACGCGACGCAACTGGCCCGTGCGATTCTCGACGCCGTTGCCGGATTCGGGCCGCTGCAACCATTCCTCGACGATCCGTCCGTCGAGGAGATCTGGATCAATGAGCCGGGCCGGGTCTTCGTCGCCCGGCGCGGTCGCTCCGAGCTCACCACGCTGATCCTCACCGCCGACCAGGTCGCCGAGCTGGTCGAGCGCATGCTGCGGACGTCCGGCCGCCGCCTTGATCTCAGCCACCCGTTCGTGGACGCGATGCTGCCGGACGGCTCCCGGTTGCACGTCGTCATCCCGCAGATCACCCGCGAACACATGGCGGTCAACATCCGCAAGTTCGTTCTAGGTCTGCGCTCGCTGGACGAGGTGGTCGCCATCGGGTCGCTCACCGAGCAGGCGGCCCACTTCCTGGAAGCCTGCGTCGCGGCGGGACTGAACATCCTCGTGTCGGGGAGCACCCAGGCAGGCAAGACGACTCTCTTGAACGCCCTCTGCGCGGCGATCCCGGCCCGTGAGCGGGTGGTCACGGTCGAGGAGGTCTTCGAACTTCAGGTTGCCCTGCCTGACGTCGTGTCGATGCAGACCCGCCAGGCCAACCTCGAGGGCACCGGGGACATCCCCTTGCGCCGCCTGGTGAAAGAGGCACTTCGCATGCGCCCGTCCCGGCTGATCGTCGGCGAGGTGCGCCAAGAGGAGTGCCTGGATTTGCTCATCGCTTTGAACTCAGGACTACCAGGGATGTGCACGTTGCATGCCAACTCGGCCCGAGAGGCGCTGGTCAAAATGTGCACGCTGCCGTTGCTGGCGGGCGAGAACGTGTCCGCGGCGTTCGTAGTGCCCACCGTCGCGGCCAGCGTCGACATCGTCGTACACCTGGCCTGCGACAGCGCCGGGCACCGGCGGGTGCGCGAGATCGTCGGAGTACCCGGCCGGGTGGAACGCGACGTCATCGAGACCACAGACATTTTCTCGTCGCGAAGCGGACGTCTCGAGCGCGCCGACGGCTACCCGCCCCGTCCCGAACTGTTCGAGGCGGCCGGTATCGACGCCTTCTCGGCGCTCGGGCAGCGGATGGTGCCTCGCGCAGTCAGGGAGGCGTGACGTGGGTGCCCTGCTGGGGTTGGTGTTCGGCTGCGGGTTGCTACTGATCTGGCGCAGTGGCCCGCGGGCGCCGCGGCGGCGGGCCGCGACGACGCGGACGTGGGTCGTGAGCTGCACCGACTTGCTGCGCCAAGCCGGCGTCGACGGTGTCGGGCCGGCGCAGTTGCTCGGTGTACAGCTTCTGTGTGCGGTCGTCGTCGGGGCGATCGTCGTGGGGATGACGTCCACCCTCGCCGTCGCGGCATGCTTCGCAGTGTTCGGGTTCTTCGGCCCGATCATGGTCCTGCAGCGGATGCGCCACCGCCGGCAGGTCGCGCTGCGCGAGCTGTGGCCCGAGGCGGTCGACAACCTCGCCTCGGCGGTACGCGCCGGTATGTCGCTGCCCGAGGGACTGTCCGCGCTGGCGTTGCGCGGCCCTCCGCCGCTGCGGCCGGCGTTCGCCCGGTTCAGCGCCGCGTACCGCGCCAGCGGCCGGTTCGGCGAGTGCCTTGACACGTTGAAGGACGATCTGGCCGACCCGGTGGGCGACCGGGTTTGCGAGACGATGCGGGTCGCCCGCGAGGTCGGTGGCAGCGACCTGGGAACCGTGCTGCGGACCTTGTCCGAGCTGCTGCGTTCCGATGCCCGCACCCGCGCCGAACTCGAGACCCGCCAGGGCTGGGTGGTGAACGCGGCACGTCTCGCCGTCGCGGCCCCGTGGATCGTGCTGCTGCTTCTGGGCACCCAGTCGACCACGTTGCAGGCGTACAACTCGACGGGCGGCGTGGTGCTGCTGGGCGTCGGCGCCGCAGTGTGCGTCGTCGCGTACCGCATCATGCTGCGCATAGGCAAGCTGCCTCAGGAGCGACGGGTGCTGCGATGACGTCGCTCCTACTGGGTGCACTGCTAGGGCTGCTGTTCGCCGGCGGCGTCCTGCTTGCGGTGCGGGCGGCTCCGCCGATGCGCCCGGTCCGCCTGGCCGACCGGGTGGCCCCGTATCTCGGCGACACCCCCCAGCCGTCGAAGTTGCTGGCGCGTCCCACGGCCACGGCGGCGCCGTTCGTCGTTGTGCGCCGGTTGTTCGGGCCGGTGATCGGCGATGCGGTGGGCTTCCTCGACCGGGTAGTGGGCGGTTCGGTGTCGGTGCGCCGCCGCCTCGGTGGGTTGCGTTCTGGCGCCACCGTCGAGGAGTTCCGCATCGAGCAGGTCGTGTGGGGCGCGATCGGCATGGTGGGCTGCGGGCTGCTCGTCGTGCTGATCGGGGTGGCCCGCGGCGGCGTCGATCCGGTGCTCGCGGCCGGCGCGGCGCTGATCGGTCTCGCGGCCGGCGTGCTGTCCCGAGACTGGCACCTTACCCGGCAGTTGCAGCGCCGCGAGGCGGCCATGCTGGCGGAATTTCCCGTGGTCGCCGACCTCCTCGCGTTGGCTGTGGTGGCCGGCGAGGCTCCGCCGGAGGCGCTGCTACGGGTGTGCCGGCTCACGCACGGCGAACTCGCCCGCGACCTGGAGGCGGCCCTGGCCCGCGCGCGGTCCGGCACGCCGCTGACGGCGGCCCTCGCTGACCTCGCCGAGCGGACGACCCTCGAACCGTTCTCGCGTTTCGTGCACGGACTGGTCGTAGCGATCGAGCGCGGCACCCCGCTCGCCGACGTGCTGCGCGCGCAGGCGGTTGACGTCCGTGAGGCGGGCAAGCGCGCGCTGCTCGAGGCCGGTGGGCGCAAAGAGATTTCGATGATGCTTCCGGTGGTGTTCATGCTGTTGCCGGTCACGGTGCTGTTCGCGCTTTTTCCGGCGGTCTCGACGTTGGTATCGCTGACCAGGTAAGGAAGGGATGACTCGGCGATGGTGCCCTTGGACATGCTGGCCGTTTGGATGGCCGGCGCATACGCGCGGGTACGGGGACGCGACGCGGAGCGTGGCGATGTGCCGGGCTGGGTGATGGTGACCGTGATGACGGCCGGGCTCGTGGTCGTGATCTTCGCCGTGTTCCGGGGCAAGATCGTCGATGCGATCAGCAATGCGATCGACTCGGTCACGAGCAACACCAAATAGTCCGCGCCGCGAAGGCGGTTCTGCGGTCGCCGAGTTCGTGTTGATCGCGGTGCTGCTGATTTTTCTCGTATTCGGCGTGTTGCAGGTGGCGGTCTACCTCTACGTCCGCAACATCGTGCAGGCCGGCGCGGCGGCAGGCGCCCGGTACGCGGCGAACCAGGGCGTCGACTACCGCGACGGGGGCGAACAGGCGACCGCGCTGGTGCGCCAGGGCTCGAGTGCGACGATTGCCCGCAGTCTGCCATGCCACGGCAGCGCCGGCCGGGACGTCACCGGTCTGGCGCTCGCCGTCGTGCACTGCCGAGGACACGTCAAGTCGATCTTCCTGCCGCTCGGGCGCGTGTTGTGGATCGACGTGACGGCGCGGGTGCTCAAGGAGGGCGCGCCGTGAGGACCCAGGAGCCGGGCAATGCCGCGATCGAGTTCATCTTCGTGGCGCTGCTGATTCTCGTGCCGATCGTGTACTTCGTGACGGCGGTCGCCTCGATCCAGCGCAGCAACGTCGGCGTCGCCCAGGCGGCGCGTGAGGCCGGCCGCGCGTTCGCGTCGGGCGCCGCGACAGCCGACGCGGTGGCGCGCACCCGCGCCGCGGTGCGCCTGGCGCTCGCCGACGAGGGCTTACCCGACGACGCCGAGGTGCGCTTCGTACCCGCGCACGCATCGTGCCGGTCCGCGACAGTCGCGCCGGTGCTGGCGCCCGGCGCGGTGTTCGCAGTCTGCGTGGTGCGGCATGCGCGGCTGCCGGGCATCCCGACGCTGGTCGCGGGACACGGCATCACGACGATCGGGCGCTACGTCATCCACGTCGACGACTTCCGGACCGTGCAGCCGTCGTGATCGCAAGGCTGCGGGACGATCGAGGCTCAGTGATCCCGTTGATTCTCGGCTGTTGGTTGCTCGTGATGGTGGTCGCTGCTGGGTACGTCGCAGCCACGGATGCCTTCGCCAAGCGCGTCGATCTGCAGGACGTCTGCGACGGCGCGGCGATCGCCGCGGCCAACTCCGTCGACTTCGCCGGCGGGCGGGACGTCGGCGGCGCGCAGAGCAGCGGGTTCTTGCAGCTCGGCGACGTCCAGGTCGCGGTGGACGCTTACCTGGCACGCGATCCGTGGCGTTCGCCGATCCGGCTCACCGCCTCGTTGAACGCGGACCGTACCGAGGTCACCGTGTCCTGCCGGCGGCGGTCGAAGATTGCCTTCGGGTGGCTGTTCGGCAAGCCCGATGGCGTCGTGGCGACGGTAAGCGCCTCAGCACGGTCGAGCATCATCGGCCAGTGAGCCGTGCCGGAGAATGTGCTGGATGTTACCTGTATGCGTGTCTCATGTCTTGCAAGTTCGACTGGACAGTTACCGAGCGCATCTGCGAATCTGCGTGAATGGGGCTGAACTCAACGTCGGCGGTCATCCTCGGCGTGCTGCACGATGGCCCGGCAACCGGCGGAAACATCGTGGCGGCCGCGTCACGACGGCTGACAGCTCAGGGTGGGGTCACACGTAGTCAGGTCTACCGCGAGTTGCCGGGGCTCGCGCGTGTCGGCTACGTCAAGGCGGGCAAGGAGGGTGCGCGCTCCAGTCACCCGTATTCCCTTACCGCGGCGGGACGAAAGGCATTCGCCCAATGGGCGAATGCGCACAACGGCAGTGACTCGGTGCGCAGCCAGGCTGTGCTCCGGCTCGGTTTCGGCAAGCACCTGTCGACCCGGCAGCGCCGCGAGATCGTCGAATCGGCAAGGCAGGAACACGAGGCCGCGCTTGCCGCGCACAAGAGGGAGGCTGCCGAGCTGAAGAAGGCCGGTGACACCTACGGTGCGGTTGCCGTCGAGTTCGCCGTCGCATATGAGCGGGCGTTGATCCGTTGGCTCGACTCCGTCCCGACGAGCTAGCCGTCCAGCGGCTACGCGAGCTGTGTCTCGCGCTGCCCGAAGTAACCGAGCGGCCGACTCACGGCGAGCCCGGCT
>JBKPQY010000173.1:0-5735 GCA_046734315.1 Actinomycetota bacterium | reverse complement strand
TCACGGTGCCCGCGCTGACCACGGTGCGCATGCCGGTGCGCGAGATGGTCGAGCTGGCGGTAGAGATGGCGCTGGACAAGCCGGACCGGGCCCGAGACATCACGCCGCAGGTGCTGCAGCCGGAACTGGTCGTGCGGGCCTCCACCGGCCGGGTGGGCTGACCGTGCCGGCGTACTGCGTGGGGGTCGACTTCGGCACCGAGTCCGGGCGAGCGGTGCTCGTCGACGTCGCGACCGGGACGGAACTCGCGAGCGCCGTGTACGAGTACCGCAACGGCGTCGTCGACGAGCACCTGCCGGCGCCCGATGACGACGTTTCCCTCGGCCCGGACTGGGCGTTACAGGATCCACACGACTACCTGCGTACATTTCAGGCCGCAGTGCCGGCGGTGCTGTCGCAGGCCCAGGTCGCCGCCACGGACGTGATCGGCATCGGCATCGACTTCACCGCCTGCACCATGCTGCCGACCACCGCAGGCGGAACGCCGCTGTGCACGTTGCCCGAGTTCCGGCGGCGGCCGCACGCTTGGGTGAAGCTGTGGAAGCACCACGCCGCGCAGCCCTACGCCGACCGCATCAACGCCGTCGCCCGAGAGCGGAGCGAGCCTTGGCTGGCCCGCTACGGCGGCAAGATCTCCTCCGAATGGTTCTACTCGAAAGCGTTACAGATCCTCGACGAGGCGCCAGACATTTACCATGCCGCGGACCGGCTGATCGAGGCCGCCGACTGGGTGGTCTGGCAGCTGACCGGCATCGAGACCCGCAACAACTGCACCGCCGGTTACAAGGCGATCTGGTCGAAGCGTGATGGCTTCCCCGCGGACGCGTTCTTCGCGGCGCTCGACCCGAAGTTCGAGCACATCGTGGACGAGAAGATGTCCCGGCGCATCAGCGTGGTCGGTGAGCGGGCCGGCGGGCTCACCGAGCAGGCGGCGGCGTGGACCGGCCTTCGGGCCGGCACGGCTGTCGCGGTCGCCAACGTCGATGCGCACGTATCGGTGCCCGCCGTGGCCGTGGCGGCGCCGGGCACCATGGTCGCGATCATGGGCACCAGCATCTGCCACATGGTGCTGGGCCGGCAGGTCTCTCCGGTAGAAGGCATGTGCGGTGTGGTCGAAGACGGCATCCTGCCCGGGCTCTTCGGCTACGAAGCGGGACAGTCCGGCGTCGGCGACATCTTCGCTTGGTTCGTCGAGAACGCGGTGCCGCCGGCCTACCACGGCGGCGACGTGCACCGGGCTCTGGAGCGCGGGGCGGGCGCGCTGCAGCCGGGCGAGTCGGGGCTGCTTGCGCTGGACTGGTGGAACGGCAACCGCTCGGTGCTCGTCGACGGCGACCTCACCGGCCTGCTGCTGGGCGCCACGCTGGCCACCCGGCCGCCGGAGATCTACCGGGCCCTGATCGAGGCGACCGCGTTCGGCACCCGGACGATCATCGACGCGTTCGAGTCGAGCGGCGTCGCCGTCGAGGACGTGGTCGCATGCGGCGGTCTGCCGGAACGCAACCGGTTGTTGATGCAGATCTATGCGGACGTGACCGGCCGCGAATTCAGGGTGGCGGCGTCCCCCCACGTTCCCGCGGTCGGTTCGGCGATGTTCGCGGCGGTCGCCGCCGGTGCGTATCGCAGCATCGAGGAAGCCGCGGCACGCATGACCCGCCCGCACCAGGAGAGCTACCGGCCCGACCCGGAACACCGCGCGGTCTACGACGAGCTGTACCAGGAGTACCGCGCCCTGCACGACTACTTCGGCCGCGGCGGCAACGACGTGATGAAGCGGCTCAAGGCGAACCGGGCCCGATCTTCACCACGGTGAGCGGTAGTAGGTCTGGTTCCAGCGCAGTTCGCGTCGCACAGCGCCCGGCGTGGTCTCGGCGCCGATCGTGACGAGCTCGATGCCGGCGATCTCGGCGAGATCGTCGATGGCGTCCAGCCCTAGCGCCTGGGTGAAGCAGGTGTGGTGCGGCCCGCCCGCCATCAGCCAGCATCCCGCCGCCGTCGCCAGATCGGGACGAGGCACCCAGACGGCACGCGCCACGGGCAGGTTCGGCAGCTCGGCATCTGGCGCGACGACGTCGACCTCGTTCGCGACGAGGCGCAGCCGCGTCCCGATGTCGGCGAGCCCCACGAGCAGGCCGGGCCCGGGCGGCGCCGTGAACACCAGCCGCACCGGGTCGTCGCGTCCACCGATGGCCAGCGGGTGGATCTCGCAGGAGGGCTGCCCGGCCGCGATCGACGGGCACACCTCGAGCATGTGCGCGCCGAGAATCTGCGGCTCCTCGGCGCCGAGATTGTAGGTGTAATCCTCCATGAACGACGTGCCGCCGGGGCGGCCGGTGCTCATCACCTTGACCAGCCGGACGAGCGCCGCGGTCTTCCAGTCGCCCTCGGCGCCGAAGCCGTAGCCGTCGGCCATCAGCCGCTGCACCGCGATGCCGGGAAGTTGCCGAAGCCCGGCGAGGTCCTCGAACGTGTCGGTGAACGCCATCGCGCCGACGTCGTCGAGGAAGGCCCGCAGGCCCAGCTCGATGCGGGCGGCGTCGCGCAGCGACTCGTGCCGCTCACCGCCGCGACGCAGCGGCGCCGCCATCCGGTAGGTCTCCTCGTACTCCTTGGCCAGGGTGGCGACGGCGGCGTCATCGGTGTCCGACACTCGTGTGGCCAGCTCGCTCACCCCGTAGCCGTCGACCGAGAAGCCCAACCGGATCTGCGCCTCGACCTTGTCGCCCTCGGTGACAGCGACTTCGCGCATGTTGTCGCCGAGGCGGGCGATGCGCAGCCGGTGCGCCTCCCGCCAGCCGAGCGCCGCCCGCGCCCATACCCCGACGCGCGCCTGCACGGCGGCGTCCTGCCCGTGCCCGACGACGATCGTGCGCCGCTTGTCCAGGCGGCCGGCCAGATGGGCGAACTCGCGATCGCCGTGCGCCGACTGGTTCAGGTTCATGAATTCCATGTCGATGTCGGCCCAGGGCAGGTCGGCGCCGAACTGGGTGTGCAGGTGCAGCAGCGGTTTCTGCAGCGCGGCCAGCCCGGCGATCCACATCTTCGCCGGCGAGAACGTGTGCATCCAGGTGATGACGCCGGCGCACTCGTCGTCGGCGTTCGCCTCGACGCAGGTCCGCCTGATCGCGTCCGCGGTGGTCAGCACCGGACGGCCGGTCACCTGCACCGGGACCGCTGGTGAACCGTCGAGGCCCGCCACCAGCCGCGCGGACTGCTCGTCGACGTGCCGCAGAACGTCTTCACCGTAGAGGTGCTGGCTGCCGGTCAGGAACCAGACTTCGGGCATCATCGCGCGAACCTGCGCTGGAGCAGCGCGTGGACCGTGACCGCGCCGAGGATGATGCAGCCGTAGATGAACTGAGTCCAGAAGGCCTGGAGCCCGACCGCCACGATGCCGGCGTCAATGCCGCCGATCAGCAACGCTCCGATGAACGTGCCCCACACCGTTCCGCGCCCGCCGAACACCGACGTGCCACCCACGAAGACGGCGGCGAGCGCCGGCAGCAGAAAGCCCGCACCCTGGTTGGGGTAGAAGTTGACGATCGCGAAGCTGTTCATCATACCGGCGAGCGCCGCCGCCACGCCGGTGAGCACGAACAAGATGATGCGGGTGCGCATGATCGGGATGCCCATTAGGCCTGCCGCCTGCGTGTTGTCGCCGATGACGTGTGCGTTCTGGCCGAGCCGGTGCCGAAACAGCAGCAGCCAGGTCACCACGGCCAGCACGACGAACCAGACGAACTGCATGGGGACACCGAACCAGCGCCCGGTCAATAAGCGGCCGGCGATGCTCTCGGTTGTCTCGAGCAGCGTGTAGCTCTTGCCGTTGACCAGCACCAATGTCAGCCCGCGGTACAGGAACTGGGTGCCGATCGTCACGACGAGCGCCGGGATGCCGAAGATCGTGACGAACAGGCCGTTCACCAGCCCGGCCGCGGCACCGATCGCGATCGTGACGAGCACGCCCAGCGTGACATTGTGGGTCGCGTGCTGGACGCCGATGTAACCGACCATGCCCAACGCGAAGACCGATGGGAACGACAGATCGATGTCGCCGGCGACTATCAGCATCGTCAGCGCGAGCGCGACAATGCCGAAGTACGGCACCGAGATGGCGTAGGACACGTAGATGCGGCTGTGCAGGAAAGTGTCCGGCGCCAGGACTGTAAAGATCAACCACACCAGCAGGAAGGCGGTCGTGATGCCGATCTGGGAGGCGTAGGTGGTGGCGACCGTGCGTGGCGTCCACCGCCGCCGGACCGGGACCGCCTCCGGGGCTCGTTCGGCCGTCGTGCTGGTCATGGGCCGCCTCCGGACTCGCCGCGCCGTTGCGGCTCGGTGAACCGCCCGGTTGCGGCGACCTCCCGCATGATCGTGGTGAGTTCGTCGAGCGTGTAACGAGAGGTGGGGAACTCTCCGGCGATGCGCCCGCGGTCGATCATCACGATCCGGTCGGACACCGAGTAGACGTGGAAGATGTTGTGGTCGATGAAGATCGCCGACTTGCCGGCCGCCCGGATGCCACGCACGAAGTTCAGGCACTTGTCGGTCTCGCTGAGCGACAGGCCCATGGTCGGCTCGTCGAGGATGACCAGTTCCGCCTCGAAGTGCAGCGCCCGGACGATCGCCAGGCCCTGCCGCTCGCCGCCCGACAGCCCAGTGACCGGGGTGTCCGGGGTGAGGATTGCCGAGGTGAACCCCATCGACTCCCCCATCAGCCGCGCGGTGACCCGGCGCATCTTGGCAACATCGAGTATCCCGCCCGGGCGGGTGATCGGACGGCCCATGAAGATGTTGCGCCACAGGGACTGCTGGTCGGCGAGCGCCCGCTCCTGGTACACGGTCTCGACGCCCAGCGCCCGCGCCTTGCGAACGCTGAGGTCGCGGATCGGCTCGCCGTGGAACAGAACCTCACCGCGGTCCGGTTGGTGATACCCGGTGATGATCTTGATGAGCGTGGACTTGCCTGCGCCGTTGTCGCCGACCAGGCCCAGCACCTCGGCTGGACCCAGCCGCATGCTGACGTCGTTGAGCGCGTGCACACCGCCGAACGACTTGGAGACGTGGCGCAGCTCGAGGACGTCGACGCCTTCAACGACCCCAGTGGCGGACGGCCGGAGAGCCTCCAGCTCACCGGCCGCCGCTCCTTGCGTATTCGACATGGTCACCGAATCTGCTTTTGCACGAGGGGCGCCACCTGGTCGATGGTCGACTTGTCAACGAACCCGCCACCCGTGTCGATGTGCAGGCCACTGAACCCGTACTCATGGGCCAGGCACAACTGTAGGACGCCGAAGTAGCCCTGCAGCCACTCCTGCTGGTCGATCACCAGATTGATGTAGCCGTCCTGGATGCCCTTCACCGTCGCCGGCGACATATCGAACCCGGCCGCGTACACCGAACCCGCCTTGAGGTTGGCGGCCTTCATGTACGTCGGGATCGTGGAGGTTAGGTTGCCGTGATCGATGAAGATCGCCTTGGTGTTCGGGTGCTTCGACATTTCCCCGGTGAAGACCGATATGCCCGCGGACGGGTCCGAGTTGGTCGCGTCGTTGATCTCCTGGTAGTCGACCTTCATCCCGGCCTTCGACAGGGTGTCGGTGATGCCCTTCGTGCGCTCGCCGCGCCCCGGCTGCGACTTGAGGCCCCACACGAACACATCACTGCCGGGCTGGATATTGCCGCGCTTGATGGCCTCCGTCGCAAGCGCCGCGCCCGCGTTGTACAGCGTTGCG
>JBKPQY010000172.1:0-9333 GCA_046734315.1 Actinomycetota bacterium | reverse complement strand
GTACTTGGCGCCGAACAGTCCCTGGAACCCGTCGTAGCCGCCCGGCTCGGTCGGCAGGCTGTCCGGAGCGGCACTCGGGCTCGGCGTCGTCTGACCGAACTTCACCGCCTGTGCGTTCGCGCAGATGGTGTCGCCCTGGGCACAGTGCACTGCCTCGCCGATGTAGTCGGCGACCTCGGCGTCCTTGAACGGGTCGGGGTCCGCGTTGGCTTGCGCGACCTCGGGCGAGTTCGGGCCGAACACCGCCGGCAGGTCGCGCGGCACGTTCTCCAGCACCATGTTCGCGGTCGAGAAGTCGCCGACCGTGCAGCCGGCCCGGGTGAACGGCACCCAGGGCGCCGGGGTCTGGCGGTCGGTCGCCCCCGGCGTAGCCGGCACCTTGTCGGAGTAGACCATGCTCGGCGTGGTGTCGTGACCGGCTGTGGGCGGGGGCGGGTTCTTCGTGTCCGACACCGGCGCGGTCCAGTAGGCGAACGAGGTTGCCGGGTCGGTCGTCCCGTCCGGGTTGTAGGTCTTGTACGAGTTGGATAGAGGCTGGCCGTGACGGTCGCCGTACAGGCCGGTGTAGATCGTCAGGCTGTCGTCAGCGGTGTGCGCGATCATCGGCGTGTGCACGTTCGAAAGGACCGTGCCGTTCTGCTTGAGGAAGTTCAGCAGGTGCGGCATCTGCTCCAGGTCGGACGGGACGTTCGGGTTGTCGCGGAAGAAGTGCACGTTGTCGAAGACGATGTTCACCACGTGTTGGACGCCGTTTCCGAGCTGGCAGGAACTGCCCGCCGGCGCCGCCCCCGCCGTGGGCGGTGCCGCCAGTGCCGCCAGCGCAGCCGCACCCGCTGCCACCGTTGCCACGACGGTTGCAGCCGCCGCACTTCTGCGAAGTCGCATCCTTGATCCCCCAAGCCGTCGGAACACGAACCGCGGAAGACGCTAGACCCTCGGAGGGGTTTCCCAGAAGACGTCAAGGTGTCTCATTGGCAACGGAGAGATGACGCCCCGTCCGAGCGAATGCGCTGCGTGAGCGCACCTGCCGCGGCGGCCACCGGCTATGCGGGGCTGACGAGTTCGGCGAACAGCAGTGGGTCGAGGTTGCCGCCCGAGATCACAGCGACGGTGCGTCCGGCCGGAAGTCCAGCGGCGTGGAACAGGTAGGCGGCAGCGGTTGTGGCACCGGACGGCTCGGCCACCAGGTTCGCGTCGCGCGCGAGCGCGCCGACCGCGGCGCGGATCTCGTCCTCGGTGACCGTGAGGATGCCGTCCAGGTTGGCCCGCAGGTGCGCGAGGGTGAGTTCGGACAGTTGGGTGCGCATCCCGTCGGCGATCGTGGCGTAGCGCTGCTCGTCGGTGTAGGGCACGATGCGCCCGGCCTCGAAGGAATCGCGTGCATCCGGCGCGACCGCCGGCTCTACCCCGTAGACGGCCGCCTGCGGCCGAATCGCCTTGACGGCGGCGCTGACGCCGGACGCCAGGCCACCGCCGCCGACCGGCACGAGGATGACGTCCACTGTGGGCAGATCGGCGAGGATCTCCAGGCCGACGCTGCCTTGCCCGGCGATCACGTCCGGGTGATCGAACGGCGGGATCAACGTCAGGCCGCGTTCTGCGGCCAGCTTCTCTGCGGCTTCTGAGCGCTCGGCGCTTTCGACCAGCTCCACTTCGGCGCCGAGCCGACGGACCGCATCGACCTTGACCGCAGGGGCCACGCTCGGGATGACCACGACGGCCGGGACGCCAAGCCGGGCCGCGGCATAGGCCACCGCCTGGCCGTGGTTGCCGCTGGAGTGCGTGATGATGCCGCGGGCACCGACCTCGGCAGGCAACGCGGCGATCGCGTGGTACGCGCCACGGATCTTGAACGAACCGACCGGCTGCAGGCTCTCCGGCTTCAGCCACAACGGCCGATCCGCATCCGCCCACAACTGCGGCAGCAGCGGTGTACGCACCGCCACGCCGGCCACGGTCTCCGCTGCCCGCCTGATCTGCTCGATGCCCACCAGCTCCACGCGGGCAATCCTGCCGCACCCCGTCGACGGGGCTAGGCGGCCCGCTCCGCGCGTGCTTCCGAGGGCTTCTGCGGCCGAGCGAGCAGCACGGCGCCCGCGACCACGGCGGCGAAGGCGAGCACGCGCAGGCCGCCGAGGAACCCGCTCGGGACCGGCTCGTCCAGGACGAGGGCGCCGGCCGCGATGGGCAGCGCGTTCGTGAGCAGCGTGGCGACGCCGGCGACGGTGAGCGCGCCGCCTGCCTGGTAGCCGACTTGGAGCAGCGCCGTGCCGAGCGTGTAGCCGAGGATCAGCGTCAGCACGAAGCCGACCCGCGCGCCGCCCTGGGTGGCCAGCTTCGTCGAGATGTCACCGATGGAGAAGAACAGTCCGCCGGCCACTCCGTTCGCCACTGCCAGGCCCAGCGCCTTGCGTCCCAGTGACAACGCCGCGACCGCGGCACCTGCCGTGGCCCCGAGCCAGATCAGGATCGCACCCGTCGCGCCGCCACTGCCCTCGCCGCTTCCGCCGGCAAGCGACACCGCGAGCGCACCCAGCCCGACGACCGAGATCACAACGCCGAAGAGCTCCCGCCTGCTGAGCCGTCGGTGCCCCAGCCGTGCGGAGCCATAGGCGAGCACGCCGATGCCGCCCGCCGCGATGCTCTGCACCAGCGTCAGTGACGCCAACGACAACGCGGCCGCGTACAGCAGGAAGCCGGTCGACTCCATCGCGAAGCCGAGCATCCAGCTGCGGTCCTCGAGCAGCAGCCGTGCCGAGTGCAGCGGCCGCCTCATGCACAGGACCGGAAGCTCGGCCGCCGCATCGTGCTCTCGCAGGTAGGCGAGATTCGTGAGCACCGTCGAGACAAGTGCCAGCACCAGCCCGACGGCGGTGCCGATGCTCACGACTCCGTGGCGTACGCGGCGGGGTTGTCGAGGTAGGCGGCCCGGCACCCGGAGCCGCAGAAGTAGACGATGCCGCCGGGCGTATCGGCATGCGGCGACGTGGTGGCCGCGGCGACGGTCATGCCGCAAACGGGGTCGGCCGCGGTCGCGGTGACAGGCTGTGGGGGTCGCCGTGCATCGGCGGCGGGACGGGTGCGGGAGGCGACGATCTCGGCAAGGATGGACAGTGCGACCTCCGGCGGGCTGTGCGCGCCGATGTCCAGCCCGGCCGGGGTGTGTACGCGGGCGCGCAACGCGTCGTCGACCGGCAATGCGGCGAGCACGGCTGGGCCGCGGCGACGGCTCGCCACGAGGCCTACGTAGGGGATGCCGGCTCGCAGCGCGGCGCTCAGCACCGGAACTTCATCGTTGCCGTGAGAAGCTACGATTACCGCGGAAACCCCTTCTGGCAACGGGGTTTCCGCCGTGGCAAGCGCGCGCAGCTGCTGACCGAACATGCGGTCGGCGCGCAGTAGCGCGGTGGCGATCGGCGCCTGGCCGTAGACGAGCACCAGCGGGAGCGGGACCGACGGCTCGAGAAAGATGTCCAGGGTGCCGCCGGACAGGCACGGGTTGTGGACGCGTACGAAGCCGTCCTCACCGGGGCCCTCCTCCGGAGCGATACGCAGCAGTCGCGTCTCCCCCGCGGCGAGCACTTCCAGCGCCTGGGCACGCACCGTCGCCTCGGCGCAGTCGCCACCGACGAACCCGTCGACTTGCCCGTCACCCAGCACGATCGCCGAGTCGCCCGGCTTGGCGCTGGTCGGCCGGGCGGCGCGCACCACAGTGGCCCACACGAACGGGGTGCCCGCCGCCGTAAGGGCCGCCGCGCGCGAGGCCAGATCGTGCCGCGCGGGCATCGAACATCAGTCCGTGATCGCGAGGTCGGTGCGCAGCGGCCGGCCTTTGATGGTCCGCCATACCTGTGCCGGAGTCAGCGGCATGTCGGCGTGCCGCACCCCGTACGGCTTGAGGGCATCCATCACCGCGTTCACCACCGCCGCGGGCGAGCCGACCGTTGCGGACTCTCCGACACCCTTGGCGCCTATGGGGTGGTGCGGTGACGGAGTCACGGTCTCGCCGAGCTCCCACGACGGGCATTCCAGCGCGGTGGGGAGCTGGTAGTCCATGAACGACCCACCGAGGTTGTTGCCGTCCTCGTCGAAGGCGATCACCTCCATCAGCGCCATTCCGATGCCGTCGGCCAGTCCGCCGTGGATCTGCCCCTCGACGATCATCGGGTTGATCCGTACCCCGCAGTCGTCAACGGCGATGAACCGGCGCACCTTCACCTCTCCGGTTCCCGGGTCGACGTCGACCACACAGATGTACGCGCCGAACGGATAAGTGAGGTTGGGCGGGTTGTAGACGCACTCGGCATCCAGGTGCCCCTCGACGCCTTCGGGCAGCTCCAAGGAACCGTGCGCGGCCAGTGCCACCTCCTGGATCGTCTTGGATACCGACGGGTTGCCCTTGACCGCGAACGTGCCGCGATCGAATTCCAGATCCTCCGGGGAGATCTCAAGCATCGCCGCGGCGATCACCTGCGCCTTGTCCACGACGCGCCGGGCGGCCACGGCCACCGCAGCACCCGACACCGGCGTGGAGCGGCTGCCGTAGGTGCCCAACCCGAACGGGGTGTTGTCGGTGTCGCCGTGCAGCACGTCGATGTCGTCGGACGGGATGCCGGTCAGCTCGGAGACGATCTGCGCGAACGTCGTCTCATGCCCCTGCCCCTGCGTCTGCACGGACAGGCGCACGACCCCCTTGCCGGTCGGGTGGATTCGCACTTCGGCGCCGTCGGCCATGCCTAGCCCGAGAATGTCCATGTTCCGTCGGGGTCCGGCGCCGACGCCTTCGGTGAAGAAGCTGACCCCGATGCCCATCAGCTCACCGCGCTCGCGTTTCTCCGCCTGCTCACGGCGCAGCTCTTCGTAGCCGGCGATGTCCATCGCGGCGCGCAGGGCGCGGGGATAGTCACCGGAGTCGTATTCCCAGCCCGTCGGCGTCGTATACGGGAACTGCTCGGGACGCAGCAGGTTCCGCATCCGCAGCTCGGCTGGATCCATGTCCAGCTCGTCGGCCAAGCAGTCGACGATGCGCTCGATCGCGTACACCGCTTCGGTGATCCGGAACGAGCAGGCATACGCGACCCCGCCCGGGCACTTGTTGCTGTACACGCCCGTAACCGTGCAGTGGGCGGCCGGATAGTCGTAGCTGCCGGTGAAGATGTGGAAGAAGCCGGCCGGGAACTGCGAGGGCTGCGCCGTGTTGTTGAACGCGCCGTGGTCCGCGAGCACATGGACCCGCACCGCTTGGATCCGCCCTTCGCGCGTCGCCGCGATCTCGGTGTGCATGTGGTAGTCGCGGGCGAACGACGTAGACATCAGGTTCTCGGCGCGGTCCTCGACCCACTTCACCGGACGTCCCGTCACGATCGAGCCGACGACGGAGAGCACGTAACCCGGGTAGATGCCGACCTTGTTGCCGAACCCCCCGCCGATGTCGGGGCTGACGATGCGGATTTTCTGCTCCGGCAGGCCCGCCACCAACGCGTAGATCGTGCGGTGTGCATGCGGGGCCTGGCTGGTGCAGTAGACCGTCAGCTTGCCGGTGACCTTGTCCATGTCGGCGACGGCGCCGCAGGTCTCCAGCGGGGCCGGATGTGTTCGCGGATACAGGATGTCCTGTGCCACAACGACGTCGGCCGCGGCGAATGCCGCATCCGTAGCGGCCTTGTCACCCGCCTCCCAGTCGAAGATGTGGTTGTCGGTCTTGCCGTCCAGGTCGTCCCGAATTACCGGCGCATCCGCGGAAAGCGCGCGCTTCGCATCGACCACCGCCGGCAGCGGCTCGTAGTCGACGTCGATCAGCTCCAGCGCGTCGCGCGCCGAGTACCGGTCCTCAGCGACGACGAAGGCCACCTCCTGCCCTTGGAAGCGCACCTTGTCCGTGGCGAGCACCGCCACCACGTCGTGCGACAGCGACGGGATCCACGCGAGCTTCAACGTCTCGAGCAGCTGCCCGGTGATGACCGCCTTCACCTTCGGCTGTGCCTCGGCGGCAGACGTGTCGATCGAGCGGATGCGGGCGTGCGCGTACGGGCTGCGCAGCACCGCGCCGTGGAGCATGCCCGGAAGCACTATGTCGTCGATGTAGGTGCCCTTGCCGCGCACAAACCGGGGATCTTCCTTGCGCAGCCGGCGCCCGAATCCGACAGCGGCCGGTTCCTCAACGGTGGCGGTCATGCCGGTTGCGCCTCCTTGGGCTCCTCGACGGTTGCCTCTCTCGCAGCCCGCGGGTGCTCAGCCGCCCAGCGGATCGCGCGCACGATGTTCTGGTAGCCGGTACAGCGGCAGAACGTTCCGGAGATCGCCTCACGAATCTCTGCATGCGACGGATCGGGGTTGTGATCCAGCAGCCAACGGGCCGTCATCATCATCGCCGGAGTGCAGAACCCGCACTGGAGCCCGTGCTCGTTGACGAAGCCCTGCTGCACCGGGTCGAGCTCGCCACCGGACTCCAGCCCCTCGACGGTCCGCACCTCGCGCCCGCCCGCCATCGCAGCCAGGATGGTGCAGCTCTTCACCGGGACGCCGTCGACGTGCACGACGCACGTTCCGCAGTTGGACGTGTCGCAGCCCCAGTGCGTGCCCGTGAGCCCGAGCTCGTCGCGCAGGAAATGCACGAGCAGCAGCCGCGGCTCGACGTCGCGGGTGTACTGCTGGCCGTTGACGGTCATCGTCACCTGCATCGTCAGACCTCCTGTCCCCGTGCTCGGGCGATGGCAGTGCGTAACGCCCGTCTGGCAAGTTCACCGGCGAGGGCGCGCTTGTAGTCGGACGGCCCGCGCTGATCGGCGACGGGCGTGCACTCCTCGGCCGCCGCTGTCGCGGCAAGATCGAGCGTCTCGTCGTCGGCCGCCCGGCCCGTGATCGCCTGCTCGGCGGCTGCGGCGACCGAGTGCGGGGCGCCCACCGCCGCGAGTCCGATGCCGACCTCGGCGATCGTGTCGCCGTCGAGACGCACAAGTGCGCCGGCGGCGGCAACGGCGTAGTCGCCGGCGCGGCGCTCGACCTTTACATACGCGCTGCCCGTCCCGGGCCGGAGCGGCACCCGGATCTCGGTGACCACCTCTGCGGGGGCGAGCACGGTCTCGAACGGACCGGCGGCCAGCTCGCGCACCGGAATGACACGCTCACCGCCCGAACCGCGCGCGACCACTTCGGCACGGATCGCCCCGAAAGCGGCGGAGAGATCTTCGGCCGGATCGGCGTGACACAACGATCCCCCGACGGTGCCCCAGTTGCGCACCACTGGGTCGGCGATCACGCGCTCCGCGTCGTGGAGGATGCGGTAGTGCTCGCCGATGATCGCCGAGGCGAGCAGGTCGGCGTGCCGCGCCAGCGCACCGATGCGCAGGACATCGCTGTCGACCCGGATCCGCCGCAGCTCGGTGACGTCGTTGATGTCGATCAGGACATCGGGTACCGCCAGGCGCAGCTTCATCATCGGCAGCAGGCTGTGCCCGCCCGCGACGAGCCGTGCACCGTCACCGTGCCGTTCCAACCTGGCGATCGCATCGCTCAGACTGGTCGCCCGCTCGTATTCCACGGGAGCCGGAACCTGCATCACGCTTCCCCTCTGCGGGCAAGCCCCCCTCACCGCCGGCCGGCCGCGCGTGCTCGGTTGCTGGTGCCTCGACTGTGCTCCAGTGTCAAGCGATTGCGCAACAATCCCTCGCCTAGGGCAAGGATTCCTTGCGCAATTGGGGTAAGAGCAGGCCCGCCCCACTGAAAGCAGGGCGGGCCCGGCCTTGCAGCTACGACCGGCTAACAGGTCACCGGCCGCAGGGTGAAGTTCACGGTGGTCGTCTTTGCGATCCTGATGTTCACCTTCTGGTTTTGAGCAATCCACCCGCTCGCGCTCGCGGTCAACGTGACCGGGTTGGCCGCGGACGGTGCCCAGAACGCGTAGCTGCCCTTGGCATCCGTCTTCAGGGTGAACGAGTAGCTCTTGCCGGTTGCGAACACCACGCCCTTCAGCGGGTTGGTCTTTCCGCTGCAGTCCGTTCCGGACAGCGTGCCCGCGAGCTTGCCCCAACCGTTCGGCGGCGTCACGTTCATGGTGACCCCGACCGGGTTGAACGACTGCGGCGTGTTCGTGCTGACCAGAATCTGGGCCGAGTCCGTGCCCGGCTGCGTGACGCCGTCGGCCGTCGTCGCCGACAGTGTGACCGTGGTGCTTACGGTGGCCCCGACCGGGACGTCGAACTCCGCCGGGCTCACAGCGAGCCAGGGCGCCGGCTGGCCGGCCAGCATCGCCGAACGGTCGAGCGCGAACGGCTGCGGGCCGAGGAACGAGGATCCGGACGCGTCGAAGACGTTGAAGCTCAGGTAGTACGCATCCGGCCACACCGAGAGCTTCGGGTAATCGTAGAAGTTGACGCCGAACTGGCTGCCGATGTCGAACGCATACCGGTTCCACGTGCCGGTGGCGTCGTCCGTGGTCGACACGGCGACGCACTCGATGGTCGGCGGGAATTGCGCGAACTGGGTGACGACCCAGCGCTTCGCGATCTGGTCGTAGAGCGTTACCGGGTCGCCCTCGCCGGACGTCTCGCACGCGCCGCCGAAACCGCTCCACAGGCTCGCGATGGCAACGGGACCGAGCAGCGGCCGACGACAGCGAGGGACGGCGGGATTCCTGGCTCCGGGTCAGGAGCAGGCGGAACGGCTGGCGCCGCGGGATCCATGTGTCCACGGGCTCCCTTCACACACGTCCAGGCACTCCCGGTCACTCCGCAGCCCCCTTATCTGGGCGCGCTGGAGTCTGCTGGCCTCCCTAAATTACCAGAAACCGGACACCACGCTCAGCACACGAACTGTGACATTCTGAATATCGTTGTAACGCTAACCTCCCGCAAGCAGGCAACCTGGCGTCTTCGTGCACTCGGCACAAACGTGCCAGTCAGTGCGCGCGCGTCAGGGCCGGCCGGCGCGGTTTGATCGGACCGAGGGGTAGCTCCGGCCCAGCTAGGGAGGACGTCCCGTGATCGACCCGCACTCCGTCGGCCAGGCGGATTGGGCCCGCCTCTATCTGGTGCTGACTGCGTTGGAGGACGCGGTCGAACACTCCGGATGGACGCCGAGGACGGCGCTCGCGGACCTGTATCTCGAGCACGCGACCGTGCTCGGGTGGGACGGATCGGTGCCCTACTCCGCGGACGATCAGCTGCTGCGCCGCGAGCTTCGCTACGGCCGCCGGCTGCTGGACGCGCTCTACGCCGGCCGGGCGGCGGACGCTCGCGTGCTCCGGCGCGGCGAGCGGCTGTGCGCGACGCTCGGCTGCGGCAATGACGCACTGATCCGCTACTGCATCAGTTGCGGCGCCCGGCGTGCGCGGCT
>JBKPQY010000171.1:0-11046 GCA_046734315.1 Actinomycetota bacterium | reverse complement strand
GGTCTAGGGGTGGACGATCTGGTCCCCTGGTCGGATGTTGTCAAAGTTGCCAGCCGGGTGTCCGGCACGCGGATTCGCCGCCTCCACCGCTTGCAAGGTCACGCCCCACGCCCGGGCGATCGAGAACAGCGTGTCGCCTGGCACGACGGTGTGGATCGGCTTGCCCGGGCTCGGGCCGTGGGCGGGGCCGGGGCCGGGGCCGGGGCCGGGGACGGTACCGCCCCACAGGGCCTTGCGAATTCTGATGGCGCGCGCGTCGTTGCTCTTGTAGTTCGACCCGTCGGAGAACGCGGAGCGTTGCACCTTCTGGGCGGCGGCCCAGTTCGTCATCGGCATCCAGTGGAGACTGAGCAGCACGTCGAGGAACTTGTCGGCGCTGATCCTGGGGTTCATCAGCTCGGCGGTGGTGCCCCAGTCCGCAGTGGAGTTCCGGGCGCCGCCGACCTGCTGCTGGAAGAGGCCGACCGAGCCGTGGTCGTGGCCGACGTCGTCATGGGGCAGCCTGAGTGACTCGGGGTTGTTCGAGTTGGCGTACATGCGCAGCCCGGACTCGGTGAGCGCGACCTCGAGTGCGATGTCGGCAACCCGCTCGCCTTGGTCGCCAGGCAGTTTGCGGGCCTTGCATGCCGCGATGATGCCCTGCGCGTACTTGATCTGGGTGGCGTCGAGGCCAAGTGTTTCAGTCATGGATTGACCCCCTGCATGTAGGGCTGCGCCAGCAGCCACGGTTCGACGGTTCGACAACTAGATGCAGCTGATAGCGGGCCTGATGCAGTTAGCGGGCAGCCAATTTGAATCGACGAAACTGTCCGTGAATTCGAACCTGCCATGGTCGGGTGCCGCGGCTGAAGCGGCACCCGGCAGTGCGAGCAGCGCCATCGTTGAGACGGCGAGCAGTGGTCACCAGAAGGGCCAATCTGGTCAGCCGGACTGTTCGGCGGTTTGACACCTCCAGGTCCAGATTTACGAATTCTCGAACGAATGCCCGATATGCTGATACGACGCATTGCACGTCGCCCCCGATTCAAGCGCCCCCATGGACGCGACACCTTTCTACGTCCCGCAAGCCAGTTGTGCAAATTGAATGCACGTCCTGTGAGATGCGGCGTCGCTGCAATTGCGGCCAACGCTCACATGTGCGCTAATATGTCCTTGCGAATTTCCGACCGCTATTTCGACAACTACACCTGCGGCGCGGTCTGTCCAGTCCAGGCGTCGTTGTCGGTTTCTGTCGGTTGGCGCGTCCGCTTGCTACAGGTCCATGGCTATCGCCTTCGCAGCGGGACGGCGTCGTTCGCGCCTGAGTCGGATGTGGCATCCCATGTGGCATTCGGAATCCGTCACGCCTGCGTTTCGGCTTTGAGGAAGTGCAAGATGGCCTGCTCGGTAGGTCGAGATTGCGATTAATGACTACTGACCGCTGATTCGTGAGTGTGTGCGTGACGGGTAGCCTGCCAAATGTGATGACCGTGGCGGCGCCCGGTCGCACCGTGAACCTGAGGCTTGAGCCGCGCCCCGGGATGGCCACCCAGTCGACGAGGCGACCGGTTTCGTCGCCTCGGCTCGCTCCGTACCTCAACACCTTGGCGGTGTTCTCTCGGTTGTCCTCCCTCGGCGGGCTCGTCGCCGGACTCGGGCAAGGGCGGCCAGCACACACCGCCGCCCCGGATCAGCAACCAGGCGAGCGTGAACCTTCGACTTGATCATCGCTGCAGCGCCTGGCCGCGCCGCACACCTCCGTCGCTATCGAGCGCGTGCTCGGCTATCACAGGCCGAGCGGCGCTGTTGCGTTGGCGCATCCGAGGTGCGTAGCGCCTCGGCTGGTGTTTCGGACGCTGAGCTCAGAGGAGGCAGAGCACGAGTTGGTCGAACGCGGCGCGGACCCGGTCGTGCAGTGGCACGTCACCGTGAGTTCGTAGTGTCCGCGGTGCTGCACGAACGCGTGCCCAGTCGCGATGGTGCGAGCAGAGGCGAGGCGTTTCAATCCACGCATCGGGCGTAGCCGGGCTTTGAGCTGGCCGTGGTCGGCCTCGATGACGTTGCCCTTAGATCGCTTGGGAAACGTGCCGCGCGCTGGGCGCGAGTTGTTCAATCAGCCGCGGGCAGGCACGTGCCGGTCGGTCGTGACCTCGAGCGGTGAGCTACCCGCCTTCAGCGCGCTGGTGAACAAGGTCCGCGCCGTCGCGGTGTCGCGGCGGGTCGCGACCAGCACACGTCGATGGTCTATCCGTGCTGATCGATGGCGTGGGAGAGGTAGGTCCAACGACCGGCGCCCTTGACGTAGGTCTCAACGAACCACCGATCACCCGTCGCGCGCCGGCTCGACCGAGCGGCGTCGATGTACCCAGCCGTGAAGGTATGCACCCACCGATACACCGACAGGGGCAACGGCGAAGTCGACGGAGTCACCTGTGCAGTGTTGTCAGCCCAGAACCACCAGACCAACGCAACAGAGCCCGCGAGCCACGTCTATTGCGTCGCTGATCGCAGTGGTGATCTTCCCTCCGAACAGGGCGAAATGACGACGACTAACCCGGCCGTCATGATGGTCACCGTCACCCAGCCAGGAACATCGCCACGCTCAGGATCGTCTTCGCAGACGCGCGTACGTGATCCGCACCCAAGCGGCAAGCATGTCGAACGGCATGCCGAACCTGCGAGATCAGCGGGCGAGCGATACCAGCGTTACCAGGCCGGGATAAAAGGGCAAACATCACCGCTACCGCCAGGATGACGAATACAACGGGCATGTTCGTGGTCATGCATGATCTTCTCCAGCCCACGAACCAAAGCCGTGGAGGTCACGCCGTACTAGACACAAATTGCCGACCGAGTCTCCCGAAAGGCCAGGGCGGTTCAGCCGCGCCGTGAGACTGAATCTGGCCTACGGAAGGTCGGTCTGGACAGCGGCACACCGTGCGAGCATGCTTGGGATGATCTAGGGTGCAGACATCTGCCTGATCGCTGTCCGAAATTGCTGCGCCAGTTAGCTAGCTGACGTCTTTTGCTGTCCGGCAGAGTCGTCCTACTAGATCTTGGGGGGAATCGATGGCGAACCAGCGGGCCGACCGAGGGGCACACGACGGTTCCGACGACACTGCCGTCCAGAGAACCCGGGCGTGGACTGGTCTCGGGGTTGTGGTCTTCGGCGATGTTGCCATCGCCATTGCCGCGGTCTTTGGTGTTGTGAAGGCCGGGGGAGGCACCAACGCCGCCCAGGTGGTCTCGATACTGACAAGTGCGTTCACCGCGATCGGCACCATGACTACCGCCTATTTCGGCATCAGGGCCGCATCGAACACCGCGCAGTCGGCCGTCAAAGGAGTTACCGGCGGCGAGCCGCCGGCGCCGCCCACAGGCGAGCCACGCACGGCCGAGCAAACAGAGGCGCCTGCACCCGAGGCAGCCCGGGGACAGGCAGGCACGGCGATCGATGGCGACCGCGACGTCGAACCATCCGACCAGGAGCCGCCGCCCGCGTAGCTGCCATTAGGCTAGACGCGGCGCTGTCGTGTTGGCGGATCGCGGGAGTTTGAAGTTTCCGCGTATCGGGATACGTGCGGTTCCACGTGAATAGGGCCTACCAGCCATCCGCCGACTGCCTCAGACCCTCGCCTGACCTCGTTAGGACACGAGGAAAGCTACACCTACCACCGGCATGAACAATGTGTTGCGTCAACAAAGGCACAGTTAGATCTCGCATCAATTTGATTTAGTTTAGTGCTCGGACGGCGACTGGTCGACGCTGGTCTGCTAACCTGCGCCAACCGGCTTACAACGGTTCAATTCAGATCGATATCGCGCTATTCGGTTTGATTCTGCTGGCAATATAGCGCCATGCTGAATTGTAACTCCGCATAACCTAGCCGGATCTCGCCTGCATTCACCCCCAGCGGAAACGGGGCGTCAAACCAAGCTCAGCATGGCAGCCGCCGACCGTTCTCTCAGCTTCGCACCCCACCGTTACCGGCGACCCACGTCAGGGCGGGGACGGGCCATGAACACTCGCCCGGGGGCGGCTGCAGCCCGCTACTTCGACCTCGCGGCTACCCGCTAATGCTCGCTCGACCCCGTCGTCACAGCGTCCGGAAACCGGCTTCGATTCGAGGAGTTCTCCGCCTGCAACGGCGTCTATGCGAGGCTGGACCTGCTCGCCGACGGCATCGACTCGGGCGGGGTCGCTTTCGGCACAACCAACGTCGACGTCAACCAACCGCTGCACACCGCGCTGGCCGGCCTCGCGCGCGACTCGCTCGTCCACGTCGCGGTCGGCGACGACGCGCTCCATGTCGCGACCCTTGACTCCGCGCACGTCGAGCGCAAGGTCGACATGCCCGATCGGTAACTGCGCGGATTCGCCGAAACCCCGGTCACCGCTCAACGGCTGCAACACCGTCCTCGCCCGCCCGCCCAAAGGCACACCCGGTCCGTCCTACCACTCACCAGCGGTCCGGCGGGGTTGCGTCAGTCGGCGCGTGCGTTCCCTGGTTCAGTGCACCTCGCTGGCACCGCGCGGCCGTGGCGTGCGGGTGGCGATACCCGCCGCACGCACAGCGGTGCTCGGAGTCTCGGCGGGCGGGGAGTTGGCGCTCGCCATGGCACTTGGTCATCCAAACACCTACGGTGCGGTGTTCTGCGCCTCCCCGGCGCAGGATTCCAACCGCCTGCCGTGATGCCGAGTTCACTGCCGAGGGCGTACTTCGTTGCCGGAACCCAGGAGCCGTTCTTCCACGAGAACGCGACCCGGTGGGCAGCAGCATTCCACGCAGCAGGCGCGGAGGTCGTCATGACGGAGCGGGTCGGATCACACGGCGACGCGTTCTGGCGCCAGGAGTTCCCAAGAATGGTGACATGGGCGTTCCAACGATAACGCTGCACAAACGCTCGCTCCCAGCGGCTGCAATGACCCATCGTTGCTCAAGAACCGATGAATCGGCGCGATAAGGTGCATTGCATGTCGCGTATTCGACGCTTCGACCACGTCGGCATCACGGTCGCCGACCTCGACACGGTGTCGGCGTTCTTTGTCGAGCTCGGTTTCGAGGTCGAGGGCCGCACGTTCCTGGAGGGCGAGTTCCTGGACACCGTCATTGGCATACCGGACTCGCGTACCGAGCTCCTCATGCTGCGGCCGCCCGACGGAGGCGCCGGGCTAGAGCTGGCGAGCTTCATCCGGCCCAACCACGAACCGGGATCGCCCGCTGCCATGGCCAACGAACTGGGGCTGCGCAGCGTGTCATTCGAGGTGGATGACCTGCAGGCGATCATCGAACGGCTGGCAAAGGACGGCTACGGCCTGGTCGGCGGCATCGGCGAGTACGAGCACGTCTGGCGCATGGCCTCCGTGCGCGGGCCAGAGGGGATCATCGTCACCCTCGCCGAGCAAGTCGGCTGACCCGTCCCGCCGAACCCGCAGGTAAGCACGGGCATCAGCGCACGCCGAGCGACAGCACGCATAACGACCCCGGCGGACCTGATCAACACCGTGTGCTTCACGCACCGATACATGCGTAACTGATCAGTGTGCTCGCGACCGGCTACCCGCTCGGCGTTCGGCGTTGCCACGTGAGGCAGAGCCGCTCCGCCGGCTGGGTGAAAGTGCGCGGCGCATCACCACGCGCGTCGGCGAACGCCGCTCGACCTCGCGGAACTCGGCACGCTCATAGAGGGCGCGCGAGCCGAAGAACATGAAGTCCGGATGGCTCGGCTGGTCTTTGTCGATCGGGTACGCCTCAAGCAGGCGAACCGCCTGGCCGCGGGCGTAGTCGATGGCGCCAGCCAGCATCTGATGCTGGATCCCCTTGCCTCGTAAGGGCTTCACGACGTACGTGCAGATGATCGACCAGACCTCAGCGTCGTCGACCGGCTTCATGATCGGCGAGCGCGCGAGTCTTCGGTAGTCCGCGCGCGGGCCGAGGCTGATCCACCCAACGGGGCGATCCTCCACGTACCCCACCAGGCCCGGAGCACGGGCAGAGGCTGCCAATCGGTGCAGCGCGTCCTTGTTCTGCTCCTTGGTTCGGCCGCGCGTCTCCGGCCCGGTCAGCCGGTAATACATGCACCAGCAGCCGCGCACGATGCCGCCTCCGGGCTGCCCGAACAGGCGCTCCAAGTCATCCCAGGTAGCGGCTGTCAGCGGATGGACCTCGACGCGCATCCTGTGATTATCGGCCTGCAGCGCCCCGCAGCGCCGCGCCCGGCCCCGCCAGATGGCCATGACTCTGACCCGAGACCGACACCCGCTACACACGACCCACGGCGCGATAACCCCGCGACCGCTGCTGCACTACCAGGCCACCTGCAGACCCGGAATTGGCGTTCGGCACCGAACGCCAACCAGTCATCCGCGGATTCTTCATACGACCGGCTGCATGACATGCACAACACGAGCGCGCGACTTTCGGCACGATCGGATGCACCATCACCAGCAATTCCGGATGTTCACGCTGACGCGCCCTACCCGTCGTTCCGCGTGGCAAGCCGCCCACGGCCGAGTGCGTGTTATCCGCGCCGATCAGACCGTGTGTGCCGCTCCACTCGCGTTCGTTAGCCATTGAAGTGGTAAATGTGGCCGTAGCTATCGATGATCCAGGGCTTGCCGTATGGCCCCACCATCGGCGTGGACCCGCGTCTGATGAACCAGCCGCCGCCCGCGCTCAAGGCGATGCTGGCCCGCACGGGCTTGACCGCCGAACAGATGCTGCAGGACAGGCGGGACTTCGTCGGCCGTTTGCACCAGGCAGGCGTGCGCCTGGTGTCCGGGGTCGACTCCGGTATCGGCCCGGCCAAGCAGCACGGAACACTTCCGCACGCCGTGGCAGAGCTGATCACCGCGGGACTGTCCGCGGCGGAGGCCGTGGCCACGGCGAACTCGAAACCGACATCACCGCGCTGCACCGGCCGCATGCCGTACTGCTGCAGGGCGTCGCTATCACTACTAGGTAAGGTCACCACAGGGTCTCGGCGAGCGTCACACACGATCCACTGTTCACCCCGCTCATCGGCACGTCCGCGCACCCAACGCGGCACATGAGGACGTGCCTGCCCCGCACCTTACGGGGTGCGCGTATCCGAGGAAGGCGATTGGCATGCGGGTCACGAGTGAGATTGATTTCCCAGCCCCCGCCGCCGCTGTCTGGCCGCTGCTATGTGATTCACAAATGACCTTGCCGCACCGCTGCCCTGTGTTCTGCCTGGGTACTCCACGACCTGTGCAATGTCGTCTGCCCGATGGTGCCGGCGAGGCCGGTGCATCGCGAGAATGCATGGCGATAGAGGGCTCCGTGCAGCAGGAGATAACGCTCTGGGAGCCACCACATCGACTGGTCTTCCGGATGGTCGGGACGGACCTGTGTCAACGCCACGTCTGTGCGGCGGTTGAGGAGCAGTTCGAGCTCTCGTCGACGCCGTCGGGCGGAACCACGGTCACTCGAACCGCGCACGTCACCATGCGTCCGGGACGCGCCGGCTCGCGACGCCGGGTGTGGACGTGGGCCTGAAGTCGGTCCACCGCTACGTGTTCCGCAATTGGCGAGACACTCTGATCATCGCTTCCTGAACCGGAGATCAGCTCATTCACGCGCCCTCGGCAGTAGCGCGCTCGCTCGGCGGGAGCTGCGGGCGGTCAGCCTTCGGCGGGTGTTCAGTCGTCGTCTTCCCAGCCAGGAGGGATCGGCGTGGGCTCAGCGTCGTCTTGGATGGGAGCGATCCCGGGACTGGGGAATCGGTGGTAGGGCCCGGCGGACGCGACGAAGCCTTGCATGCCGTGCTCGATGTAGGGGCCGGGTGGCTCGGTGATTCCGCGGTCCTGGCCGAGCAGCGCTCGGGTGAGCTGCGCGCGGCTGGTCTGCAGCTGCGCCACCGCGGACTCGAGGTCGCCCTGCTGCACCCGGATCGGTGTCTCGTCCGGGCGTGCGAGCGCGGCCGCGACGACTGCGCGGCGGGTGATCTCACGGAGGAACGTCGCGGTCAGCCCCTCCGTCGCCGCCACTGTCGCGGTGAGGTCTAGACCTCCGAGCCCGGCGCCGGCGCCGTACAGCCGCAGCAGCCGCTCGCGACCCGCGCCGTCCGGTGCGCCGATCTCGACGGCCTCGTCGACGCGGCCGGGGCGCTCGGCGAGTGCGCGCTCGAGCACCTCAACCCGGTTGGTGGTGAGGATGAACACCACGTCGACATCGTCACCGAGGCCGTCGAGCTGATTGAGGACCTCAAACAGCAGCGGATTGCTGCCGGGCGGGCCGAAGCTGCGGTCGCCGGCAACCAGGTCGACGTCTTCGAGGATGACAACCGAGGGCTGGTGGCGCTTCGCCAGCTCGCACGCAGCCGAGACTTCGTGCAGCGCGACACCGGACAGCACGACCGCGGTCACACCCTCGAGCCGCCCGAGCAGGTAGCGGACGGTGTGCGTCTTGCCCGTGCCAGGCGGGCCGTAGAGCAACAGCCCACGCTTGAGGTGCTGCGCGGCATCACGGAGTCGGCTGCGGAGCGCGGCGACCTCGAGTACTTGACGCTCGACCGCCGTGAGCGTCTCCTCCGGCAGCACAAGTTGCTCGCGGACCAAGCGGGGACGGCGAAGAAACGCGATCGGGCTGCCACCGGGACGCTCCGGTGGCGCGAGCGTGACGATCTGCCCGCGAACCGGCGAGAGCTCGATCGCGAGCCGCCGTAGCTCGCCGACCAGGCTGCGCGCGACCTCGGCGTCGGCGGTGACGATCTCCAGCTGCACGAACGGATTACCGGTCTGCGGATCGGGACCGCGCAGCAGGATCGCGAGCGGCGGTGTGCCCGTCACGAGAAAAGCGCCGAAGGAGACGCACGGGTGGGTGTTGTCTGGCGACACTGGGAGGTGGACCCAGTCGGGTGGGCCGACGACGAAGCCGACGTCACGGCGGGCGAACTGGAGCATCTCCGGGAACGTCTGGTGTCGGCGGGCATGGTGAGGCGTCCCGATGATCTCCACGGTGCCGTCGCTTGTGTCGAGCCAGCGCTCGAGGGCGAGCTGAACATCGGCATGCTCGTGCGGCGCCCAGCGCTCCGTCACGACGGGCAGGCTCAGCGGATTGGCCCCAAGATGTTGCTCGACCTTATCCACCAGCGTGGGCTCGCCCGTCCAGCTCGCCTCGACGTCGCCCAGGAACCGGTCCAACAGCACACGCCACAGCCGCGCCGCGTGGACAAGCTCGTCCTCGTCAAAACCCTCCAAGGTCTCGCCTCCCGTCGTACCGCATCCGGCAGCCTTCCGGAGGATCCCGGTCGCCGCAACGGACGATGCCTCTACACACCACTGGCACCACACCGGCAGGCGGTACCCCTCCGCGCCACCCGGCCCGGCCGGGCTGCGGGAACGAGCGCAACGCCGGCTCGCGACCGCGCCGACCTGCCACACCCACCCACTTACGAATGACGGCCGCCCGTTACAGCAGGTCCGACCGCAATCGAGGCGTTGTGCGTCTCTGCCGAGTAGCCTCAGCGTCGGTTGCGAATGGGAGTCGGTGGGCCAATGCCCGTATGGGATCTGGTCGTCCCGCTCGACTTCGGGCAGTTCTACCTGACCGGCAATGCCGCCGGCCTGGAAGCGGGCTTCGATCCGATGCCGACGCTGAACCGGGCGTTGGAAGGAGACGGCATCGCTCGCACCGAGGGCTTCCTGGTCGTCCTGAGTCCGCACCAGCACAACCCGGCCATGAGGTTGCGGATCGAGGTTCACGAGAGCCAACCGCCTGATGACCTCGATGACTGGGAGGAGGCATTCGAGGCGTGGCTTCCAGTCGATGAGTCGGGAGTCCGCTACGAAAGCCCGACCGTCCTAACCGGACCCAGAGTCCCGGTGCCGCCGGGCGAGTACCGGGTGCTGATCACCGGACGCGGGTTCGTGGCGCGCGGCTGGACTCCAACCAAACCCGATGACGAGTGGCGCATCCGGCTATGGCCGGCCAGCGGGCCGACAGCTCCACACCGGGTGAAGGCATGGCAGCAGCCGACGGCATCGCCCGCTGTTCATCCCAGGGGCAAACCTGCAGCAACCGAGACGGCGCCCCCGAGCCCGGCCACCACAATGCCGAAGGGCATCCGCCCGTTGCATCCGCCACAGCACATCATCGACGCCCTCTGGGAAGGTCGGGATCCGCCGCGCTAAGACGACTTGTCGTATCCGGACGGCCGCATGACGGTGCGTTCAGCTCGGCTTGACGTATGGCAGCGGGATCCCGTGGGCGTTCAGCGTCGCCTCGCAATGTTCAAGAAGGCCGTGCAACCGGTCCGCGAGGACTGCCAGAAGGCCGTGAACCTGCTGAACAAGCAGAACCTCAGGGGCACGAAGAAGGCCGGCGACCCGGCGTTCAACCTGGCCGCCCAACTTCTGGCCGCTGAGCTGAACTACACGGCGGGCTCGGCCAAGACGAGCGCCGCGACCACCGCGATCAACCAAGCGGTGAGGCTGCCCGGCAAGTATCAGTTCGACGGATCCACGCACGCCACGATCAGTACGGCGGACGCGGCGACGATGAACTCACTCGCCAACACCCTCGACGACTACAACAACAACTGACCGAAAGGAACTCGTGAGGTGGACCGGCCATCGGGGCCGGTCCACCTCACGCTGGACACCAGCCCAACGCCCGGGCGTCAGAAGCCAATACCCGGACCAGTCGTATCGATTCCACACAACCCCCGGACCGTGCGGCGGGAGTGCGACGATCACAGCCTTGCAGGTGCAGGCCGAGGCTGGGATCGTCGGCGAGTGGTACCGCGGCTGCAGGGGATCCCCGGCTTCGGCATCGACCGGGTGGCGGAGGCGGCGGGTTCGGATACCGAGGTTCTCCGCCTGGAGAACTACGACACCGACATCCCGCCGCATCCGGACGCGGTCGAGGCGACGCGCGCGGCGCTCGGCCGCGACGAGGCCAATTCGTACCTGCCCTTCTCCGGGCTTGACGAAATGAAGGAAGCGGTCGCCGCGCTGATCGAGCGCCGGGGCGGGCCGCGGTACGACCCTTACCGGGAAATCGTCATCACCGACGGCGACGGCTCCGCGGCCCTCAACGCACT
>JBKPQY010000170.1:0-35701 GCA_046734315.1 Actinomycetota bacterium | reverse complement strand
GCATCAGCGCGCCACAGCCGCAGAGGCTCTTGTGTGCGAGCTCATGAACAGCTAAGAACGGGTGCGCATGTCCGTCCCGATCGGGGGAATATGGTGACTCGTACCCGTCTGTGCCTGCTTGCCGCCGTGGCGCTGTTCGCGCCGCTGGTGTCCGTGGTGCCCGCGTCGGCGGCACCGCCGCCGGCCGACGACGCGCCGGTGCTGCTGACTCCGAAGGGCGAGCACGACAACGGCGACGACGAGCAGAGCTTCGACAAGCTGCGCGACGCGTACTACTGGAGCCGGCTGCTCGCGGGCGACAACGGCGGCATCGACATGACCCAGGCCGCCACGCTGCGTGATACCGCGTCGGCCAAGGCGAGCGGTATGTCGGTGGCGGCCACGAGCGGCGCGGCGCGCGGCGGCGCCTGGTCGAGCGTCGGTCCGGACCCGATCGTGCAGGTGGCACGCACCTCGAACACGTTCGAGGCGGTGTCCGGACGTATCGGCGCGCTGGCCGTCCGAAACGACGGAACGATCATCCTCGGCGCTGCGCAGGGCGGGGTGTGGACCTACAGCGAGGCCACCCAGACTTGGACGTCGCGCACCCTCGACTCGGACACCCAGTCGGTGGGCGCCCTGGCCGTCGCACCGAGCAACGACAAGATCGTCTACATGGGCTCGGGCGAAGGCGCCCTGTCCGGCGACAGCTACTACGGCGACGGCGTCTACAAGTCGACCGACGGCGGCGTCACCTGGGCCAAGGTGTCCGGTGACCTGTTCGACGGGCAGGCGTCCACGGACATCGTGGTCGACCCTGCGGACCCGAACCACCTCTACCTGTCGACGGTGCGGGGCCGCGGCGGCATCCGCCGCACGACGCATCCGGCACAGACGCCGTTCGGCGTGTGGGAGTCCACAAACGGCGGCGCCACGTGGACGCTGCGCAAGGGCACTACGAACGAACTGCACGGCGCCACCGACCTTGTTGCCGACCCGCAGAACTTCAAGGTGCTGTGGGCGTCGTTCTGGGGCGACGGCATGTATCGCTCGACCGACGGCGGCCTGACCTGGTCCAGCGCGCTGGGCAACCTGCCGGCCGGGAACTACGCCGAGGGCGGCACCCGCTTCTCGCTCGGCATCTCGCACCCGGCCGGCGCCGCGCACGCCACCGTATACACCGGCTTCGACTACTTCGACCTGTCCGGCACGCACCACCGCTCGCAGGTCTACAAAACCACGGACGACGCGGCTACCTGGACAGCGCTGCCGACGGGTTCGGGCATTAACCGCGTCCTCGACTACTGCGGCACCCAGTGCTTCTACGACAACGAGGTGAAGCCGGACCCGACCGACCCGAACACGGTCTACGTCGAGGGTTCCTACGGCTACAACTTCTCCCCCCAGTCGGGCGGCATCTGGCGGTCCAAGGACGGCGGCCTGACCTGGAAGAACATCGGGTACGACCTGCACCCCGACTTCCATGCCATCGCCTTCCAGCCCAACAACACCCAGCACGTCGTGATCGGCAACGACGGCGGAGTCTGGCAGTCGTTCGCCGGCGGTGGGCGCAACGGCGCGACCGACCCCCTCTCGGCCGCCGACTGGGAGAACCTGAACGGCACGGTCAACCGGACCACCGCGGCGCTCGTCCACTCGACCGGACTGCGCATCGCGCAGTTCACGAGCATGGCCACCGTGCCGAACATCCCGGGCCAGTACTGGGGCGGCACCCAGGACAACGGCACGCAGCGCAAGTCCCTGGCCAACAGTCGCTGGTTCGACCAGGCCGGCGGCGACGGCGGCCAGGTGATCGTCGACCAGACGACCCCGAACACCGTCAACCCGGGCGTGCCGGCTTACGTGTTCGGCACCTACTTCGGCATCTCGCCCTACCGCTTCAACCCGTCCGAGGCGAACACGTTCTTCGGCAACGAGGCGATCGACGGCGGTATCAACCTGCAGGACCGCGCGGAGTTCTACATCCCGTGGATCCAGAACCGGGCCAAGCCGAACCAGATGTTCCTCGGCACCTACCGGCTCTACCGCACGAACAACGCCGAGACGCCGTCCGCCGGCGACGTGCACTGGGACGTCATCAGCCCGGACCTGACCACCGGCTGCCCCGGCGCGGCGCCGAACGGCGCGCGGGGCTGCCTGATCAGCGCGATCGGCTCGGCCGACGGCGGTGACGGCGTGTACGTCGGTACCGACGACGGCGTGGTGTCCGTCAGCCCGAACGCGGTAACCGCCGCGTCGCCGAGCTGGCAGCGCATCGGCGCGAGCAGCCTGCCGAACCGGCCGGTGTCGCAGTTCGCCGTGGACCGGTCGAACTGGCGAATCGCGTACGCGTCCTACGCAGGATTCGGCGCGGCGACCCCGGGCAACACCGGGCACGTGTACAAGACGACCGATGGCGGCCAGCACTGGACCAACGTGAGCAGTGGCCTGCCCGACGTCCCGGCGAACTCGGTCGTGCTGGACCCGTCGTCGGACAACATCGTCTACCTCGGCACCGACGTCGGCGCCTTCGTCTCGGTCAACGGCGGCACCACGTGGAAGCGACTGGGCACGGACATGCCGAAGGTGTCCGTCTGGCAGCTCGACTATGACGCCTCGCACGCCCTGCTCGCGGCCGGCACGCACGGCCGGGGTGCGTACACGCTCGGCACCGGCGCCAACACGCCGGGCCTGGTCGTGTCCACGTCCGACTCGGGCAAGCCGGTCGGGCCTGGCAGCACCGTTGACTACTCGATCACGGTCAAGAACGTCGGCAACGCCACCGCAACCGGGGTGACGATCGCGGCGCCCATACCGGGTTCGACGTCGTTCGTCTCGGCCGGCGGCGGAGGCACGTTCGGCGGCGGCAGCGTCCGCTGGAGCGGGCTGACCGTCCCGGCCGGCGGCAGCGTATCGGTGCCGTTCTCGGTGCGGATCTCGCCCAGCCTGTCGCCGTCGACGACGTCCATCGTCAACGACGGCATCGTGGTCAAGTCCGACCAGGGCGCGGCCACGACGGGCAGCCCGCACAGCGTGCCGATCGCGCCCGCCCACAAGGTGACGATGGCGCCGGCCGAACAGACGGGTGCGGCCCGTGTCGGCAGCGACGCGGCCTACCACGTGGACCTGACCAACGGCGGCTTCCAACCGGACACGTACGCGATGACGTCGAGCACCACGTGGCCGGCCACCGCCTACGACACGACGTGCACGACGCCGCTGACCACGACAGCTACCGTCGCGCCGGGTGACACGCTCGACGTGTGCATCAAGGTGAGCGTGCCCGCATCGGCGGCCAACGGCGCGGCGTCGGACACGACGGTCACGGCAACGTCGTCGGCAGACGCGTCGGTGAGCGCCACCGCGAAGCTGACCACGATTGCCGTCGCGGTCGACACCCTCGTGGTGGACGAGGACGGCTCGCCGGGCACCGGGCTTCCCGATGTCGGGTCCTACTACAGGGACGCTTTGACCGCAAACGGCGCCTCGTTTAGCTACTGGGACCTAACGGCTGATCCGAACATCCCACAGTCGCTGCTGACCGCGCACAAGAACGTCGTCTGGTTCACCGGCAACGCCTACCCGGGCCCGATCACGCCGTACGAATCGGAGCTTGCGACGTTCCTGGACGGCGGCGGGCGGCTGTTCATGTCCGGTCAGGACATTCTCGACCAGGCGGCGGGCACTACGGCGTTCGTGCGCAACTACCTGCACATCGCCTGGGACGGCACGGAACGGCAGAACGACAAGGGCACGGTCGACGTCCACGGCGTGGCCGGCAGCCCGGTGAGCGACGGCATCGGCGCCGTGCCGCTCGATCACACGGTGCTGAATGCCGAGTTCGAGGACCAGGTCACGCCTCTGGCTCCGGCGACGCCTGCGTTCACCGACGACACGACGGCCCCGGACGCGCTGAGCGTGGCGGCCGGTGCATACAAGGTGGTGTTCTTGGCGTTCCCGTTCGAGGCGTACGGCACCGCGGCGGACAAGGCCGACCTGATGAACCGGGTGTTGACCTACCTAGCCTCATGACCTCCGATCGCGCAAGTATCCCTAGCCTCCTGACCTCCGATCGCGCAAGAATCCCTAGCCTCAGGCGAGGGATTCTTGCTTGATCGGCGAAGCGCGGGCGGCCTGTGGATTTCGGACGCAGGCAATCGCCCGGAAAGACCACACTGCGCGGATGGACTGGCGCGATCGCGCGGCGCGGCAGGCCGGCGCCGTCAGCAGAGCGCAGCTGGCCAGCTGTGGGCTTTCCGAGTCGCGGATCACCGGCCTGGTGCATCGCAGGGAGCTCGTCGAGATCCTGCCAGGCGTGTACTCGGCCCGGGCCGCGCCCGCGTCGGCGCGACAACAGCTGTGGGCAGCCGCATTGTGGTCCGGCGGGGTCATCAGCCATCGCTCCGCGGCGGAGCTCTGGCAGCTGCCTGTTCCGGCCTCGTCCTCGGCGCACGTCACCGTTGCGGACCGCCGATTCCGTCATCCGGTGCCCGGCGTGCGCACCCATCGCGTGCCGCTCGGGCGGCTTTCGAGTGTCCGCTTCGATGGGCTGATGATCACAGACCGGGCGCGGACGGTGATCGACCTACTGCGAACCGAATCACTCACCACCGCCCGTGGGCTGCTCGACCGGGCGCTCCAACGAGACTGGGCGCGAGAGCAGGACCTGATCGCTGCGTTCCGTGACGAGCGCGGACGAACCGGCAACGGGCAGTTGCGACTTCTGGTCGCCGAATTGGAACCGGGTGCCCAGGCCGAGTCCGAGCGCCGGTTGCACCGGTTGCTGCGCCGTGCCGGCATCACCGGCTGGGTCGCCCAATACGAGGTGCTGCTGGCGGGTGGTACCTGCTACCTGGACGTGGCACTGCCGAGGCAACGGGTCGCGATCGAGGTCGACGGCCGACGCCACCACGGCGATACCTCCGATCGGTTCGACAGCGACCGGGCGCCAGGCAACGAACTCGTCTCACGCGGCTGGCGGCTGCTGCGCGTGACGTGGGCCGAGCTTGTGCACCATCCCGACCGAATCGTGGCGCAGCTCCGGACGCTGCTTGCCGCGTAACCGACCCACCATCCCGATCGAGCAAGAATTCCGTGTGTTAGGCGAGCAATCCTTGCGCGATCGGCGGGCGTTCGCGGAGTTCCTCCGGTAGACCCCCTACGACGGTCAGCCGCGACACGGCCCGCGTCAGGCTCACGTACAGGCGGCGCAGGCCACCGGCCCGAGTCAGCTCGGCGGCGACGATCTCCGCAGGCTCGACGAGGACGACCGAGTCGAACTCCAAGCCCTTGGCTGCGCTCGCCGGCACGAGCGCGACGCGTGGGTCGTCGGCGACGTCCCCTGCGCTGATGCCCGCAGCCGCCAGCGCCTGCCGCATCGCCATCGCGCGGGCATCCGGCGTGATCACCCCGACGGAACCCTCAACGCCGAGGTATCGCGCGACGGCGGCCGCGGCGTCGTCCGCGTAGCTGAGGGCGTCCGTACCGTGACGTACGGAAGTCGCGGGCGGGACGTCCGCGATGTGTGGCAGCAGTCGGTTGGCCAGCTCCAGCACCTCGCCGGGCACGCGGTAGCCGGCGGTGAGCGGACGGATGGCGGCTCCGTCGTGGCCGAGGTGGCGCAGCGTGATCGGCCACGCCCCGGGCGCCCACGGCGTGGTCGCCTGAGCCAGGTCGCCCAGCACCGTCACCGATCCGATCGGGCAGCGGCGGGCAATCGCGCGGCACTGCATCGGCGACAGGTCCTGCGCCTCGTCGACCACCACGTGGACGTACGAGTCGACGCCGTCGATCGCGGCGACGAGCTCGTCGATCAGTACTGCGTCGGCTGCCGTCCACCGCTGGAGACGGCCCGGGCGTGCCAGCGCGGTTCGCTCCTCGGGAGTCAACGCCGGGCTGCATCGCTCCAGGAACGCAGCATCGCTGTACAGCCTGGTAAGCAGAGCAAGCGGATCTAGCGGGGGCCACACGGTGTCGACGAATTCGCGCACTGCGGCAGAGCGCGCGATGCGGGCCGTTTCGGCGTCGGACGGGGCACCGCCGGCGTCCTCGCGCTGGCGGCGCACGTCCTCGGCGATTTGCGTGCGCAGCCTGTCCCGTGCGATCGACCAGCGCACGCCGGCTCGGCGCGCGTCGTCGATGTAGCGGCGCAGCCGATGGGCCGGGACCCGGTATCGCCGCGTCCCCACGACGGCCACGAGGTCGTCCGCCGGCCGGGAAACGTGCGAGTAGACGGCGCGGCGCAGCACGTCGGCGAGGCGGGCATCGCCCTTGAGGATTGCGAGCGAAGCCGGCTCCTGAGCACGGACCGGCACATGCCCCACCAGATCGTCCACTGTGGACTGACGGGTGCCACCCTCGCCCAGGGCCGGCAGGACCTGGCCGATGTAGTGCAGGAACGCGCGGTTCGGTCCGACGACGAGCACACCCGAGCGCCGCAGCCGTGCCGGGTACGTGTAGAGCAGGTACGCCGCCCGGTGCAGGCCCACCGCGGTCTTGCCGGTGCCCGGTGCGCCCTGGATGCACAGCGAGGTGTCGAGATCGGCGCGCACCAACTCGTCCTGGTCGGGCTGGATCGTGGCGACGATATCGCGCATCGGACCGACGCGCGGGCGTTCGATCTCGGCGCGCAGCAGCCCCGACGCCAGGCCCAGAGCCTCGCCGCGATCGAGGTGCTCGTCCTCGAAGCTCGAAATCTCACCGTCCCGGAAGCCGAACCGGCGCCGCAGGTGCACCCCCATGCGGTCGGCCGGCGTAGCCCGGTAGAACGAGCGGCTGATCGGGGCGCGCCAGTCGATCACGACCGGGTCGCCAGCGTCGTCGCGGATGTGGCGGCGTCCGATGTGCAGCACCTCGATGTTCGGTTCGCGAGCGTCGCCGAACTCCTCTGCCTCGCGGTCGCGGTCGATGCGGCCGAAGAACGGCGGGGCGTCCGGGTCGGCGGCCAGCGCCTTGAGCCGCTGGGCGCGCAACGCGCCGAGACTCTCGCTGGCCAGCCCGTCGACACCGTAGTCGGCGATGCGGTCCGCGTCCTCACGCATGGCGTCGAGGCAGCGCCGCGCGAGTTCGAGATGAGCACGCTCAGCACGCAGCGTGGGATCGTCGGTCACGATTTATCCACGCTACCGGCGCCCGCCACCCGATTAGGGCAACACCAGTTCGGCCATCTCGCTGACGAAGGCGCGGCGGCCCCGCGCGCTTTCGGGCAGCACGCCAGGTGTCGATGCCGCGAGCACGGCGTAGCCGACGTAGCCCGTGTAGATGAGCAGTGCCCGGCGCTGCGCAGCCGCGGGAGTAAGTCCGGAACTGCGCAACTGACGGGCCAGGTAGTCGATCCGCTTGCGGGCCACTCGTTCGACGGCTGCGGCCACGTCCGGGTGGTTGGTGCCGGCGAGGAGCATCAACTCACCAGGACGCTCGCCGGCCGTCACCTCCTCGACGAGCGCCTCGGCCTTCTTACCGGCATCGCCGGCACGAGCATCGACGGACGCGATCAGGTCATCGCCGGCGGCGGATTCCCAGCGCGCGAGCGTCGCCCGCAGCAAGTCGTCACGCGACGAGAAGTGCCAGTAGAACGAGCCCTTCGTGGTGCCGAGTTGCCGGGCGATGGGCTGGACTGCAACCGCGTCCGGCCCGGATTGGAGGAGCAGTGCGAGGGCTGCGTCGATCCATGTGTCGCGGTTGAGGCGCGGGTTGGCGGTGGGCACACCCGTACGCTAGCGTATCCGGCAGGTCCATACCTCGGCGTACGGAGGGCTGATGTCGGCGAGGTCGACCGGGATGCTCGTCGAGCGGGCACGCACCCTGATCGTTCTTGGGGAACGCCGATTGCTCGGCATCACCGGCGCGCCGGCCGCCGGCAAGTCGACCCTGGCCGGGGCGCTGACGTCCGCGCTGGCTCCGCACGCGGTACTGGTCCCCATGGACGGCTTCCACCTCGCCGCCACGCAGTTGCGCCGGCTCGGCCGGCTCGACCGCAAGGGCGCACCTGACACGTTCGACGCGGCCGGCTACCTCGCCCTGCTACGCCGACTGCAGGATCGCACCGATGATGTCGTCTATGCGCCGGAGTTCCGCCGCGAGATCGAGGAGCCGATCGCCGGGGCGATCGCGATCCCACGCGACATCCCGCTGGTGATCACCGAGGGCAACTACCTGCTGTCCTGGAAGGACGTACGCGAACTGCTGGACGAGGTGTGGTTCGTCGACCTGGACGAGCCGACCCGGCTGGCGCGCCTCATCGAGCGGCACATGGCATACGGGCGCACCCGCGCGGAGGCGGAGCAGCGGGCGCGCGGCAGCGACCAGCGCAACGCCGAGCTGATCATGATGACGCGCGGGGACGCCGACCTGATCGTCCAACCGGGTCTGACCTAGCGCGCGGAAAGCGCAGTCGTCGACCACCCCGCTGGAAACACGAGAACCGAACGCGATCGGTTCACCCGGAGCAGGTTTAGGCCATCAGTCGGCTGTCTTCTTGACCGACAGCATTTGCGTCGGTCAGAGTTATGCCCGGTTTTGGGCGGGAGCGTTTCGTCGGCGTGGCCCTTCTTGGCCGCCGCGGGTCACGCTGAGCGACTGGCGAAACCGGCGGCCCTCGGCGCAAGGGAACGCCATGCTCAGTCAGAAATTGCGCACTCGACGCTGGCTGGTCATCTTCGCGGCGGCGATCGCCGCCGTGGCCGGAACTGCGGCGACGGCCTCGGCCTCGGCCGCCCAAGCGTCGACGCGGCCGGCGAACCAGCACATGAGCATCAACTGCGAATACAGCACGCTGTGCCCTGACGTCGTCGACTCGGCGCAAGTGTTCGGCGAGGACCGCTACGTGGGGCACGACGAGCCCTCGTTGCTGTTCTATTCGAACAAGCCTGGCTCCGGGAACAACACGAACTACTCGGTCACGCTGCCGCGCGACCCGACGCCGGCACGTCCTACCCAACCGGGCAAGGGCTACAACTTCGAGCTCAACGGCTCACTGTGGTTCGGAATGGCGCTGTGCGACACCCAGTCCTACCCGGAGCAGGTGTCGACGTGCCCGCCCGACAGCGACAGCAACATCGTCGATCCCGCCGTATCGCCCAACCACCCTGGAACGGCCTTCCTGGAACTGCAGTTCTATCCGCCGGGTTGGGTGCCGTGGCCTACTTGGGCAGTTGCCATCGGAGCGGACACCTGCAGCCCCACCCGATGGTGCGCGGCGATGAACGTCTTCAGTCTGTTGGAGGACCCCGTCGCAGGCACCATTCAGAATCCGACCTGTCGCGCCCGCGTCGGCCTCGAGACCTTCCAGTTCGCGTTCGTCACCAAGAACGGCGTAGCCCAGGCACCGGCGAACCCGATCGACTCCACGCTCGCCACCTTCACGCCGAACGCGAAGCAGGACCTCTTCATGAACTCCGGCGACCGGTTGCAGGTGGGTATTCACGACACTCCGGACGGGGTGCAGGCCCAGATCAATGACCTGTCCACCAACAAGTCCGGTTCGATGACGGCGAGCCCGGCCAACGGGTTCACCCAGATCCAGTACGACCCGACAGGCACCAGTTGCAACGCGATCCCCTACGCGTTCCACCCCATGTACAGCACCACGTCTGAGCAGACGCGCGTGATCTGGGCGGCGCACAGCTACAACGTCGCGTTCTCCGACGAGATCGGCCACTTCCAGTTCTGCAACGGCGCGACCGTCCCGGCAACGCAGTTCGGTCTGGACAGCGCCGGCAACCCGATCGTGTGTCCTGCCGGAAACACCGAGGGCAGCGGCGCAGACCAGCGACCAACCGACGGCGATAATGACTTCTGCTTCCCGCCGTCCGCGTCCTTACTGGTCAGGGTGCAGGGGTGTACCGAGACGAACGTCGGCTTCGACGGGGTTTCCTACACACCGGTCTGGCCGGACGGTAACACCCGCCTGCACCCCACACCGTTCCAGTTCACCAGCGCAAGGACGGGGCCGAACCACGACCAGGCCTTCGAACGCACGGCGTTCGAAGCCGATCTGCCCGCTGTGGAACCCACGTGCAACCGCGTTACCGGTGTCGGCTGCACGCTGATCCCGCAGACCGACTCCGGCACGCCTGCCCAGTTCTACCCGTTCTTTACCAACACCGACGTCCGCGGCACGTGCACCTGGCAGTTCGGCAATACCACCCCGGGGGTCACCCGCGACTTCGGCCGCAACGACCAGTACGGGGCTCTGCTGCCGCTGACCTACCTGCGCTTCGGCGGTGGTGGCGCCACGCGCGTCCTGTTCAACGACTTCCGCAACATCATCGACAACCCTTGCTAGCGCCCCTGAATCGACAATTCGTGGGATAAACCGGCGCCGCAACGCCTAGGCGTCGAGGCGCAGCTTCAACGCGGCCAGCTCGTCGTGCATCGACGACGGCAACTGCTCGCCGACCTTGCGGAACCACTCCTCGACGGCCGGGATCTCGGCGCGCCACTCGTCGAGGTCGATGTTCAGGGCGGCAGCCACGGCGTCGGCGGCTATCGAAAGGCCGGCGACGTCGAGCGACTCAGGGGTCGGGACACGCCCGATCGGCGTGTCCCGCGCGGCGGCACGTCCCTCGATGCGCTCGATCGCCCACTTGAGCACGCGAACGTTCTCCCCGAACCCGGGCCACAGGAAGTTGCGCTCGGCGTCGCGGCGGAACCAGTTCACGTAGAAGATCTTCGGGAGCTTGGCGGCGTCGGCGCCCTTGCCCACGTCGATCCAGTGCGCGAAGTAGTCACCCACGTTGTAGCCGAGGAACGGCAGCATCGCCATCGGGTCGCGGCGCACCACACCCACCTTGCCGGTGGCGGCGGCCGTCGTCTCCGAGGACATCGTGGCGCCGAGGAACACCCCGTGCGGCCAGTCGCGGGCCTCTGTCACCAGCGGGACCGTGGTCGCACGGCGCCCCCCGAAGAAGATCGCATCCAGCGGCACGCCTCGCGGATCGTCCCACTCCGGCGCGCGGGTGTCGCACTGCGAGATCGGGGTGCAGTAGCGCGAATTCGGATGGGCGGCGGGTTCGCCTGCGTCAGGTGTCCAGTCCTGCTTTTTCCATGACGTGAGATGCGCCGGCGGCTCGCCCATGCCCTCCCACCAGATGTCGCCGTCGTCGGTGAGTGCCACATTGGTGAAGATCGAATTGCCCTTGCCTATGGTGCGCATCGCGTTCGGGTTGGTCCGGTAGTCGGTGCCTGGCGCGACGCCGAAGAAGCCGTTCTCCGGGTTGACGGCGTACATCCGGCCGTCCGCGCCGATACGCAGCCACGCGATGTCGTCGCCGATCGTCTCGAGCCGCCAGCCCGGCAGGGTCGACTCCAGCATGGCCAGGTTGGTCTTGCCGCACGAGCTGGGGAACGCCGCCGCGATGTAGTACGCCTTGTTCTCGGGTGAGATCAGCTTGGCGATCAGCATGTGCTCGGCGAGCCAACCCTCGTCGCGCGCCTTCACCGAAGCGATGCGCAACGAGTAGCACTTCTTGCCGAGCAGCGCGTTGCCGCCGTAGCCCGAGCCGTAGGACCAGATGGCTCGCTCTTCGGGGAAGTGGACGATGTACTTCGTCTCGTTGCACGGCCATGGAGAATCGGCCGCATCCTTCGGGTCGAGCGGGGCACCGACGCTGTGCAGCCCGGGCACGAACTCCGCGTCGTCACCGAGCTTCTCGAGCGCCGGCGTGCCGCACCGCGTCATGATGTGCATGGAGGCGACGACGTACGGCGAGTCGGTGATCTCGACGCCGAGCTGCGCATGATCGGACGTGAGCGGCCCCATGCAATACGGGATCACGTACATCGTCCGGCCGCGCATCGAGCCACGGAACCGCTCGGTGAGGATGGCCTTCATGTCGTCGGGGTCCATCCAGTTGTTGGTCGGCCCCGCGTCGCGTTGGTCGCGACTGCAGATGAAGGTGCGATCCTCGACCCGGGCGACGTCGGCCGGGTCAGACGCGGCCCAGAACGAGTTCGGCTTCGTGGCCGGGTCGAGCCGCGTGAACGTCCCGGCCGCGACAAGCTGATCAGTGATTCGCGTCCACTCCGCGGGCGATCCGTCGGCCCACTCGACCCGGTCGGGCTGGCTCAGTTCGGCGCAATCGCGCACCCAGGCCAGTAGCTTGGCGTGCTGGGTCGGCGCCTGTTCGAGTCCGGGAATTGTTATGGTCATCGCGAATCTCCTCGTCAGTCCTCATTGACTGCTCATGCCGCGTGCCGGCGGAGTCGGTGCGGCTTGATGGTCGGGGATTCGAATGACTTTACTTCCCGGCAACGCTTACAAGTCCGGGGTCTGCTGCGTCGCTGCTCACAGGGTGGGTCCCGTTAACGGTGAAGCGTCAGACCTTTGGTCACCTTGTCCACATCGCGGCGCTGCCCTCGAAGCGCGATGCCGACCACGTTCAAATCGGCTTGCGCGACGGCGGCGACAGCTGCGCGATTGTCGATGTCGTTGCCCGTCGCGAACAGCTCCTCGGTGTAGATCGCCGGGACGATGCCGCGGGCCAGCGCCCGATCCAGGCTGCGGCGCAGGCCGTCGGCGTCCGCGGCGAACACGAGAACCGGCTGGCCGAACATCGGTGCGTACTTGGTGCCGTCGGCGTCCTGGTACGCCTCGCCGACCGCTTCGGGCGAAGTGTGGGCGATGCCGCTGCTCACGAAGGCGGTGAGATTGAGCTTCTGCCAGGTGGCCAGATCATCGCGTACGACGATCACGATCTTGGTATCGGGTTGCGTGCTCATCACCTACAACCGTAGGACAATCACCGGCAATTCCAGGATTACACCGAACCATGTTCGGCAAGTCGGCGACGGAGGCGGATGTGGACGAACTTGATTCGGCACTGGTGGCCGCATTGCAGGCCGACGGTCGGCGCAGCAATCGGGACGTCGCGTCGCACCTCGGCGTCGCGCCGTCCACCGCACTCGAGCGGACGCGCGGGTTGCGCGATCGTGGCGTGATCACGGGCTACCACGCCGTGGCTGACCTGGCCGCGCTCGGCCGCCCGGTGCAGGCGATGATCTTCGTACGGTTGCGTCCGCAGTCGCGCGCGGTGATGCACGGGTTCCGTGACTTCGTGGCCGGGCTACCCGAGACGCTCTCCGTCTACATCATCACCGGGTTCGAGGACACGCTCGTTCACGTCGCGGTCCCCACCCCGCAGGCGTTGCAGGATTTCGTGCTCGACTCGCTCACCAAGCGACCCGAGGTCGCGGACGTGCGCACCGCCGTGGTGTTCGAGCACGTCCGCAACCACGTGGTGCAGCCCGCCTAGCGCGGCGTCAAGGGGCGGGCCGCGCTCAGGACGCTTGGCTGACCGTGGACATGTTGAAGTCCGGCACGCGGACCGGCGGCATCGCCGTGCGGGAGAAGTAGTCGTTCCACTCGCGGGGCAGCGTGTACTCGGTGCGCCCCACCTCGGTGATGCGCCCGAGCAGGTCGATCGGCGACTCGTTGAACCGGAAGTTGTTCACCGCACCGCGCACCGAGCCGTCCTCGACGAGGAACACGCCGTCGCGGGTCAGGCCGGTGAGCAGCAGCGTCTGCGGGTCTACCTCGCGGATGTACCAGAGGCAGGTGAGCAGCAGGCCACGCTCGGTGGAAGCGACCATGTCGTCGAGCGACGCGCTGCCCCTGCCGTCGAGCATCAGGTTGCCGATGTACAGCCGCGGCTCGGCACTCGTCCTCGTGGCCCAGGACCGGGTGCGGGCCAGGTTGGCGAGCGTGCCGTTCTCGATCCACGACGTCGCCGACACTGGCGCCCCGTTGTCGAACACCGACTGCAGCCCGCCCTCGGACGCCGTCACGATCTCGAACGGTGGGCAGGCGAGGCGTGGCTCGGCCGGGTCGCTGCGCAGCGTCAGCGGCAGTGTCGACAGTTGCTCACCTATGCGCGTCGTGCCGTTGGGACCGGCGAAGACGTTGCGCCCCTCCTCGGCGTCCCGCGCCGACGCCGTCCAGTACGCGTAGATCATCAGGTCCGCGACGGCGCCGGGCGGCAGAATCGTCTCGTACCGGCCGGCGGGCAGTTCCACCGACGTGGCCGCCCAGTCGAGGCGGGTGTTGAGCTGCTCGATCGCGGCGTCCAGTCCAACGTCGGAGAAGTCGCGGGTATGGATGCCCGCCCAAGCCGAGCGCGTGTAGTCGTCGGACTTGCCGTTCAGCTCCACTCGCCCGTCCGGCTGGTCGAAGCGGCGGCGCAGTCCCGTGGACGAGCCGACGAACGTCGAGGTCATCTGGTGCTCGGCGAACCCGAACAGCAGCCGGCCGTTCTTGCCCGCCTGCTTGAACGCCGTCCCGAGCTCCGGCGCGAACCGCACGAACACGTCGACGCTCGTCGTGGCCGGGTCCGTATCCCAGTCGTCATCGGTGTCGTACGGCTCGACGAGCGGTGCGAAATCGTCGGCCGGCGCGGCGTCCCGGGCGGCCGCCTCGCTGGCCTTCACCAGCACGGCAAGCTCGTCGGGCGTGCTGACCGACCGGGTGACGACGCCGGCGCTCTCGCCGGCCACCGATACGACGGTGACAGAACGCGAGGTCATCTGCCCGTTCGTCGTTAGGCTGTTGTTCGCCCAGCGCAGGTTCGTCTCGGTGTGCTCGGACGCGACGACCACGCAACCATCCACAGTGGACAGCTGCAGCGCCTGCTCGACGAAGTCCTGGACCTGGGCCATCAGCGGCCTCCCTCGGCGACGGTGTTGAGCACGTTGACGCCACGGAAGAGCGTCGCCGGGCAGCCGTGCGACACGGCGGCGACCTGTCCGGGCTGGCCCTTCCCGCAGTTCATCGCACCGCCCAGGTGGAACGTGGCGGGCCCTCCGACCGCTTCCAGCGAGCCCCAGAATGCCGTGGTCGTGGCCTGGTACGCGACGTCTCTCAACTGGCCGGCAAGACGGCCGTTCTCGATCCGGTAGAAGCGCTGCCCGGTGAACTGGAAGTTGTAGCGCTGCATGTCGATCGACCAGGAACGGTCGCCGAGAATGTAGATGCCGCGCTGCACGCCGCTGATCAGCTCCTCGATCGAAGGGCCGTTGACGTCGGCCTGGAGCGACACGTTTGCCATGCGCTGCAACGGGATGTGCCCCGACGAGTCGGCGAATGCGCACCCGTTCGAGCGGCCGAGTCCCTTCGCCTGCGCCATGTGCCGGTTGAGCTGGTAGCCGACGAGGGTGCCGTCACGCACGATGTCGAACGCCTGGGTCTGCACCCCCTCGTCGTCGTAGCCGACAGTGGCGAGACCGTGCTCGACGGTGCGATCGCCGGTCACGTTCATGACACCGCTGCCGTACCGAAGCGTATTGAGCTTGTCGAAGGTGGCGAAGCTCGTTCCGGCGTACGCCGCCTCATAGCCGAGTGCGCGATCGAGCTCGGTGGCGTGACCGATCGACTCGTGGATGGTCAGCCACAGATTCGTCGGGTGGATCACCAGGTCGTAGCTGCCGGCCTCGACGCTCGGCGCCTTGACATGCTCGGCGAGCAGCTCAGGTAGCTCGGCGATCTCGGTGTCGAAATCCCAGCCGGTGCCCCTCAGGTACTCCCAGCCGCGGCCGGCCGGCCCGCCGATGGTGCGCATCGAATAGAACTTGCCTTCACCCCGGTCGACGTGGACCGCGGTGAAGCTCGGATTGATGCGCACCCGCTGCTGGGTGGTGGTCGTCCCCGTCGTATCCGCGTAGAACTTGTTCTCCAGCACGTGCATGAGCGATGCGTCCACGTGGTCGACGCCGTCGGCGGCGAGCAGCCGCTCGGACAGTTCACTCAACCGGGCGATACGTTCGGTCTCGGGCACCTCGAACGGGTCGATTTCGTAGGACGAAACCCAGGTCACGTCCGGGTAGGTCGGCTCCGCCGCGAGAGTGACCGGGTCGTCGCTGAGCACGCGGCTGATCTTCGCGGTCGCGACGGCCTGCTCGGCGAGCCGGCGCGCCGCTTCCGGAGTGCGCGCGATATCACTCGCGAAACCCCAGGCGCCCTCGTGGATCACCCGTACCGCCAGGCCCAGGTCTTCGGAGTCGCTACTCGAATCGAGCTTGCCGTCGCGCAGCTGCAGCCAGCCGACGCGGATGCGTTCCAGGCGGAAGTCGGCGTGCGTGACGCCGAGCTCGCGGGCCCGGCCGAGCGCGATATCGGCCAGCTCGCGCATGGGCAGGGCCAGGAATGACGGGTCGAGATCCGGCATGCCCGCAACGTTATCCGCTGCCTATGACTCGTTTTCGGCGCCCTCGGTTGCAAATCCTTAGGTCCCATATGCCCGTTACGGTGGAACGCGAGTCCCCGGCGGCCGCCTGCTTGGATGGGGCGGTGAGCGCGTACCGCGTCTGCTTCGTCTGCTCAGGCAATATCTGCCGCTCGCCCACGGCGGAGGCGGTGCTTGTGTCGATGCTGCGCGCGGCCGGAATCAGCGGGGTCGAGGTGGACTCGGCGGGCACCGGCGACTGGCACGCCGGCGACGACATGGACCGCCGTGCGCGCGACACGCTGGTCGCCCACGGCTACCGTCCACCCCGGCACACGGCGAAGCAGTTCACCGCGGCCGACTTCGCGAGCCGCGACCTGGTCGTGGCCCTCGACCGCGGCCACGAGGCGCGGCTCACGCACATCGCCGGACTGGCCGGTAACCCCGAGGCGGCGCGCGAGAAGATCGTGTTGCTGCGCTCGTACGATCCTGGCGCTGACGACCTGGACGTCCCGGACCCGTACTACGACGGGCCGGACGGGTTCCTCGAGGTGTTGCGCCAGGTCGAGCGTGCGTGTGCCGGACTGCGTGACCGCCTGGCTCAGCAGACGTGCAGCCCGCCGGTGTAGCCCTTGACGAAGCTCAGCACCCGGTCCAGCCCGGTCGTGCCGCGTGAGCTGTATGCCTCATCGAGACCGACCAGGCTCAGGACGGCGTTGGTGGCCTCGTCCATGTCCGGCGGCGAGAGGCCGAAGTGATTGGCGCGGGGCGCCACGTTGACGTCCTTGGCGTACGCGCCGGTGTAGCAACTCGCGGCGAGCAGCGCGCCGGCGTCGTCCAGCGAGCGGTCGAAGAGTTGGTGCCGGACCGCCAGCCCCCAGCCGTACGAGAACAGCTCGCCGAGCGCGAAGTCGCCGGGCTGGTTCTGCTCGACGGTGACGTCGGCTGTCTGCTTGTCGATGCTCAGCATGGACATGCTGTTGTAGGCCTGCTTGGCGAAGTCGACGTTGAAGTACACGGTGTTGTCGTCGGGGCAGTAGCCGAACTCGCTGTTCGTGTCGCCACACTTCGGGTGATCGGCCTGGGCGATCTTGACGGCCGCCCAGTTCTTGTTGATCGACTTCGCAGCCTTCGTCCAGAACCGGTTGAGGTCGGGCTGCAGCCCGCCACCGCCCTGGGCCTGCGTGCCGGGGTTGATCACCTGCTCGAACGGCTCGTTGCCACCCGCCGTCTGCTGCTCTTCGCCAGGTGCGAAGGGGCGTTCGGTGAAGGTGCGCTTGGCCCAGTCCGGCTTGTAGCACTCGGTCACGCCGTGCTCGAAGCCGTCGGCCACCGCGGCGATGCGGTCGAAGCCGTCGCCGTGCGAGATCTCCTTCTGGTCGGCGGGCGTGTCGTCGCGGACGTTGAGGTAGCCGATCAGCGCGCGATCGAGGTCGGCCGCTGTCGCCCGGAGGTGCGGGGCGGTGTTCTGCATCACGGTTGCCGTGAACGCTCCGGACGCGCAGTCGGCCTGTGACTCGTGCACGATCTGCCGCACGTCCTCGTTGAACAGCCCGAGCCGCTCCTGGACGGCGTGGCCGAACTCGTGTGCGAACACCATCGCGACGAGCAGCTGGCCGTACTTGGCCCCCAGAGCCGGCACGAGGTGCTGCGAGTTACGGTCCCAGGCGATGGAGTCGTCGAGCTCGCAGTAGAAGGCGTTGTCGACGACCGCGTTGGCACCTGCCTTGCTGATGCACTCGTTCTGTTTGGCAGCGGCCGAGGGATGGGCGCCGTCGACCGAGTACAACTTGCCCTTCAGCGCAGGCAACTGCTTGCCGCCGGATACCGACGGATACACCTGCCGCCAGAAGCGGAACACGTCGTCCAGGGCGTTCTTGACGGTCTGGTCGAATCCGTCTCCGGAGTCGTCCACCACCGCGAGCGTCGAGTTCGGGGCAGTCGGCGGAGGGACGTAGCGGCCGGCCACCGTGACCGTGCATCCGGAGAGCGCCAACCCCGCGAGCACGCTGACCGTGAGGCCGAACCGGTGTCGCATCGGCCTCCCCCATCGGCGACGGATCGATGGGCGCCAGTCTATCCGGGCAAAATGATCAGCCTCGGCGGCGTTCCACGAGCACGGTGTCCCGCCATACTCCCCGGTGCCGCGCGATCCGTTCGCGGACGCCGACCATGCGGAATCCGGCCGCGTAGTGTAGCTCGAGGCAGGCAATGTTCTCGGGGAAGATCGAGGTCTGCAGCGTCCACAGGCCGGCCTCGTCGGCAGCGGTGACCTGCCGTTGCAGCAGCATCCGGCCGATACCGCGGCCCTGGAACTGATCGGCGACGTGCACCGTCGTCTCGGCGACGCCCGCGAAGCACGATCGGGTCGAGACGAGACTCGCTGCCGCCCAGCCGACGACGACTCCCGCGAACTCCGCGACCCACCGGTGGCCCGGCAGCCATCGCGCGTCGAGCAGTTCGCGGCGCGGTACCTCGGTTTCGAACGGGACGGCGTCGTGGCTGACAGCCTCGGCGTAGATGCGCAGCACGGCTGTCCAGTCGGGCGCCATAAGCGCCCGCACCGATGTCATCGCGTCATTGTGGCCCGTCCGTACGCTCATGGGTGTGATGCTGACGAACGCCCGGCTGATTGGCGTCTCCGGTGTGCGACTCGGCTGGCTCGAAGTCGAGGACGGGCGGGTGGCCGCATCAGGTGCGGGAAGGCAGCACGGCATCGATCTTGGCGGGCGCTACGTCGCACCCGGGTTCGTCGACATGCACGTGCACGGAGGCGGAGGGGCCGCTTTCACGGACGACCCGCACGCGGTGGTCGACTTCCACCGGCGGCACGGCACCACCACGTGCCTGGCCAGCCTGGTCACCGCGCCGATTCCCGAGCTGGTGGAGCAGGTTGCGGCGCTCGCGCCGCTGGTCGCGTCGGGGCTTGTGGCCGGCGTCCATCTCGAAGGCCCGTTCCTTGCCGCGGCCCGCCGCGGCGCGCACGACCCGGCCCTGCTGCGCGCGCCCGATGCTGCCTCGGTGGCCGCCCTGCTCGACGCGGGACGAGGCGCCGTGCGCATGGTCACGATCGCCCCGGAGTTGCCCGGAGCGCTCGAGGCGATAGCCCAGGTTGTCGACAGCGGCGCGGTGGCAGCCATCGGGCACACCGACGCCACGTACGACGAGGCACGTGCCGGGCTCGCCGCCGGGGCCACGGTCGGTACCCACCTGTTCAATGCGATGCGGCCGTTGCATCAGCGCGAGCCGGGCGTCATCGGCGCCCTGCTCGAAAGCAAGGCCGCGTGTGAGCTCGTCTTCGACACCGTGCACGTTCACCCGGCGCTCGCCGCCTGGGTCATGCGGGTGGCCGCCGGGCGGGTCGCGCTTGTCACCGATGCCATCGCCGCGGCCGGGGTGGGCGACGGCTACTACCTGCTCGGCGGACTGGACGTCACGGTGAGCGATGGTGTCGCCCGGTTGACGCACGGAGGCTCCATCGCGGGCAGCACGCTCACCCAGGACGTCGCATTGCGCAACGCGGTAGCTGCCGGAGTGCCGCTGCCCGAGGCTGTGGCGGCGCTGACCACGGTGCCCGCCCGTGCGCTCGAGCTGTCCGCCGGCACGCTCGAGCTCGCTCGCCGTGCCGATCTCGTCGTCCTGTCCGAAGGGCTGCAGGTGGACGCGGTCATGACCGGCGGCACCTGGATCACGCAATCGCTCAGGTTTGCGTGATCTTCGACAGACCTCGGGGGGAGTCGGGGTCCAGGCCGAGCAGGCGGGCCAGCGCCTCGACCATCAGCTGCCCCGGGATCGCCAGTGCCAGCGGCGCCAGCTCCTCGGACAACACCGGACCGGCCAGGGCCACGTCGCACTGTGCCGCGAACGCCGCGTCGCCGCCGATGCCCAGCACGGTGGCGTGCCGCGCATGCACGGTGGCGGCAAGCTGCGTCATTCCCTCGACGGTGGGGCCGTCCGGGGCAGCCACCAGCACCGCGGCCACGTCGGCGTCCACTACAGCGATCGGCCCGTGCTTGAGGTCGGCGTAGGACAGTCCGCGGACCGGGCGCAGGCAGGTCTCCTCCAGCTTGAGCGCGACCTCCAGCGCGGTGCCGTACGTGATGCCGCGCCCGGTCACGAGCGTGTCGCGCGCCACGGCCAGCGCGGCAGCCGCCGGGGCCACATCCACCTCGAGCAGCCGGGCGGCCTCGTCGGCGACCCGGTCGAAGTCGAGCGGCGGCCCGCCGAGTGCGTCGACGAGGACGGCGATCGCGGCCAGCTGGGTGGTGTACGTCTTCGTCGCCGGGACGGCGAGTTCGGCGCCGGCCTGGGTGACGAGTGCCAGGTCGGCCGCTCGGGCCAGAGAGCTGTCGCCGACGTTCGTGACAGCGACGGTTCGCGCGCCGTGGGCCGCCGCCCAGGCCTGCGTCTCGGCGATCTCGGCCGTCTCGCCGGACTGTGAGACGCACACGGTGACCGTATCCGACAGGTCGAGGTCCGCGCGGTAGTGCGTCGCCACCGAGGGCGCGGCGAGCCCGGCCTGACGCCCCGCGTGCACCTCGCACAGGTAGCGGCCGTAGATGGCCGCGTTGTCGGACGAGCCGCGCGCGACGAACAGCAGATGCCGGCGTCCCTGCGCTAGCGTGGCGATCTGTGGCCGCAGCGGCAGCAGCGCCTCGAGGGTCCGAGCGAGCGCTTCCGGCTGCTCGCCGATCTCGCGTGCCATGACAGTCATCTGCGCTCCGCAATGAAGAGGCTCTGCACCCCACGCCCGATCGGGCCGCGCTCGTCGCACAGCAGCGTGTCGGCGACCCCGATGCCGCCGCCACCGAGCGTGGTGTGCGCGTCGAGCGCTACCCACTCACCGGCGGGATAGCGGTGCAGGTACACGGTTAGGTCCGGGTTGACGAATAGGTGCGTGTCGAAGTCCAGGACGTTGCTGATGCCGTTGCCGGAGTCGGCGGCGGCCATCACCCGGGTCAGTGGCGAGATCGGCTCGCCGGCGACGACCGGCACGGTGAGGCGGGTCCAGCAGATCGCCGGTCCGCGCTCGGTGAATGAGCCCGCGAGGAAGCGCGTCTCGAGGGCCGTGTGGTAGCCCACCGGGTACGGGAACTCGAACGGTCGGGGTGTGCCGTCGGCCGGCGGCGGGAGCTGCGGGGTCGGCGCGTCGCCGGGATCGCCGGTCACACGAATGCGCTGCGCCGTCGCGCGCAATACGGAGCGGCCGTCGTCCGGTGTGAGCAGCACCTCGACGACTTCGACGCTTCGGCCGCTGTGGACGGTGCGCAGCGCCGCGGTGAGCGGCGCGATCGGCACGGGGCGCATGATTTCGACGGTCATCCGGGTTACCCGCATGTCGGTGCGGGCGCCCGCCCGGGTTTCGATCAGGTGCGCCGCCAGTGCGGACGGCGGCCCGCCGTGCTGTGCGTCGGCGTCCCACGGCCCCCGGGTGAAGTCCGTCGCGGCGAACCGGTCGCCGGCCTCCCGCACGAAGAACGCCGTCACGAGACCGCCGCTGCGTGTGTCTCGACCGCGCCGTCAAGCGGCGCGTCCTGCGAGCCACTCCGCGTCGCGGGCGGCGGGTTCGCAGCGCTTGCGCTCATCACGGTCGGAGACTACGGGGCGGGCGCCACGCGAACGTCATGAGCCGCTCCAGGCGCGACGAACGCCAGCAGCTGAAAGCCTTCCGCGCTCACAGCGGCGCGCTGCGGCAGCCGGCCGAACGGTTCGACGGTCAGTGTCGCGGTGCCGTCGGCGCGGGTGATCGCCCAGTTGGCGGTCCACGTCCCGTCGACGAGCAACTCCCCGCGGGTGCCGCCATTGCCGGGGTAAAGCGGCACCATGCGCCCGTTCGGCACTACCCGCGATCGGTCGGCATGCGACAGCAGCAGGTTGTCGTATTCCGGCAGGAACCGCGGCGGCGCCGGGGTGTCCGGGTCCGGACGGGGCGCTTCTGGCAGGTCCAGCAGCTCACGGCCGTTCGGATCGCGGAAGCGCAATAGCCGCCGGCCGAGGCGCTCGGCGACCTCGCCGAGCCGGGTCAGCCCACACCACGCCTGCGCGTCCATGGCTGAGGCCGGCCCGAACGCGCCGAGGTAGCGCACCAGCAGGTCGTCCGCCGACATCGGCCGGGACGCCTCGGCGCCGAGCCACGCCCGCACGGTCGTCCACCTCACCGCGCCGGCGCCGGTCCACGTGCCGCGAGGCGGCACCTGCACCAGCGGCACGAGGTAGCTGACGGCATAGGCAAGCGCCTCTTCATCCGCGCCCGGCCATTGCTCGGTCAGCGCCCGGCCCAACTCGACGCGAGTCAGCGGCCGCTCGTCGAGCAGCGCCTGTCCCGCGCGCCGGACCGCATCAACGTCGATCGGGGAAACACGGCGGGCGAAGGGGCTCCCGCGATAGCCGCTTTCCAGCAGCGGCTGCAGCAGCGGACGCAGCGCCAGGCAGTCGCGGGCGCTTACCAGGTGCAGCGTCCGGCGCTGCAAGGCGACGCGGACCGCGGCGCGCGAGCTGACCAGCGCCGAGAGGTCCTCATGGCGGAAGTCGACAAGCCGGGACCACAGTCCGACGAACGGCGCACGCGGCGCCTGGGCCTGCATGCCGACCAGCTGCTCGAGCGCGTCGGCGGGGCGAAGCTCGGCGCGTTCCAGCAAGAGCTGCCGGGCCAGCGTGGCGCGATTGAGCGCCCGGGTCGTCAGTATCACGGCTCGGCCGCGAGCCGGATACCGAGCCCGATGAGCACGGCCCCCGTCGCGGCGTCCATACGGCGGCGTATGTGGGCATCGCTGAGCCACCGGGTGACCGGCGTCGCGACCGCCAGCAACACCGCGAAGTACAGCGCCGTTTCGGCGATGAAGATCGCCCCGAACAAGACCGATACCGGACCCACCGAGTAGCCATGGGGCACGAAGCCGGGCAGGAACGTCACGAAGAAGACGCCGACCTTCGGGTTGAGCAGGTCGGTGGCGAGGCCGGCGACGAAGCCGCGCCCGAGCAGGCGTCGCTGCGGATGTTCGGCCAGCCGGCGTAGCCGCAGCGACTGCACGCCGAGCCAGATCAGGTACGCCCCACCGGCGATCTTGAGCAGGACGTAGCCCGTGTGGCTGGCCCGCAGAAGCGCCGAGAGCCCGAAGGCCGCGGCACCCACCCATACCGCCAGCCCGCACAGCACGCCGGCGACGGTCTGTGCAGCACGCCGCCTCCCCGCGCGCATCAACTCGCGCAGCACGACCAGGGTGTCCGGGCCGGGCAGCAACACGATCAGCGCGGCGGCAAGCGAGAACGCCGCGACAGCGACCCCCATGGCCAGAGTTTAGGGCGGTGATCGACCGTTTTTCCTGCGTGTGCCCGGGAAACTCTGCGTGTCCGGAAGGACACGGCAGGGGAAACCAACAGCAGCGAGAGGTACCATTTCGCACGATTCCGAGTTAGCCTCGGGAGGCCAGGCTCCTCGCCCGATTACGGGGGGCAACGTCGAAGGACGAGCGAGGGGGCACGCGAATGCAGCAGCACGTCCCTGCACACGCGGACCCAGCGAATGCACTAGTGCGGCTGCGCATGCCGCTATGGACATCGCGCAAGCAGCGGCTCGCAATCGCCTCGGTAGTCGTGGCGTCCGCGCTCAGCCTCGGCGGCGCCGGTGTTACGGCGCATCGCGTCGGCGCCGCACCGGATTTGACCACGTCGAGCGCCAGCTCGTCGGCGGCGCCGAACAGCGGAGCCCCGTTCGCTGCCGGCGCAGCGTCGGATCCGTCGTCACCGGTGCCGCCGACGTCATCGCCCGGTGTGCCCGGTCGCACGCCACAACCCACGCCGGCGGTGCCGTCCGTGCCGCCTGCGCCGCAGCTGGCTGCCGACGGCATCCCGGCGGCGGCCCTCGACGCCTACCGCAAGGCGGCGGCGCGTGTCGCCGGAACGTATCCCGGCTGCGGGCTGCCCTGGCCGTTGCTCGCTGCGATCGGACGGGTCGAGTCGGACCACGGCCGGTTCGCAGGCTCTCTGCTGTACACGGATGGCACCGATGCGCCGCGAGTCATCGGCATCCCCCTCAACGGGCACGGCACCGCGCTGATCCGTGACACCGACCACGGGCTGCTCGACGGTGACACCGTCTACGACCGCGCCGTCGGGCCGATGCAGTTCATCCCGTCGACGTGGGCGACGTGGGGTGTCGATGGCAACGGCGACGGCGTCGTGAGCCCGTTCAACATCTACGACGCGGCGCTTGCTGCCGCCGACTACCTCTGCTCGGCCGGGGGCAACCTGCAGACCGCCGCAGGTCAGATCCGCGCTGTCCTCGCGTACAACGAATCGGACGCCTACCTCGCCACGGTGCTGGCGCTGGAGAAGGTTTACGCGTCCGGTCAGCCGGGCGTGACCATCCCGATCCTGCCGTCCGTGCCCAAGCCGCCGGCGAACGAGAAGCCGCTGCCGCCGCCGGTGAACCCCGGCCCGCCGCTCGGGCTCTCGACCGTACCGACGTCGCCGTCCCAACCGAGGTCAGGCTCGGGCTCGACGTCCGGCTCGGGCCCGACGTCCGGCCCGGGCACGACGTCAGCGACGCCGCCGTCGAGCGGTGGGTCCACGCCGCCGGGCAGTCCGGGTGCTCCGCCGACCTGGCCGCGCACCTCGCCGCCGGGTAGCGGTACCTCAGCGCCGCCGAGCTCGTCGACGCCACCGCCTCCGACGGACACCCCGCCGACAGCGGGTCTTTCCGTGGCACAGACGGCCGGTGGTGGGCCGCTGGACGTTACCGCCGATGCGTCCGCGTCGACGGATGACAAGTCCGGGCTGACCTACACCTTTGACTTCGGCGACGCCACGGCAGCCGTCGGGCCGCAGCCGGAGCCGACCGCGCCGCACACCTATGCGGCGGGCGGCACCTACACGGTGACGGTGACGGTGACCGACTCCGCCGGCCAGACTTCCACGAAGACCCAAGACATCACCGTGACCGCTCCCGCAGCGGCGGCGACGGACACGTCGTCGGCGGCGACCGGCAATACGCCGGCGGCAACCATCGACGGATCGAGCAGCACGCCGAGCCAGTCCGGCTGAGCGCGCTGCTCGATCGCTCGTTCGGGCGCTACCGCGCGCTGTGCCGCCCGGGTGTGCTCGGCTTGCGGCCCGCGAACAGCAGCGCCGTCCCGACGAGGGCGAGCAGCCCGGCGAGCAGGCCGGCTTTGCCGACCGGCACGTCGGGACCGGTCCGCGGCAGCGTGTCGTTGGCGCTCGGTGTGTCGGGCGCGCACTGCGGCAGGTCCGCGAACGTGTGCGTCCATGACGTCGTACCGGTCAGCGCTTGACCCGGCTTGGCGGACGCCCGGATCGTGAGCGTTGCTCCGGCGGTCGCGTGGTGCGTTCCGGCCGTCACGGCGACGCCGTTCACGGTGTAGTCGGCCGTCGTGACGCCGGGGATCGTGTAGCTACCCTGCAGCGTGCACGTGTTGTCGACGAATGCCGGCACGTGCGCGTTGCAGCCGGTTGGCGTCGCCGGGAACCGGAACGTCCAGCGGGAGGTGCCGGGCACCGCGTGACCGTTGCTGCCCACCGCCGTGATCTTCACCGACGAGCCGGCCCTGCCGGAGTACGTTCCCGCCGCCGTCTGCTTGCCGTTGACGAAGTACGTGACGCCCTCGGTCGTAGGAATCGTGTAGCGGCCGTTCGGTGACACACAGGATGGCGGGGTCTCGGTCGGCGCCGCGGCGCACTTCGCGGGCAATGCCGCGAAGGTGAACTGCCAAGTCTGCGTGTCCCCGCTCAGCACGAAGCCGTTCTGGGCGACTGCCTCGACGGTGATCGAGTCACCCGGCTGCGCCGGGTGGGTTCCTGGCGCGACGACCGAGCCGTTGACCTTGTACGTCACGCCTTCGACATCAGGGATCGTGTAGGACGGCTGTGGAGTCGTGCACGTCCCATTGGTGAACGTCGGCTGCGTCGCGGTCGTCGCCTTCATGCACGACCCGCCGAGCTGGACGGGCGAGGACACGAAGTCGCCGTTCTCGGTGCTCTGCTCATCCCACGCCACATGGACGGTGATCGACGCTTCGGTTGCCGTGCTCGGCACATCGGACTGGGTGATCGTGAACGGCCCGTTGTCACCGACGTGTTGGCTCTGCGGCGAATAGGCGGTCTGGGGCGTCAGGCTCTTGACCGTGACCGTGCCCGCATTGGTCGACGTGCCTTCGTAGGTGACGGTCCACGTTCCGGTCGACGAATCGCAACTCGCCGTACCCTGCACAGTCGCATGCCACGCTCCCGCCGGACTGGCGAAGATCACCACCCCGACGATTCCTGCCATACCTGCCAGGACTGCCGCGCCGACGCTGACTACCCGCGCTCGGCCGCCGATTTTCGGCATGAGTAAGACCCCGCTATCCCCTCTCGGGTGCAGGCGAGCGCAAATCGCCGTAGCGCAGCGGCTCAAAACGGCCGGCGCACCGCTCTCGGTACAGGCTCATGCGTCCGCGCTGACACACCGCCCCCGTGGCGGCGTTGCGCAGTCTGGCGCAATTGCCCCTAACAGGGCAATAACCCGTGCGTGTGCAGTACAGCACTAACCGTCGTAGGCCCTGCGGCGCAAGGTTACGGTGACGTAGGTTAGACGCGAGCGGAGGTGATCGATGACCACGTCGCCGCAGACGCGGCTGCTGCACGAGCTCGAACCGGTGGTTGCTGCAAACATCGACCGTCACCTGAGCGTCGCCCGTGACTGGCAGCCGCATGACTACGTCCCGTGGAGCCGTGGCCGCGACTTCGCGTCTCTCGGGGGCGAGGACTGGACGCCCGACGACTCCACGCTCGATCCGGTGGCGCAGACCGCATTGACCGTCAACCTGCTCACCGAGGACAACCTGCCCTCCTACCACCGCGAGATCGCGAGCCGGTTCGGCCGTGACGGCGCCTGGGGGCACTGGGTGGGCCGCTGGACCGCCGAGGAGGGACGGCACGCGGTCGCCATCCGCGACTACCTCGTCGTCACCCGCGGCGTCGACCCGGTCAAGCTCGAGCAGCTACGCATGGAACATATGACAGCCGGCTACGACTCCGGCAGCAAGACATTGCTGCAAGGCATCGCCTACGTCAGCTTCCAGGAACTGGCCACCCGGGTGTCGCACCGCAACACCGGCCGCGCCGCCGGCGAGGCGCTGGCCGAGCAACTGCTTGCCCGGATCGCCGTCGACGAGAACCTGCACATGGTGTTCTACCGAAATCTCGTGGCCGCGGCATTCGACGTCGAGCCCGACGACACCATGCAGGCGGTCCGCGACGAGGTCGTCGGCTTCCAGATGCCCGGGGCGAGTATGCGTGACTTCCGCCGCAACTCCGTGATCATCGCGAAGGCCGGGATCTACGACCTACGGCTGCACCACGACGAGGTCGTCATGCCGATCCTCAAGTTCTGGCGGGTCTTCGAACGCTCCGATCTTGGTGCGGCAGGCGAGCAGGCGCGCGACGAGTTGGCGGCGTTCATGACGGGACTGGACGCGCAGGCCGTGCGCTTCGTCGAGCAACGCGAGCGCGCCCGTGCCCGCGTCTGAAGTGATCAACAGCGGCTGATGGTGATCGGATCCTCGATCAGCTCGGTGCGCAGCGGATCGAGCGGACGCAGCCACGGAGCGCCGGCGGCGCCGTCCGGATCGGCCTGCCAGGCCCGGCAGACCCGGGCCACCTTGATCGGGTAGATGCTGAGCTGCCCGGTCGGCGCGATGCGCATTCGCACGAACCCCTTGTAGTCCTCGATGGACTGCCCGGCAAACGCCTCGTTCACGTTGACGTCGAACTGGCTGGCCAATGCCAGGTACGCGCCGGTGACCAGTGTCGCGACCGCGCCGATTACCACAACGGTGACCATGACGACGATCAGCGCCAGCGCGGCGTCCGGCAGCCAGTCCGGCCGGTAGCGGTGCAGCGCGAAGACCGACGCCGTCCAGCCGATGCCGAGGCCGACCTGGGCGATGCCGTGGACGAGACCCGCGACGAGTGCGCTGCGCCGCGGGTTACGTGGATCAATGCGGGCGAAGCCCACCGCGCCGTAGACGATCAGCACGGCGAGCAGCAGGGCGGGCAACGACGCCCGCAGCGTCTGGAGGCTGGACCATCCGCCGCCGAGGCGCCGCCCGTAGTCGATCGCAAAGATCAGCGAGATCACGAAGACAGCCTGGACACTGCCGAGCAGCCCGATGAATCCAGGGTTGCGCCAGCCCAGGCCGAGGATGCCCGGGGTCAGCCATCGGGACGCGAATGTGTCCGGGTATCGCGCGCGCAACCGGAACGTCCGCGGTTCGGTCTGGCGGCGCATGCGCGAGCGCGGCGACGGCACGGTGATCGTTTCCGGCAGCCGGTGGGTGGCGATCAGGTAGGCGCCGCCGGTCCCGCAGGTGATGCGCTCGCCGCCGTCGTCCGACGAGTACCGCGCATAGTGGTGGTAGTCGCCGGACAGCATCACCCGGATCGACGCGCCGGTCGGCCGGACGATGTCGCGGTCGAAGAAATCGATCGGGTCGTAGGCCTGCGGATCGCGGTCGGTATGCGCCCAGGCCGGCGTCGGCCAGCACAGGATGACCCCGTCGCCGGGGCGCAGGTGTTCCGCGGCCTCGCGGAAGTAGGCAAGTTGCGGCGCGTCGATGTAGGACGTCAGTTGCGCGTCGACGGCGAACAACCACCATCGCTGCGGGAGCGCGACCGCGAAGTAGCTACGCGTCTGCTCTGTCGCCCAGCCGCCGATCGGGTGGCCCTGGGTGAACACGCGCAGGAACGCGGTCAGCCCGTCGTACCAGTCGTGGTTGCCGGGCAGCGCGAGCATGGTCGGCCCGAGCAGCAGCCGCTCCGGAAGTGCGGCGTGGTAAGGCCCCTTCATGCGGTCCTCGTAGTTGCGGGCGGACGCGGCGGGGTACACCTCGTCGCCGCCCAGGATCAGCAGCCGCCCGCGAGGAAGCTGCAGCTCGCCGGCCTGCACCGCCGGCGCCGCGAGCAGGGACGCTACCGAATACGTCGCGTCGAAGCCGTCGCCCAGGTCGGCGACGAAGTCGAACCACAGCTCGTCGCCGTCGTCGTGCCGGTACACCGTTCCGGGCAGTACTGCCTGCAGCTCGCGCTTGTCGGAGTAGCTGCCGAAGATGGACGCGAGCAGTGCCCGGGCCCCCGTGTTGACCAGCACGCGCGGCGAGAGCCACCGGACCGCGCGCTGCCGCGCGAAGCCGAGTTCGAGTTCCGACAGATCCTTCGGCCGGTGCGGCTGCACGGCGCGATCCTAGGATGCGGCGCATGAAGCGTCTGCTTGCCGCGCTGGCGGTCTGCGTGCTCGCCGCGTGCAGCGCGACGGATAGTGCATCCCCGCCGGGAACGCTCTCTGTCACCGTCACCCGGACAGTCCAGGCGCCGCAGTTGCCGAAGCCGCAGCCGCGGACCGTCACGATCACCGGTTCGGGCGACGTCCTGATCCACCCGCCGGTGTGGGAGCAGGCCGCCGCCGACGCGCGCGCTGAGGGCCGCAGCGGCTACGACTTCGCGCCGATCTTCGCGTCGATCGCGCCGGACACGCTTGCCGCCGACCTCGCGATCTGCGAGATGGAGACGCCGCTTGCGCCGCCTTCGGGACCGTTTCAGGGGTATCCCACGTTCAGCGCGCCGCCGCAGGTGCTGACCGCGCTGCGCGAAGCTGGCTACGACAGCTGCACGACGGCGTCCAACCACACGATCGACCAGGGCTACGCCGGGCTGGAGCGCACCCTCGACGAGCTGGACGCCGCCGGGCTGAAACACACCGGCAGCGCGCGCACCCCCGCGGAAGCGGCGCGTCCGCTCATCATCACGCTGCCGAACGGTGCCCGGATCGCCCAGCTCGCCTACTCGTTCGGGTTCAACGGCCTGACCCCGCCGGCGGGGCAGGAGTGGGAGGCCAACCTCACCGACGTGCCCGTCATCCTCGCCGCCGCGCGCCGCGCGAAGGCCGCCGGTGCCGACATCGTCGTGCTCAGCATGCACTGGGGCATCGAGTACAACCACGGCGTGACCGCGCTGCAGGAGCAGCAGGCACGGGCACTGCTCGCGTCGCCGGACATCGACGTGATCCTCGGCGATCACGCCCACGCCGTCGAACCCTTCCAGCGCATCGCCGGCAAATGGGTCGCCTACTGCATGGGCGATCAGATCTCACGGCACGCGGTGATCCGCAACGACGACCGCGAGGGGGCCATGCCGCGGTTCACGTTCACCGAGGTGGCGCCGCACCGCTGGAAGATCACTGAAGCCGAGGCGATCCCGACATGGGTCGATGTCACGCCGAAGATCCGGCTGATCGACCTGCCCCGGGCGCCGGCCACCCCGGCGTACCGGGCGGCGCGCCAGCGCATCGTCGGTTACCTCGCAGCCCTCGGCGCGGTCCGGGACGGATTGATCATCCGCTGACGTGGCACAGTGCAGGGGTGGACGACGACTACCGCGTGGTGAATCGCGCCAACTGGGACGAGCGGGTGCCGGTGCACGTGGCATCGGAGTTCTACGCCGTTGACCGGCTCGCCGCCGACCCAGCGGCGCTGACCGCGGTGGTGCGCTTCGACGTGCCACGGCTCGGCGACCTCACCGGGATACGGGGCGTGCACCTGCAATGCCACATCGGCACCGACACGATCTCGCTCGCGCGGCTCGGCGCGCGTATGACGGGCCTGGACTTCTCCGGGGCGGCGATCGCCGAGGCTCGCCGGCTCGCTGCCCGGGCCGGCGCGGATGCCGAATTCGTCGAGGCGGACGTGTACGCCGCCATGGACGTGCTCGGTGCGGCACGGTTCGACCTCGTCTACACGGGCATCGGCGCGCTGTGTTGGATGCCGGACATCCGCCGTTGGGCGGGGGTGGTCGCCTCGCTGCTCGCGCCGGGTGGGCGGCTGTTCCTGCGCGAAGGGCATCCGGTGTTGTGGGCGATCGACGACCGCCACACCGAGCACCTCGTGATCGACTACCCCTACTTCGAAACGGCCGAGCCGATCGTGTTCGAGGACCCGACGACGTACGTCGACGGCGAGGCGCGCCTCGAGCACGCGGTCACAATCAGCTGGAACCACGGGCTGGGCGAGATCGTCTCCGCGCTGCTGGACGAGGGCCTGGTGCTGACACAGCTCGTCGAGCATGAGACCGTGCCGTGGGAGGCGCTGCCCGGGCAGATGGAGCAGTCGGGCGAGCTGCGTGAGTGGCGGCTGGTCGAGCGTCCGGAGCGGCTGCCGCTGACGTACACACTGCAGGCAGTGAAGCGCTCATGAGTGTCGTCCAGCGGACGGCGCGGCCCGATGACTACGAGGCCATCGTGTCCGTGCTGGACGAGTGGTGGGGCCGGCCGATGGCGCACATGATGCCGCGGCTGTTCCTCGACCACTTCCATGCCACGAGCCTGATAGCCGAGCGAGATGGCGTACTGGCAGGCTTCCTGATCGGCTTCCACTCACCGTCGTCCAACGGCGGCGCGTACATCCATTTCGTCGGCGTCGCGCCCGAGGAGCGGCGCACCGGGCTGGCCCGCCGCCTGTACAAGGCGTTCTTCGAGGCTGCTGTACAGGCCGGCTGTACGGTGGTCAATGCGATCACAGGGCCGGTCAACACCGGCTCGATCGCGTTCCACCGGGCAATGGGGTTCACCGTGCGTGGGCCGGTGCCCGACTACGACGGACCGGGCGCCGACCGGATGGTGTTCGAGCGACTGCTGGCCGCCGCCGAGCCGGTACCTCGGCCGTGATCTTGGACTTCTGGTTGATATCCAGCCACAAGTCCAAGATCATCGGATTTTGGGGTGGGGTGTGACGGACGTCGCCCAGCTGCGGCAACGGATCGAGCAGCTCACGCTGCGGGACGCGGACCGCCTCGGCCGGCGCCTGTCCCGGCGCGCCGACCTGCGGCGTCTCGAGGTGCAGATCGAGCGCGGTGAGCGGCTCGTCGCCGAGCGCGCAAGAGCCGTCCCGGAGATCCGCTACCCGCCGCTGCCGGTGAGCGAGCGCCGCGACGAGATCGCAGCTGCCATCCGCGAACACCAGGTCGTCGTGCTCGCGGGTGAGACCGGCTCCGGCAAGACGACACAGCTGCCGAAGATCTGCCTCGAACTCGGCCGGGGCATCAAGGCAACGATCGGGCACACCCAGCCGCGCCGGCTCGCCGCCCGCACGGTTGCTGCTCGCATCGCCGAAGAATTGCGCACCCCGCTCGGCGACGCCGTCGGCTATGCAGTTCGATTCACCGACCACGTGAGCGATCGCACGCTCGTCCGGCTGATGACGGACGGCATCCTGCTCGCCGAGATCCAGCGCGATCCGCGGCTGCTGCGCTACGACACGATCATCGTGGACGAGGCCCACGAGCGCAGCCTCAATATCGACTTCCTGCTGGGCTACCTGACCTCACTGCTCCCGAACCGCCCCGACCTGAAGCTGATCGTCACGTCCGCCACGATCGACCCGGAACGGTTCGCTCGACACTTCGGCGGTGGTGCGCCGATCGTCGAGGTGAGCGGCCGCACGTACCCGGTCGAGATCCGGTACCGACCCCTTGAGGCGGAGGCCTTCGACGAGGACGAGGTCATCACCCGTATCGCGTCGCGCGACCAGACCGAGGGGATCGTCGACGCGGTGCACGAGCTGACGCGCGAGGGGCCGGGCGACATCCTGGTGTTCCTGTCCGGAGAGCGGGAGATACGCGACACCGCCGAGGCGCTGCGCGGCGTGGACGCCGAGGTGCTGCCGCTCTACGCGCGCCTGTCCACCGCCGACCAGCATCGGGTGTTCGCACCACACTCCGGCCGGCGCATCGTGCTCGCCACGAATGTCGCCGAGACCTCGCTGACCGTGCCCGGCATCCACTACGTCATCGACCCGGGCACCGCGCGCATCTCGCGGTACAGGCGGCGCACCAAGGTCCAGCGACTGCCGATCGAGCCGATCTCGCAGGCGTCCGCGCGGCAACGGGCCGGCCGGTGCGGCCGAGTCGCCGACGGCATCTGCATCCGGCTCTACTCCGAACGCGACTTCAGCGGACGGCCCACGTTCACCGAGCCCGAGATCCTGCGCACCAATCTGGCCTCGGTCATACTCCAGATGAAGGCACTGGGGCTCGGCGATCTGGAGCGGTTCCCGTTCGTCGAACCACCCGACAGGCGGTCCATACGCGATGGTACGGCGCTGCTGGAGGAGCTCGGCGCGCTGACCTCCGACGGCGCGCTCACGCCGACCGGGCGGCAGCTCGCCCAGCTGCCCGTCGACCCGCGAATCGGGCGCATGATCGTCGAGGCGCAGCGGCAAGGCTGCGTCCGCGAGGTGCTCGTCATCGCCGCGGCGCTCTCGATTCCGGACCCCCGCGAACGTCCCGTCGATCAGGAGGAGGCGGCCCGGCAGAAGCATGCCCGCTTCGCCGACGAGCACTCCGACTTCCTCGGCTATCTCAACCTGTGGCGGTACCTCGGCGAACAACGCCGGGAGCGCTCAGGCAACCAATTCCGCCGCATGTGCCGAGAGGAGTTCCTGCACTACCTGCGCATCCGCGAGTGGCAGGACCTCGTCGGCCAATTGCGCCAGATCGCCAGATCGCTTGATATCGAGGAGTCCACGCAAGACGCCGACACCGGGCGGATCCACTCGGCGCTGCTGGCCGGGCTGCTGTCGCACGTCGGCATGCGCGCCGATGCCCGCGAGTACGTCGGTGTGCGCAACAGCCGGTTCGTCATCGCGCCGGGGTCGGTGCTGGCCCGCCGTCCACCGACGTGGGTGGTGGCAGCCGAACTCGTCGAGACCGCACGGCTCTACGCCCGGGTGGCCGCACGCGTCGACCCCGCCGCAGTCGAGCGCATGGCCGGGCACCTCGTCGTGCGGTCCTACAGCGAGCCGGAGTGGGACGCGCGGCGCGGCGCCGTGATGTCGCGTGAGCGGGTGACCCTGTACGGGCTGCCGCTCGCAGCCGGGCGCCGGGTGCAGCACCCCGATCCGGTCGAGGCACGGGAGTTGTTCATCCGGCACGCGCTCGTCGAAGGCGACTGGGATAGCCGGCACGCGTTCCTGCACCAGAACCGTGCCCTGCTCGAGTCGCTGGCCGAGCTGGAGGCGCGTGCCCGCAGGCGCGACCTACTGGTCGGCGATGAGGAGCTTTTCGCCTACTACGACGCGCGAATTCCCGCGGACGTGACCTCGGCCCGGCATTTCGACGCCTGGTGGAAGCAGGCCCGGCGCGCCAACTCCGCGCTGCTTACCTTGACGCGCCAGGATGCGCTCCGCGCTGAGGTCGCGGACGAGCAGCCGGCCGAGTGGCACGTCGGTGACGCGTCCCTTCCGATGTCGTACCGTTTCGACCCCGGTGCCGCCGACGACGGTGTGACCGTGCACGTGCCGCTCGATGTGCTGTCCCGGCTCGGCGGTGCCGAGTTCAGCTGGCAGGTGCCGGTGCTTCGCGAGGAGCTGGTCACTGCCTTGATCCGGTCGCTGCCGAAGGACTTGCGGCGGCACTTCGTACCCGCACCGGACACCGCCCGCGAGGTGCTCGCGAACATCACGCCCAGCAGTGAGCCGCTGCTCGGCGTGCTCCAGCGCGAGCTGCACCGGCGCAGCGGCGTGCTGATTCCGCGGGACGCGTTCGACCTCAGCCGGGTGCCGCCGCATCTACGGGTGACGTTCGCGGTAGAGGACGCGTCGGGCGACGTGCTCGCCCGAGGCAGGGATCTCAGTGCGTTACAGCAGGAATTGGCCGAGCCGGCGCGGGAAGCCGTCGCCGCGGCGAGCGGCATCGAGCGCGCGGGCCTGACCGACTGGCCGGACGACCTGGACAGCCTGCCCCGCGTCGTCGATCACGCGTACCCGGCGTTCGTCGACGTAGGAAGTACCGTCGCCATCCGGGTTTTCGCCACCGAGTCCGAGCAAGAGGCGGCCTTGCGCCCCGGCATCCGGCGGCTCATCCGGCTCACCGTCCCGACGCCGACGAAGGCCGTAGCACTGACCAGGCGCAGCCGCCTGCTCGGCGTGGGCGCAATGTTCGACGACTGCGCGGACGCCGCGGTCGACTCCCTGATCGCCGACCCCCCGAGCGACCGCGTCGCGTTCGAGAAGCTGCGCGAGACGATCCGCGCCGAGCTGCCCGCCGCCATGCGTGACGTAGTGGCCCTGGCCGAGAACGTGCTCGCCGCTGCGCAGGACGTCAGGCTCGCGCTGCGGGCCGACCCGCCGGCCGCGCAGCGCGAGGCGGTGGACGACATGCGCGCGCAGCTCGTGGCGCTGCTGCCAGGCGGCTTCATCGCCGCAACCGGGCGGACGCGGCTGCGGGACGTGGAACGCTACGTCCGCGCCATCGGGCGGCGTCTGCAGCGGCTGCCCCGAGACGTGGAGGTCGACCGCGCCCGCATGCGGCGTGTGCACGCCGTCCAGGCGGCGTCCGACGATCTCACGCGCGCCCTGCCGGCCGCCCGGGCGGCGGCCCGAGACGTCGCCGATATCAGGTGGCTCAGCGAGGAGCTGCGCGTGAGCCTGTTCGCGCAGCAGTTGGGAACGGCACGGCCCGTCTCAGAGCAGCGCATATACCGCGCCATCGACGCGGTGCACCCGTAGGCGGAGCGCCGCGGGCCT
>JBKPQY010000169.1:0-15496 GCA_046734315.1 Actinomycetota bacterium | reverse complement strand
CCCGGGTCACCCCCGGTACGTCCTGCACAACAGCTTCGCGGCGGCCCAGGATGCGATTGACGAGCGTCGACTTACCGACGTTCGGCCGCCCCACGACGGCCACGACCGGTGCCACGTTGGCCGCCGCGTCGTCGCGCACGTCCTCGGGACCGGTCATGCCGTCAATCCTGCCGGACGCGGCTGGGCGCCCACGTCGGGGACCGAGGTTCCTGGTGACCGTGCGCCGCCTACCTCGGCGTCAGTGGCCCGCCACGGCCCGCTCTAGCACTATGTCGACAAGACGATTTACTACTTCAGTGATAGATAGATCAGTCGTGTCCATCACCAGGGCATCAGCCGCCCGGATCAGTGGACTCGCGCGGCGGGTGCTGTCCAGTTCGTCGCGGCGGTGCAGGTCGGCCGCTACGGCGGAGACGTCCGCGAGGGCACCGAGCTCGGCGGCCCGCCGCGCCGCGCGCGCCCGCGCTGACGCGGTGAGGTAGAACTTCACCTGCGCCTCCGGGCATACGACCGACCCGATGTCGCGACCCTCGACCACGATCGGCCCCTCGATGAGAGCACGCTGCTGCCCGACGATGATCGTTCGTACTTGGGGGATCGCCGACACAGCACTCACCGCGGCGGTGACCCCAGCAGAGCGGATCTCCGCGTCCACTCGCCGCCCGTCCAACTCGACCGCAACATGCCCGGGATCGGTCGTGATCCCGATCTGCGCGGCGCGCACGATATCTGTGACCGCCGCCTCATCGTCCAATGACACCCCGCGCTCCAACACGGCGAGCGTGGCAGCGCGATACATCGCACCCGTGTCGAGGTAGCGAGCGCCGAGCCGTCGCGCCAGCTCGCGTGCGACGGTCGACTTACCCGTTCCCGACGGCCCGTCCAGCGCAACGACGCCGGCGAACCGAGCCGCCGAGGTGCCTTCCGCCTCATTCGCCTTGTTGCTCGTGGAGTCTCGTGTCACGTTCTGTCCTGAGGGTCCGACCTGGCGATCACCCGGCAACCTACCGCGTGACTCGCCCCTGCGCCGCCGCGCTGCCGGCGCCGGCCCGCATGCAGTGCGCGATCGGACGCCGGTGCGTCTGCGTGTCGAGGGCACACAACGACTCATCACGCTGATCCGGTTAGCTGTCCAGGTGAGCCTCAGCCCTACTGCGGCAGATCTGTTCGCAGCGCGGCAGCCCCACCCAGATACACGTGGCGAATGTCTGCCCGAGAGCGCTCGGACTCGGCGTGCACAAGCACACGCAATACCCGTGGCATTGCGCCAGGCACCGCGATCTCCGTCGTGCACAGCAGCGGCACGTCGGTCAGGCCGAGCAGCCGCGCGGCGTAAGCCGGAAACTCCGCGGTGAGATCGGGAGTCGCCGTGAAGATCATGCTGATGAGGTCGCCCGGCTCGATCGCATTGCGTTCGAGGATCTGCTCGATCACGGTCGCCGCGCAGGTGAGGATCGCCTCGCGGTCGTCGACGTCGACCTGGATGGCGCCACGCACGGCCCGTACTGCGCGCACTCCAGACCACTCTCCCCTGCCGGCGATAGGCAGTTACGCCGATCTATCACTACAGCGTTACATCTCTGAAGCAGCTTAGAGGTCTAGTCCTACAGACTCTTATCAGCGACACGCTTTAGCGGTTTATCGATTAGGTCGCTCAGGTTTCACCGCGTCGACCTCTTCGACCAGCCGTCCATAGACCTGGGTAGAGCTTCAGCGACACATCGATATTTGCGCGCACTCTGGACGGCGACCATCGCCCGGCGGTCCGGTTACAAGCAGGCCGCTGCGACCCAGAGTCCGGGGGCTTGCAGCTCGCGGCCCGGCACTTTAGCTCTATACCGATTTGGCGACATTGATCGCCGTCCTCAGTGGCCCGTCAGGCACTAGCGATCAACTACTAAAACGTCAACTAGATTGATCTGTTTATTGATTCAGCAGCTTATATATCTAACGATACAATGATTCATCGATGTAGCGCCACGTCACTAAAGACCTACAGAGATAAAGTACTAAGCAGCTAGATGGCTCTAGCTCTTAGGGTCTGTGTCGACAAGGTCATAAAGCGCCCCGACCTCCGCAGGTGTCAGCGCACGCATCGCCCCAGAACGCAGCGAGCCGAGCCGAACCGGCCCAACCGCCGTCCGGACGAGGCGCTGTACCGGATGCCCGACTTCGGCCAGGAGCCGGCGCACGATGTGCTTGCGCCCCTCGTGCAGCGCCACTTCCACGAGCGTCTGCCCGGCAGCAGCGTCCACGACGCGAAACCGGTCGACCCGCACCGGCCCGTCCTCTAGGTCCACGCCTGCGCGTAGCAGCGGCCCGATCTGGCGGCCGACCCGTCCCTGCACAGTCGCGAGGTAGACCTTCACGACCTCGAACCCAGGATGCATCAGCCGATGGGCGAGCTCGCCGTCGTTGCTCAGCAGCAGCAACCCCTCACTGTCGACGTCGAGTCGGCCGACGTGAAACAGGCGCTGCGGGCGGTCCGCGACCAGGTCGCCGACCGTCCGGCGGCCACGCGCATCGGACATTGCGCTGAGTACTCCGCGTGGCTTGTTCAGCCCCAGATACACGAATTCGCCACGGACCTCGATGCGCTCGCCGTCGACTCGGATCACCGCTGTGCCCGGATCGACGCGTACGCCCAGCTCGGTCACCCGAACGCCGTCGACCTCGACCCGGCCTGCGCTGATCAGCTGCTCACAAGCGCGGCGTGAACCGAGACCCGCTGCCGCAAGGACCTTCTGGAGGCGTACGCCATCAGCAGACATGTCTCACCGTCAACCTGACAGTTCGCCGCCTTCGAGGCCCGCGAGATCGGGTAGAAGTGGAGCCAGAGACGGAAGCTCGTCGAGCGACCGCAAGCCCATCTTCTCCAAGAACAGCTCGGTCGTCCGGAACAGGCCACCGCCGGTGTCCGGGTCAGCGCCCACCTCGGCGATCAGCCCGCGCGCAATCAGTGTCCGGACCACACCATCGACATTCACACCCCGGATGGCCGAGATCCGGGCTCGCGTCACCGGCTGGCGATACGCGACGACGGCCAGCGTTTCGAGCGCCGCCTGAGTCAATCGGACCCGCTGGCCGTCCATCAGGAACGACTCGATCCACCCCGCGAGGTCCGGGCGGGTGTAGAGCCGGACGCCCTCACCGACCTCGCGCAGCTCAACGCCGCTGCCCCGACTTGCCAGTTCCTGCCCCAACTGAGTCAGCGCCGCCTCGATCTCGGGCACCGGCCGATGCAGGCCCGCGGCCAGCGCGGTGGCCGTGACCGGCGCGTCTGAGACGAACAGCACCGCCTCGACGGCAGCGCACAGCAGAGTCTGCTCGGCCAGGTCAGGACGTCCCGACCCAGCCTGCGGCGGATGGGCCGCGCTGGCGGACTCGTCCACCGCCGGTTCGTGCTGCGATGTCGGCGGCCGTGCGCCATTCAAGTCCGGCTTACCCGGCTCGGATCCTGCGTCGGTCACCCGTACTCCTCGTCCACCGTGTCGTCCTCGAACTCCGCGCCCTCGGCAGCGATCCACCGGATCCGGAGCTCCGCGAGTGCCGCCGCCTGGTCGAACGCGACCGCGCCGTCGCGGTACAGCTCCAGTAGAGCGAGAAACCGGGCCACGACCTCGAGGGTGTTCTGGCAGTCGGCGACGATCGCCCGGAAGGTGGCCGCGCGGTGCCGGCGCAGTCGTTCGCGGATCGTGAGCATGTGCTCGCGGACGCTGACGCGGGGCACATGCACGTGATCGGTCCGAAGCTCCGGCGCCGGTCTGGGCGCCAGCGCGGCCGCCGCGAGCGCCGCGAAGCGCGCCGGTGTCACGCCGATCATGATGTCCGGCAGCAACTGTGCGAAGCGGGGCTCAAGGTCGGCACTGCGCCCGTGCCGGCGTGACTGGGCCCGCTCGAGCTCGGCCAGGTACGCCGCGGCCAGCTTGTAGGCGCGATATTGGAGCAGCCGGGCGAACAGCAGATCGCGCGCCTCGAGCAGCGCCAAGTCCTCCTCGTCCTCGACATCGCCGGCCGGTAGCAGCCGCGCCGCTTTCAAGTCGAGCAGGCTAGACGCGATGACAAGGAACTCGGTGGCCTGGCCGAGGTCCCACTCCCCCGCCGCCGTCAGGTACGACAGAAATTCGTCCGTCACCTTGGATAGCGCGACCTCGGTGACATCGAGTTGCCGCCGGCTGATCAGGGTGAGCAGCAGGTCGAACGGTCCCTCGAAGTTCTCCAGCCGGACGCGAAAGCCGTCGGCATACGCGCCCCCAGCGGGTCCATCCGCCAGCGACTCGATCCCGAGGGGGCCGTCGACGGGCAGGATCACGCGCCCCGCAACCTGCGCACCAAGATCGACGAGTCGCCCTTCGCCTCCAGGTCGGCGAGCACAACGGCCACAGCCTCCCGGACGATCCGGCCCCGGTCGACGGCCAGGCCGTGTTCGGCACGCAGATGCAGCCGGGCGGTCTCCAGGTCGACCAGCTCGTCCGCGGAGCAGTACACGGTGATCTTCTCTTCGTGCCGCTCGCGGCCGCTGGGCGTGCGGTCTCCGACCGCGCGGATCCGCCGTCCGCCGCGCGACGGCCGGGACGGCGCCGGGGCAGGACGGGGAGCCGGCTCCGAGTGTTCCTCGCTCGGCACAGCTACGTCGGGCTCGGCCGGTGCGGGCACCGCCCCGACACCGGGATGGTGCACGACCTCCTCCGGCTGGGCCGCGGCCGAGGTCGCGCGGAACAGCTCAGCCGCGCCCGGCAGGCTGGCCCGCCGCGTCACGACCCCGCTCGCTCTCCTGCGGTCCCGTCGCGATGCGCCGCCACCGGACGCAGCCCGGAACCGGAACCCTTGGCCGCGCGCAGAACCCGGCTCGTCTGGATCATCGCGCGAGCACCTCCCGTGCGAGGTTGCGATATGCCTTGGCGCCGGCGGATGTCGGTGCCCATGTCGTTATCGGCTCGCCGGCGACCGTCGTCTCCGGGAAGCGCACCGTCCTGGAGATCACGGTGTCGAATACCTGGTCACCGAAGGCTTCCACGACGCGTGCGAACACCTCGCGCCCGTGCAGCGTGCGGCCGTCGTACATGGTTGCCAGGATGCCAGCCAGCTTCAGCGTCGGATTGAGGCGCTCACGCACCTTGTCGATGGTGTCGATCAAGAGCGCCACGCCACGCAGGCTGAAGAACTCGCACTCCAGAGGGACGATCACCTCATTCGCTGCGGTCAGCGCGTTCACGGTGAGCAGCCCCAGCGATGGCTGGCAGTCGATGAGCACGAAGTCGTATTCATCGACGACCGGCCTGATGACCCGGGACAACGTCTGCTCGCGGGCCACCTCGCCCACGAGCTGGACTTCGGCCGCCGACAGGTCGATGTTGCTCGGCAACAGGTCCATGCCGGGCACGGCAGTCTTGAGCAGGATGTCGTCGATCGCGACGTCGCGTTCCATCAACAGGTTGTACGCGGTGCGGTCGAGCTGGTGGGGCTGCACGCCGAGCCCGACGGACAACGCCCCCTGCGGGTCGAAGTCGACGAGCAGCACCCGCCTGCCGTATTCGGCGAGAGCCGCCCCCAGGTTGATGGTGGACGTCGTCTTGCCGACCCCGCCCTTCTGATTGCACAGTGCCACGATCCGCGCCGGCCCGTGCCGTTCCACAGGCTGGGGCTCGGGCACCTTGCGTCTAGGACGGGCGAGAACCGGGTCGGCCGACTTGGCGTCCACGGTGAACAAGGCAGCAGAATCAGGGTTGTCTTGACTTGTCGACATAGCCATAAACCGCTTAGACCCCCTGCCTGCTTATCTTGGCGCCGGCTCGCAGGCTACTCCACCCGCGCTACCCTACGACACCGAAACGCGGAGCGAGGCGCCGGCCGATGAGCGCTCGCGCGAAGAGTGTGCGCGCCCGGCGCGTCGCGAAGCGACGCTTGCGTGGTGAACTGCGAGCCCGCCCGTGTGGCGGGCGAGCCGGTCACCGTGGCGCACATGAGATCGGGGCGCTCGCGCGAAGAGTGTGCGCCCCGCGCGTCGCGAAGCGACGCTTGCGTGGTGAACTGCGAGCCCGCCCTTGTGGCGGGCGAGCCGGTCACCGTGGCGCACACGAGGACGGGCGCTCGTGCGAAGAGCGCGCGCCGCCGAGAGACACACCCGGCGGGTAGGTTATGCATTCGCGCGCGGATGGGTCGCCGCATAGACCTCCCGCAGCTGATCCACCGTGACCAGTGTGTAGATCTGCGTCGTCGTGACCGACGAGTGACCGAGCAGCTCCTGGACGACCCGGACGTCGGCACCGCCCTCCATGAGATGCGTGGCAAACGAGTGGCGCAGCGTGTGCGGGGATATGCCGCTGCCGAGCCCCGCCCGGTCCGCGGCGTCGCGCAGCACCGTCCAGGCTGACTGGCGGGACAGCGGACCCCCGCGAGCGTTCAGGAACAGCGCCGGCGTGCCCCGGCCCTTGGCGGCAAGTGCCGGCCGGACGCGTACCAGGTATGCATCGAGTGCCGCGGCCGCGAACGAGCCGAGCGGCACGCGGCGCTGTTTGCCGCCCTTGCCGGACAGCAGCGCGCTGCGGCCGGCCAGGTCGAGGTCGTCGACCGCGAGGCCGACGGCCTCGGAGATGCGGGCGCCGGTGGCGTACAGCGTCTCGAGCAGGGCGCGGTCCCGGATCGCGAGCGGAGTGCCGTCGAAGCCGGCAGCCTCGAGCAGGCGCTCGACGTCGTCGACGCCGATTGCCTTGGGCAACCGACGAGGCGGCGCCGGCGGACGCACATCGCGCGCGACGTCCACGTCGACGAGCCCGTCGCGAGCGGCGAAGCGGTGCAGGCCGCGCACGGCAACCACCCCGCGCGCCGCCGATGCGGCTGACAGTGGTGGATGATCGGCATCGCCCTCGCGCAAGTACGCGAGAAAGCCGGAGACGATGGCGGCGTCGACGTCGGCCAGCGACGTGACGTGGTGGGCGCCGAGGTAGGCGATATAGCGCTCGAAGTCACGTCCGTACGACGAGAGCGTGTTGCCGGCCACGCCGCGCTCGACTGCGAGGTGGTCGAGGTAGCTGCCCACCACCGCCGCGGGGGCCAGCCGGCCGGCGACGGTCGCGGATCCCATCGCCGTCAGTGCCCGGGCCGGGCCGGCCACGGCGCGTCGGCCGCGCGCAGGTTGCGCCACCCGTTCGCTCGCGCGAGCGCTGCGGCGCAAAGCCCGGCCACTGCGGCCGCATTCGTGATCTCGCCGGACAGCGCGCGACGCACCGCTTCGTCGAGCGGAATGCGCGACACCGTAAGGGTGATCTCCTCGTGTTGCGGCGTGAAGCGCTCCGCCGCATCGGACAGGCCGCGCGCGAGGAACACCCGGATCGCTTCATCGGTCATGCCCGGCGACGTGTACAGGTCGACGAGGACGTGCCAGTCGGAGGCGGCGATCCCGGCCTCCTCGGACAGCTCGCGGCGCGCGGCGGAAAGCGCCGGCTCTCCGGGAACGTCGAGCAGCCCGGCGGGCAGCTCGTCGAGATAGCCGCGAATCGGATGGCGGTACTGGTTCACGAGGACGACCCGGTCCTGGCTGTCGAGGGCTACGACGCCGACTGCGCCGGGGTGCTCGACGACCTCGCGGGTCGCGACGGTGCCGTCGCTCATCTGGACCTCGTCGGTGCGAAGGGACACCACGTTCCCCGTGAAGCGCCGGGTGGAGGCCAGCACCGCGTACTGGTCGACGGTCACCGGAAAACCCTCTGGTACGCCGGCGAACCGGAGAACGATCGCGGATCGCCGACCGGCAGGATCGCGTCAGGCGTCTCGGGGATCTCGACCGGGAGCCGCTCGGCCGCGCTGTACGCCAGCGCCGCGTCGATCAGCCCGCGGAATAGCGGATGCGCCCGTGTCGGGCGGGACTTCAGCTCCGGGTGTGCCTGCGTGGCGACGAAGTACGGATGCTGCGACCGGTCCAGTTCGATGAATTCCACGAGTCGCCCGTCCGGCGACGTACCACTGAACACCACGCCGACAGCGGCCAGCTCTTCGCGGTAGGCGTTGTTGACTTCGTAACGGTGCCGGTGCCGCTCGGACACCTCGCGGGCCCCATACGCCTCGGCGATCAGGGACCCCGGCTGCAGCACCGCCGGATACGCGCCAAGGCGCATGGACCCGCCGAGGTCAGCGTTGCCCGCCACGATGTCGATCTGGTCGGCCATCGTGGCGATGACCGGGGCCGGTGTGTCGGGATCGAACTCGGTCGAGTTGGCGCCTGCGATGCCGGCGAGATGCCGCGCTGTCTCGATCACCATGCACTGCAGGCCCAAGCACAGGCCGAGCGTCGGGATGCCGTGTTCGCGGGCGTAGCGCGCTGCGCCCACCTTGCCCTCGATGCCGCGCACGCCGAAACCGCCCGGGATTACCACACCGTCCACTGTGGACAGTTGATGCGCCGCCCCGGCTTCGTCCTCGCAGGTGTCGGCGGGTACCCACTTGATATGGACCTTCGTCCGGCGGGCGAATCCGGCTGCCCGCAAGGCCTCGGTGACCGACAGATACGCGTCGGGCAGGTCGACGTACTTGCCGACCAGCGCCACGGTGATCTCCTGCCGGGGGTGGCGCACCCGGTCGAGCAGGTCGCCCCAGAGCGTCCAGTCGACGTCCCGGAAGCGCAGGCCGAGCCGGCGCACGACGTACGCGTCGAGGCCCTCGCCGTGCAACACCTTCGGAATCTCGTAGATGCTCGCCGCGTCGCTCGCGGAGACCACCGCCTCGGCATCGACGTCGCACATCAGCGAGATCTTGCGCTTGACGTTATCCGGGATCTCCCGGTCGCTGCGGCACACGATGGCGTCGGGCGTGATGCCGATGCTGCGCAGCGCGGCCACCGAGTGCTGAGTGGGCTTCGTCTTCAGCTCGCCCGAGGGAGCCAGGTAGGGCACAAGCGAGACATGCAGGAAGAAGCAGTTCTCCCGCCCGACGTCGTGGCGTACCTGGCGGGCGGCCTCAAGGAACGGCAGCGACTCGATGTCACCTACGGTGCCGCCGATCTCCGTGATGACGACGTGCGGTGGAAGGCCGTCGGCGCCCGGTGCGCCCATCGCGCGGATGCGTCTCTTGATCTCGTTCGTGATGTGCGGGATGACCTGCACCGTGTCGCCGAGGTACTCGCCGCGGCGCTCCTTGGCGATCACCGTCGAGTACACCTGCCCGGTCGTGACGTTCGCGGTACCGTCCATGTCGGTGTCGAGAAAGCGCTCGTAATGTCCGATGTCGAGGTCAGTCTCGGCACCGTCCTCTGTGACGAACACCTCGCCGTGCTGAAACGGGTTCATCGTCCCCGGATCGACGTTCAGGTACGGGTCGAGCTTCTGCATGGTCACGCGCAGGCCGCGTGCCTTGAGCAGATTGCCGAGGCTGCTGGCCGTCAGGCCCTTGCCGAGCGAGGAGGCGACACCGCCGGTGACGAATAGGTGCTTAGTGGGCGCCGCGACAGGCGCCAGCGTCCGATCCACGGAAGTCCACCTTAACACGGCGCGTGCATCGAACCCGCGTGCTCGGGGCGACGCGCCGGTCGCCGCTACTTCGGCGGATCCGGGAAGAGTGCCTTTGCGCCGCTCGCCGTGCCGTAGTGCCCGACGACGGTGTCGGGCTGTGGCTTGCCGACTTCGGCCAGCGCGAGGATCGTCGAGACCTGGCCGAGCGCCGTGTCCGAGTTGTCGACCGTGGCGACCGCGGATCGGTCCGCGCCGTCTCCGCGCACCATGGCGACCACACCGTCGTCCTTGGCCGATGACGTGTCACCGGCGACGACCTCGTGTGCGCCCTGCTGCTGCAACTGCGACACCAGTGCGAGCTCCGTCTGCCCGCGGGAGTCGTCGGTGGGCAGTGAACCGCTCGCGACCACGACCACGTTGGTCGTCGGCGTGATGTTGTCGCTGCCTTCCAGCTTGAGCATGTGCATCTGCGCGAAGCCGGCGATGACCTGGGTCAGGTCCGTGGGCTGGCCCCTGCCGAGCAGCACGTACGCCAGCAGCGCGCCGCCGATCACCCCGGCCTGGTCGGTGTTCGGGTAGGTGAGTCCGACCGGCTGGACACCGCCGGTGGCGAACCTCGTCATGGCGTCGGCCTGCTTGGGGTCGACGTAGTCGTTGGTGAGCTGGACGCGTCCGGTCACCCTCCCGCCGGCCGCGGAGACCTCGGCGGCAAGGTTGTTCTTCAGCTGGCTGGACGCGCCGGGCATCCCGATCATCAGGACGTTGGTCTCGTGCAGCGTGCCGCGCACGATCTGCGCCCCGTACATGGCACCGAACTTCTGGCCGTTGCCGACCTGGCTCTGCAATTGCTTCACCTGGTCCGACAGGGAGTTGCGGTCGTTCTTCAGCGCGTCGACCTGATGGCGCAGGTCCTTCGTGATCGGGCCGTTCAGGGCGGTGGTGCCGACCACGATGCCCAGCGCGAGCGCCAGGAAGACGGCGATGATCGAGACGAGGTGGTATCGGAAGGAAATCACGAGAACAGACCTTGCAGCCAGTCGACGAACTTGTCCCACTTGTCCGCGAACAGATCCAAATATGTGCGGCCGGCGTCCGAGACCACGAGCGCGGCGCCGATTGCTGCGAACGCGGCGAGCACGAGTACCAGCAGCGCCGCCGCCGAGATGCGGCTGCGGTAGAGCCGGGTCACGCCCTTGGCGTCGACGAGCTTGCCGCCCAGGCGTAACCGGGTGAGAAACGTGGACGCCATACCGCCGCGGCCCTTGTCCAGGAATTCGACCAGCGTGGCGTGGGTGCCGACTGTCACGATGAGCGATGCATCCTTTTCGTCAGCGAGCAGCATCGCAATGTCCTCGCTCGTCCCGAGCGCGGGAAAGGTGACGGCCTCGATGCCGAGGTCTTGGACCCGAGTGAGGCCCGGGGCTCGCCCGTCCGGGTAGGCGTGCACAACCACCTCGGCGCCGCATGTTAGTACCTCGTCGCTGACGGAATCCATGTCGCCGACGATAATGTGCGGCTTGTAGCCGAGCTCGTGCAACGCGTCGGCGCCGCCGTCGACGCCCACCAGCAGCGGTTTGTACTCGCGGATGTAGTGCCGCAGCGCGATGAGGTCCTCTTTGTAGCCGTACCCGCGCACCACGACGACCACGTGGCGTCCCTTGAAGCTGGTGCGCACCTCCGGCACGCCTACCCCGTCGAGCAGCAGGGCGCGCTCGCGCTTGACGTACTCCATGGTGTTCATCGCGAACGCCTCGAGCTGGGTGGCGAGGCCCGTCTTCGCTTCGGACATCTGCAACGCGATGGAATCGCCGTCCTGCTCGCTGCCGGTCGCAACCGCCTGCTCGCCCACATAGAGCGTGTCGCCGTCGAGGCGAACCCGGGTGCCTTCCTTGACCGTCGCGAACACCTGGTTGCCGACGTTGTCGAGCAACGGGATGCCGTTGGCCACCAGCAGGTCCGGCCCGAGGTTGGGGAACCGGCCGGAAATGCTGGGCGCGGCATTCACCACTGCGCCGACCTTGGCCGCGACGAGTCCTTCGGCTGCGACACGGTCGAGGTCGACGTGATCGATGATCGCGATGTCCCCCGGATTGAGTCGGCCGACCAGACGTTGCGTGCGCCGGTCCAGCCGCGCGACGCCGCTCACACCGGGGGCGCCGCCGTGCGAGCGGCGCATGGTCGCGAGCTTCATGGGTCCCTATCGTGCCACCGTCGGTGGTGACGCCGTGCATCCGCCACGCAGGTTCAGCGTGACTCCCTTGCTGCGGCGGCAAGAAGCTCCGCGGCATGCTCCCGGGCAGTGTCCGAGTCGCTGCCCGCGAGCATGCGCGCCAGCTCCGCGATGCGCTGCTCACCGGCGACCAGCCGGACATCGCTGCGGGTGACGCCCGCAGCCGCCGCCTTGTCGACGACGACGTGCCGGCCCGCGTAAGCGGCGACCTGCGCCAGGTGCGTCACGACGATCACCTGGTGGTCGCGCGCCAGCCGAGCCAGCCGTCGGCCCACGTCGACGGCCGCGCGCCCGCCTACTCCTGCGTCGACTTCGTCGAACACCATGGTCGGGACGGGGTCTGTACCGGCCAGGCACACCTCGATCGCCAGCATCACCCGCGACAGTTCACCACCGGACGCGCCGCGCTGCACCGGCAGTGCCGGCGCGTCCGGGTGCGGACGCAGCAGCAGGTCCACGTCGTCCACACCGTCAGCGGCGGCTGCGGCCGGCACGCCGCCGATGGTCAGCACCGGGGCACCGGCGACCGCTGGACGGCGGCGCACCGGGATGGCGACCTCCGCGGCGGGCATGGCCAGACCCGCGAGCTCTGCGGTGATCGCCTTGCTGAGTTGTGCAGCCGCCTCGGTGCGCCGCGCGGAGATGTCCGCCGCCAGCGTGGCGGCTTGTGCCGCGGCCGCGTCGCGCTCGGCGGCGAGCACGGCCAGCGCCTCGTCGGAGACGTCCAGCTCGGCAAGCTGCTTGCGGGCAGCGTCTGCCCACTCGAGCACCGCGTCGATATCGTCGCCGTACTTGCGGGTCAGCCCGGCCAGCACCGCGCGTCGCTCCTCCACCTCGGCCAAGCGCTGCGGGTCGGCGTCGAGCCGTTCGCCGTAGCCGGCGAGCTCGGCGCCCAGGTCGGTGACGAGGGCGTCCAGGTCGGCGAGGCGCGCGGCCAGCGCGTCCAGCTCGGTGTCGGCACCTGTTTGCTGCGAGAGCGCTCGACCCGCTGTGCCGAGCAGGCTGCCGACGTCGGCGGCGTCGCTCGCCGGGTCGTCGGGATCGCCGAGCAAGGCGTCGTGCGCGGTGCGCGCCGCGAGCCGCAGCGCGTCTGCGTGTGCCAGCCGGCTGGCGAGTGCGGCCAGCGCGCCGTCCTCGCCGGGGTGCGGGTCGGCCGCTTCGATCTCGCCGATGCCGTACGCGAGCAGGTCTGCCTCGCGTTGCAGCTCCCTAGCGCGGGACGTGCGGTCGGCCAGGCGCGCCGCGAGCTCGCGCCATTTCGTGAACACGGCGGTGTACTCGTCCAGCTCGATGCCTGCGTAACGGTCAAGCGCCGCGCGCTGCTCGGCGGGGCGCGTCAGCCGCTGCTGGTCGGACTGACCGTGGACGGCCACCAGCCGCTCGGCCAACGCGGCGAGCACGCCTACTGGTACGGCCGCCCCACCGACATGCGCACGGGAGCGTCCGTTCGTGCTCACCGACCGGCGCAGCACGAGCGTGCCGTCTTCGTCGAGCTCGCCGCCGGCCTCGGTAGCCCGTTCGGCGACGGGCGAGGTTGACGGCACCCGCACCCGGCCGTCGACGCTGGCCGAGTCGGCATCCGAGCGCACCTGCGCCGAGTCGGCGCGACCACCGAAGAGCAGCAGTAGCCCGGTCACCACCATCGTCTTGCCAGCGCCCGTTTCGCCGGTGACGACGGTCAATCCCTCGCCGAGCGGCAAGGTGGCGTCCTGGATGACGCCGAGACCGCGAATGTGCAGCTCTTCCAGCACGCGTTCCTCCCGGCTCCTCGCGCGAGGGCTCATCGCTGCCGACGAGCTGCGCGTTCGGTTCTCATGCCACCTGCGATGCCCGCTCCTCGGGCAGGCTAGTCGTTCCGGGACGCGTCCGCGTCGTCCCCGTCGCGGAAGCTGCGGACCGGCAACTGGAACTTGGTGACGAGCCGCTCGCCGAAGCTCCAGTCATGGATCCGAGCGATGCGAACCGGCTGCGCCCCACGCCGTACGCGTACCCGGCCGCGCGGCGGGATGTCCACCGAGCGGCGCCCGTCGCAGGCGAGCACGCCCGGGTGGTCATCGCCGAGCAACTGGACGTCGATCACCGACTGCGGCGACACCACGATCGGCCGGGCGAACAATGCGTGCGCGGCGTTGGGAACGACGAGCAACGCGTCGACGTTCGGCCACACGATCGGCCCGCCCGCGGAATAGGCGTAGGCCGTCGAGCCGGTCGGCGTGGAGCAGAGCACGCCGTCGCAGCCGAACCGGAGCAACGGGCGGCCGTCGACGGCGACGGCGATCTCCAGAATGCGTTCCCGGGTGCTCTTCTCCACGGACGCTTCGTTCAGGGCCCACGAGTTCGCGAGGACGGTGCCGTGCTGCGCCGACACCTCCACGTCGAGGGTGGTTCGCTCTTCGACCTCGTAGCGGCCGTCGATCACGGCCTTGACGGTTGCCGGCAATGCCTCCGGGTCCGCCTCGGCAAGGAAGCCGACATGGCCGAAGTTCACCCCGAGCATCGGCACCCCTGCCGGACGGGCGAACTCGGCGGCGCGCAGGAACGTGCCGTCGCCGCCGAAGACGAGCACGATCTCCGCACCCTCGGCGGCGCTCTGGTCGGGCACGACGGTGGCGGCTGCATTCCACCCGCATTCGGCCGCCTCGCCGGCAAGCATTCGGACCTCGAACCCAGCGGTGTGTAGCTGTCCCGCGGCGTCGGCGGCCATGCAGGTGATCTCGTAGCGGGTGGTGTGGGCGATGATCAGCGCTGCCCTCAATCGTCGGCCCTCCGTCCGGCCCGTTCGACCACGGCTGCGATCTGCGTTTCGTTCATCGACCGATCATCGCGCAGCGCGTCCCGGCGCAGCCACAAGAAGAACTCCATGTTGCCGGACGGCCCGGGTAACGGGCTGGGCGTGACTCCTGCGACACCCCAGCCGTGACGCGCTGCTTGTTTCGCGACACCGATGACCGCCTCGGCGCGCAGCGCGGGATCGCGGACGACTCCGCCGCTGCCCAGCCGTTCGCGTCCCACCTCGAACTGCGGCTTGACCATCGGCAGCAGATCGCCGTCGTCACGGGTGCACCCCGTGAGCGCCTGCAGCACCAGGTGCAGCGATATGAACGACAGGTCGGCCACGGTGAGCTCGACAGGCCCGCCGATCTGATCCGGAATCAGCGTCCGGACGTTCGTCCGCTCGATCACCGTCACCCGCGGGTCGATGCGCAGCGCCCAGGCCAGCTGCCCATATCCGACGTCGACCGCGACGACGCCGGCGGCGCCCCGGCGCAGGAGTACGTCGGTGAACCCGCCGGTCGACGCGCCGGCATCGAGGCAGCGCCGGTCCGCCACGGCGAGATCGGGCAAGGCCTCCAAGGCTCCGGCGAGCTTGTGTCCGCCCCGGGAGGCGTATTCCACGTCGTCGCCGGTCAGCCGCAGCGGCGTGTCAGCGTCGACCCCGGTCGCCGGCTTGCTCGCCCTGATGCCCCGCACCTCGATACGCCCGGACGCGATCAACAGCGCGGCCTGCTCCCGTGAGCGCGCCATGCCGCGGCGGACCAGCTCGCTGTCCAGGCGCCGCCGCGCCACGGTCAGCCGCTCTCCCCGTCGATCTCGACGAGCGCGGCCTGGAGCGCGGCGTGTACCTCGGCGTAGCGCTGGGCGTGCTCGGCAAGCGGCACGCTCTCGATGCCGTCGAGTGCGCCCACCTGCTCGCGAACGCGCTGCTCGACCGGCACTGCTCCGGCCGTCTCCTCCGCCGCCTCATGCCGCGTTTCGTCCGGCACCTGCCACCTCCCTGTCCTGGGGCCTTCGGACAACGGTATGACCGTACCGCCGCGGGGTC
>JBKPQY010000168.1:0-10787 GCA_046734315.1 Actinomycetota bacterium | reverse complement strand
TGATGGTCCGCGACCCGAACAGCTCGCCGCCCGTGGTCAGGTCGAGGTCGACGTCGTAGCCGGTAACGCGGACAAGGCCGGCCCGGCGCTGGGCCTCCTCGTGGATGAGCGAGGGCACGCGCCCACCCTAGGAGATCACTGCCTACTGCGCAGACTGTCGGGCGACGTACAGGGTTGCCCGGGATGTCAGGTGGCCTGCGCCACACGCTGTCGTGTTCACATCCCCGAAACAGAGGACGGCCATCTCCGGTAACAGGCTCACAGCACGCTGAGCGCCAACGCGACGGCGCGTACCCACAACCACTCTCCGACGAAACGGGGAAGCTTCGTGTCTCACCTGCTACTCGCCGCGGATTCCGTCAAGCTGGACTCGGGGAACACGGCCTGGATGCTTACCTCGGCGGCGCTCGTGCTGCTCATGACGCCCGGGCTCGCGTTCTTCTACGGCGGCATGGTCCGCTCGAAGAGCGTGCTCAACATGCTGATGATGAACTTCATCTGTATCGCCGTGGTCGGCGTCCTCTGGGCGATCTACGGCTTCTCGCTCGCCTTCGGCAACCCGCATCTCGGGGGGCTGATCGGCGGTAGTCACGAGCTGTTCGGCTTGGGCAATCCGGGCGTGCTCAGCGGCTTCTGGAGCAGTGCCGGGGTACCCATCCTGGTGTTCGCGATGTTCCAGCTCATGTTCGCGATCATTACGCCGGCGCTCATATCCGGAGCGGTGGCCGACCGGACGAAGTTCTGGGGCTGGACGCTCTTCGTGGCGATCTGGCTCACCGTCGTATACCTGCCGGTGGCGAACTGGGTCTTCGGCACCGGGTGGATCTTGAACAAGCTGAACGCCGAGGACTTCGCCGGCGGCACCGCCGTCCACACGAACGCCGGCGCGGCGGGTCTGGCGCTCGCCATCGTGCTCGGCAAGCGAGTCGGCTGGCGCAAGGACCCGATGAAGCCGCACAACGTGCCGTTCGTGCTGCTCGGCGCCTCGCTCTTGTGGTTCGGCTGGTACGGCTTCAACGCAGGCTCGGAGGGCGCCGCGGACAACATCGCCGGGCTCGCCTTCACGACGACGACGGTGGCCACCTGTGCCGGCGTACTGGGCTGGCTGCTGGTGGAGCAGTTGCGCGACGGCAAGCCGACGACGGTCGGCGCGGGCTCAGGCGCGGTCGCGGGGCTGGTCGCCATCACCCCGGCATGTGCGTTCGTCAGCCCGCTGGGCGCTATCGCGATCGGCCTGATCGCCGGTGCGGTCTGCGCCATGGCGGTGGGACTGAAGTACCGGTTCGGCTTCGACGACTCCCTGGACGTGGTCGGCGTGCACCTCGTCGGCGGTGTCACCGGCACCGTGCTGATCGGCTTCTTCGGCTTCGACCACGGGTACGCGACGCCGGGCGGGCTGCAACGCGGGCTGTTCTACGGCGGCGGCTTCAGCCTGCTGGAGAAGCAGGTGGTCGCTGCTGTGTCGGTCATGCTGTACTCGTTCATCCTCACGTTCATCATCGGCACCGCGCTCAAGCGGCTCGGTGTGTTCCGGGTGTCCGAGGAGGCTGAAGTCAGCGGCATCGACGAGGCCGAGCACGCAGAGACCGCGTACTCCTTCTCGACGGTGCTGTCGGGTGGCCTCAGCGGGCAGGCGACCGGTACGGGCGCGGCTGCCTCGCCGACCCCGCGGGAGAAGGTAGACGCATGAAGCTCGTCACCGCAGTGATCAAGCCGTTCAAGCTGGACGACGTCAAGGCCGCGCTGGAAGTGCTCGGGATCCAGGGGCTGACGGTCAGCGAGGTGCAAGGGTTCGGGCGGCAGCGCGGCCACACCGAGGTGTACCGCGGTGCGGAGTACACGGTCGACCTCGTCCCCAAGGTCCGCATCGACGTCCTCGTGGACGACTTCGACGCGGACAAGGTGGTGGACGCGGTCGTAGAGGCCGCCCGCACGGGCAAGATCGGCGACGGCAAGGTGTGGGTGACCGGCGTCGATACGCTCGTGCGGGTGCGAACCGGTGAGCGGGACGCCGACGCGGTCTGAGCTCGCGGAGCTCCGGGCCGGCGTGCTGCGCCGGCCCGGACTCGTCGGCGCCCCGCTCCGCGAGGCGTTGAGCGACGTGTACGACAGCTGGCTCGCGTCCCTGCCGATACCCGAGGGCGTCGCGCTTGCGGCGGTCGGCGGACTGGGTCGCCGGGAACCGTCGCCCTACGGCGACCTCGACCTGGTGCTGCTGCACTCCGGCAAGGTCCGCGGGCTGGCCCGCCTGGCGGACCGGGTCTGGTACCCGATCTGGGACAGCGGTGTGGCCCTCGACCATTCGGTGCGTACGCCGGAGCAGGCGCTGGCCGTCGCCCGCGACGACCTCAGGGCGCTGCTCGGGTTGCTCGACGTGCGGCACATCGCCGGCGACGCCACGCTGACAGCCGCGCTACGCGAAAGGCTGCTCGACCTGTGGCGTTCCGGCGCGAGCAAGCGGGCGGAGGAGCTGCGATCGCTCTCGGTGCAGCGGGCCGAGACGGCCGGCGACGCGGCGTTCCTCCTGGAGCCACACCTCAAGGACGCCCGCGGCGGGCTGCGCGACGCGCAGGCCTTGCAGGCGCTGGCGCGTGCACAACTGGTCGACATCGCGCTTGCAGTGCGCGAAGCGTACGCGGTGCTGCTCGACGTCCGCGGCGAGCTGCACCGGCTGACCGGTCGCGGCCAGGACGTGCTGCGCCAGCAGGAGCAGTCCGGCGTGGCTAGCGCACTGCGCCTGTCCGGCGCAGACGCCGTGCTGCGCGCCGTCAACGAGGCAGCCCGCACGATCGGACACGCCACGGACACCGCGTGGCGACGCGTGCCCACCCGGACCGTCCACCGTGGATGGCCGGTGCGGCGGCTGCGGTCCGCTCCAGGTCCTGCGCGCACGCCGCTGGCGAAGGACGTCGTGATGCAGGACGGCGACGTCGTGCTCGCCCGCGATGCCGATCCCTGGGCCGATCCGTTGCTGACGCTTCGTGCTGCGCGCGCCGCCGCGGAGCACGACAGGCCGCTCGCGCCGTTCACGCTGGAGCGCCTCGCCACAGAGTCGGCGCCGATGCGGCTGCCCTGGCCGGACGCGGCGCGCGACGACTTCATAGCCGTGCTCGGTGCCGGGGCGGCGGGCATCCCCGTCATGGAGTCCCTCGACCAGGCGGGCCTGCTCGTGCGGCTCATTCCGGAGTGGGACGCGGTGCGCTTCGCTCCGCAGCACAACCCGGTACACCGCTTCACCGTCGACCGGCACCTTCTCGAGGCAGCCGCCGAGGCCGCGGCGCACGCCCGCGAGGTCGCACGGCCGGATCTGCTGCTGCTCGGCGCGTTGCTGCACGACATCGGCAAGGGATTCGATCCGGCGGACCATTCCCGTGCGGGCGCCGGGGTTGCCGAGCGGATCGCGAACCGGATGGGACTGTCCTACGGCGACGCGGCGACCGTGACCGCCCTGGTCCGCCACCACCTGCTGCTGCCCGACACGGCCACGCGGCGGGACCTGGACGATCCCGTGACGATCAAGACCGTGACGTCCGCCGTCGGCGGATCTGCCGAGTTGCTGGAGCTGCTTTCCGTGCTCACCGTCGCGGACGCGGCAGCCACCGGCCCGGCGGCGTGGAGCGACTGGAAGGCGTCGCTGATCGCCGAGCTGGTTCGCCGCGCCCGCGCCGCCCTCGGCGGTGAGCCCGCGCTGCCGGCGCTGCCGCCGCTGGACGAGCACGGGCGCAGCCTCGCCGATGCCGGTGTCCTGAGCGTGGAGATCGATCACGACGGGGTCGTAGTTGCCGCGCCCGACTCACTGGGTGTGCTGTCCAAGGCGGCCGGGGTGCTCGCGCTGCACTCGCTGGACGTCCGCTCGGCCACGATCCGCACACACAACGGGATGGCGGTCAACGCCTTCGTCGTCGAGCCCCGGTTCGGTTCGCTGCCCGACCCCGCGGTGGTTCGCGGCGACCTCGGCCGGGCGATCGAGGGCACGCTCCCGATCGCCGAGCGGCTCGCCGCCAAGGAGCGCGCGTATCAGCGGGGCACGGCGCGGCGCCTGCCGACGGTGCACTGGTTCGACGGTGAAGCGACGGATGCCACCGTGGTGGAATTGCGCGCCGACGATGCGATCGGCCTGCTGTATCGGGTCACCGCCGCGCTGGAGCGCTGTCGCGTGGACATCCGCTCGGCCCGAGTCTCGTCGCTGGGCGGCTCGGTGGTGGACGCGTTCTACGTGACCACTCCGTCGGGTGCACCGATTCCGAAGCGCCGGCGCCGCGACATCGAGGCTGCGCTCATGCGCTCCGGGTGACCCTCTCCGGTATCGCACGTGGCGGATGATGCACTGATGGCGCTGCCTCGGGGTGTCAGCACGTCGCTTGCCGGCGGCGCCGCGGTGCTGCTGGGCGGGCTGATCGGCCTGGTGTGGTGGCTGCGCCGCCGGCGCCGCGGGCCGCTGGCCCCGGCGCGTCCGGGCGTGCGACGGGGTCTGGTCGCCGCGGTGGTTGTCCTGCTGGTGCTCGTCGGGATCGGGATTGTCTGGCGATCGAAGGTCGCGGTCGACACCGTCGCCGCCTGTCGGACTTCAGCCGGCGGGCAGCGATCGGCTGATCCTGCGCTGGTGGCGGAGAAGGTGATCACCTGGCCGGAGACGGGGCTCGGACTCCTTTACGGAGACGCGGTCGGTGGGTCGCTGTGCTGGTACCCACCGGCCGATTACTACGTGGACCTGCACTCCGGCAGGTACCTCGGGGCGCGCTTCATGAACATCGGCGACATGGTCCTCGCTCCGCCGTTCGAGGTCCACGTGCACGACCCACAAGCGCTGGCCGAGCACGAGGCGCACCATCGATCGCAGTGGGCCGTCGTGACTGCCATCGCTGGACCGCTTGCCTACCCCATCCTCTACGGCGTCGTCGACTTCTTCTTTCCCGGCGCGCGCAACCCCTTCGAGAAGCTTGCCGGCCTGGAATCCGGCGGGTACCAGCACTCCGGCATCGGACCGGTGATCGGCTGGCCGCAACTGCTGGTGCTCCTCGTGGCCGGCGCGCTGATCGGGATGTTCATCTATCGCCGGCTGCATCAGGGGCGCCCGCTCAGACCGGCGCGGCCGGGGCGGCCGCGTTGAGAGCTCTCACAGACCGGACGTATCCCACTCTCGAGACCGCCCGGTAATCTGGCAAGCAGCCGCGGGCCGGTGCCGTCCCGACATCACGTTTCGAGCATCGGCCGGGAGGTCGTGTGGGCTTCAGTGCTGTGCCGCCCGCCACGGGCTTATACGACCCTCGCCACGAATCCGACTCATGCGGAGTCGCGCTGCTCGCCGATCTGGGCGGGCGAGCCAGCCACCGGATGGTGACGCAGGCGCTCGCCGCACTGCGCAACCTGGAGCACCGCGGTGCCGCGGGTGCGGAGCCCGAGTCCGGCGACGGCGCTGGCATGACCGTGCAGGTGCCGGATGCGTTCCTGCGCGCCGTGGTGCCGTTCGAACTGCCACCCAGCGGCGACTACGCCGTCGGCATGGCCTTCCTGCCGGCCGACGAAACGGCACGGGCCAAGGTCATGGCCCTCGTCGAGGAGGTCGCCGTCGAGGAGGGCCTTTCCGTGCTGGGCTGGCGCGACGTACCGACCGAGCCTGCCGGACTCGGGCCAACGGCACGAAGCGTCATTCCGGCGTTCGCGCAGCTGTTCGTCGGCGGCGCGTCCGGCATGGACTTGGAACGGCGTGTGTTCTGCCTGCGCAAGGTCGCAGAGCGGCGCGCCCGGGAAACATCAGCCGACCTGTACTTTCCGTCGCTGTCGGCGCGCACCCTGGTGTACAAGGGCATGCTCACTACTCGGCAGCTCGGAACGTTCTTCGCCGATCTCGCCGACGAGCGGTTCGCGACTGCGATCGCCCTGGTGCACAGCCGCTTCTCGACGAACACGTTCCCGTCCTGGCCGCTGGCTCACCCATACCGCTACATCGCGCACAACGGCGAGATCAACACGATCCGCGGTAACCGCAACTGGATGCGCACCCGCGAGGCACAGCTCGCGAGCGGCCTCGTCCCCGGCGACATCAGCCGGCTGTTCCCGATCTGCACGCCGGGCCTGTCCGACTCGGCCAGCTTCGACGAGGTGCTCGAACTGCTGCACCTGGGTGGGCGCAGCCTGCCGCACGCGGTCCTGATGATGATCCCCGAGGCGTGGGAGAACGCTGCCACGGCGAGCTCGCAAGCCGGCAATGTCACAGCGATGGACCCGGCGCGCCGCGATTTCTACGCCTTCCACGCGGCCTTGATGGAGCCGTGGGACGGCCCGGCAAGCGTCACGTTCACCGACGGCTCGGTCATCGGAGCCGTCCTGGATCGCAACGGGCTGCGTCCCGGGCGTTGGTGGCGCACGTCCGACGGGCTGGTCGTGCTCGCCAGCGAGGCGGGTGTGCTCGATATCGAGCCGGCGAGCGTCGTCGAAAAGGGCCGGTTGCAGCCGGGACGGATGTTCCTCGTCGACACCGTACGGGGCCGTATCGTCCACGACGTCGAGATCAAGGCCGAGCTTGCCGCCGAACACCCCTACGGCGAATGGCTGCACGCCGGGCAGCTGCACCTCGACACGTTGGCACCACGTGAGCACGTCGCGGTCTCGCACGAGTCCGTCACCCGCCGCCAGCAGGTGTTCGGCTACACCGAGGAGGAACTGCGCATTCTCGTCGCCCCGATGGCCGCAGCCGGGGCGGAGCCGATCGGGTCGATGGGCACCGACACCCCGCTGGCCGGGCTTTCACAGCGTCCCCGCCTGCTCTATGACTACTTCACCGAGCTGTTCGCGCAGGTCACCAACCCGCCACTGGATGCGATCCGCGAGGAGATGGTGACCTCGCTCGCCGGAACCGTCGGCCCCGAGCAGAACCTGCTCGCGCCCGGCCCGGCCTCGTGCCGCCAGGTCGTCATCCCGCACCCGGTGATCGCCAACGACGAGCTTGCCAAGATCTGGCACATCAACGCCGACGGCGACCTGCCCGGGTTCCAGTGCACACTCATCGACGGGCGGTACCGCGTGCACGGCGGGGGAGAGGCACTGGCCGGGGCGATCGAGCAGGTGCGCCGTGCCTGCTCTGAGGCCATCGACGCCGGAGCGCGCATCCTCATCCTGTCCGACCGCGGCTGCGACGAGGACCATGCGCCGATCCCGTCCCTGCTGCTTACCGCCGCCGTCCACCACCACCTGGTGCGCACCCGGCAGCGCACGAAGGTGGGACTGATCGTCGAGTCGGGCGACTGCCGCGAGGTGCACCATGTGGCGCTGCTCCTCGGGTACGGCGCCGCGGCCGTCAACCCCTATCTCGCGTTCGAGACGATCGAGGACCTCGTCGCGCGCGGAGCAATCAGCGCGGTCCCTCCGAAGCAAGCCATCTCCAACTACGTCAAGGCGCTGAGCAAGGGCGTGCTCAAGGTGATGTCGAAGATGGGCATCTCGACGATCGCGTCATACACCGGCGCGCAGGTCTTCGAGGCGTTCGGCCTGGGCGAGGACGTCGTCGACGAGTACTTCACCGGCACCCCGTCGCGGCTCGGCGGCGTCGGGCTTTCCGTGATCGCCGCCGAGGCAGCCGCCCGGCATGCGGTGGCGTACCCAGAGGTGCCCACCGCGCGGGCGCATCGCCGCCTCGACGTGGGCGGCGAGTACCAGTGGCGCCGCGAGGGCGAACTGCATCTGTTCAACCCGGAGACGGTGTTCCTGTTGCAGCATGCGACACGTGAGCGCCGCTACGAGGTATTCGGCGAGTACGCGGCGAAGGTCGACGAATTGGCGCGCCAGGGCGGGCATCTACGTGGCCTGTTCGAGTTCCGCCCTTCCCGTCCGCCGGTACCGCTGGACGAGGTCGAGCCGGTGTCGTCGATTGTGCGCCGCTTCGCCACCGGCGCGATGTCGTACGGTTCCATCTCCGCCGAGGCGCACGAGACGCTTGCCATCGCGATGAATCGCATCGGCGGGAGGTCCAATAGCGGCGAGGGCGGCGAGGACGCGCGCCGCTACGTGCCGGACGCGAACGGGGACCTGCGCCGCTCGGCGGTGAAGCAGGTCGCGTCGGGACGGTTCGGCGTCACCTCGCACTATCTCGTCAACGCCGAGGACATCCAGATCAAGGTGGCCCAGGGCGCCAAACCCGGTGAGGGCGGCCAGCTGCCGGGCTTCAAGGTCTACCCCTGGATCGCGCGCACGAGGCATTCCACGCCCGGCGTCGGGCTGATCAGCCCCCCGCCGCACCACGACATCTACTCGATCGAGGACCTCGCCCAGCTGATCCACGATCTCAAGAACGCGAACCCGGAAGCACGTATCCATGTGAAGCTGGTGGCCGAATCGGGCGTGGGCACCGTCGCCGCCGGCGTCTCCAAGGCTCACGCTGACGTGGTGCTGATCTCCGGGCACGACGGCGGCACCGGCGCCGCACCGCTGACATCGCTCAAGCACGCCGGGCTGCCGTGGGAGCTGGGCCTTGCCGAGACGCAGCAAACCCTCCTGCTCAACGGGCTGCGCGACCGCATCACGGTTCAGGTCGACGGCGCTATGAAGACCGGGCGCGACGTGGTGATCGCCGCGCTGCTCGGCGCCGAGGAATACGGGTTCGCCACGGCTCCGCTGATCGTGTCGGGCTGCGTGATGATGCGGGTATGCCACCTTGACACCTGCCCGGTGGGGGTGGCCACGCAGAACCCCGTGCTGCGCGAGCGATTCACCGGGCGTCCCGAGTTCGTCGTCACGTTCTTCGAATACGTCGCCGAACAGGTCCGCGAGCTCCTCGCGTCGCTGGGCTTCCGGTCACTGGACGAGGCGATCGGGCATGTCGAGGCGCTCGACACGCGCAAGGCGATCGACCACTGGAAGGCGTCCGGGCTGGACCTCTCGCCGATCCTCAGCGTCCCGGCCGCGCCGTACGGGGCGGTATTGCGCCGCATCCGTGCGCAGGACCACGCCTTGGACGCCGCCCTCGACAACACGCTCATCCAGCTGTGCGAGGGCGCGCTGCTCGACGGCACGCGGGTGTCCCTGGAGCTGCCGGTGCGCAACGTGAATCGGACGGTCGGCACCATGCTGGGCTCGTACGTGACCCGCCGCTACGGCGCCGCTGGGCTGCCCGACAGCACCATCGAGATCACCTTCCGCGGCTCGGCAGGCCAGTCGTTCGGTGCGTTTCTGCCTGCGGGGATCAGCATGCGGCTGATCGGCGATGCGAACGACTACGTGGGCAAGGGGCTGTCCGGCGGTGTGATCGCGGTACGTCCGGACGAGGCAGCGCCATTTGCCGCCGAGCACAACGTCATTGCGGGGAACGTCATCGGCTACGGCGCCACCAGCGGTGAGCTGTACCTGCGCGGCGTCGTCGGCGAGCGCTTCTGCGTGCGCAACTCGGGGGCAACCGCCGTCGCCGAGGGGGCCGGCGACCATGCGCTGGAGTACATGACCGGCGGCGTCGCGGTGATCCTGGGCCCGACCGGGCGCAACGTCAGCGCCGGAATGTCGGGCGGCGTGGGCTACGTGCTCGACCTCGATCCGGGGCTGGTCAACCGGGAACAGGTCGACGTCGAGGCGCCGACGTGCGAGGACGCGCTCGCGCTGCGTGCCATCCTCGAGCAGCACGCGGCGCTCACCGGGTCGACCGTCGCGGCGGCACTGCTCGACCACTGGGGCGCCGCGCTGGACCGCTTCGCGGTGATCATGCCGCGTGACTACCGCCGAGTGCTCGAGGCGACGCGACGCGCGGAGGCCGCCGGCGAGGACGTCGACGCTGCCGTCATGGCCGCCGCCCGCGGCTGATCAGGCCTGCGGGCCGAGCCAAGCCCGCCGCACTGCGTCGGCGACGCCCGGCGCGGCGACCAGCAGCCCGTCCGTCGGCGGCAGCGCCGTGTCGACGAGTCCCCGCCGGGACAGCACCGCAGCGCCGGCCTCCCGGGCGAGGGCGATGCCTCCCAGCACGTCCCATGGGTTGTACCGGCCGAGCACGGCGGCAGCCGCTCGGCCGGACGCCACAGTGGCGAGGCTGAGTGCGGACGAGCCCATGATCCGCGTCGTACAGTCGTGCTGTACGAGTCGTTCGAGCATGGCGATCATGCCCGGCCAGGGCCGGCTTCGGCTCCACTCGGTGAGCACCACCTCGCCCGGGAGCCCCGTCACGTCCGCGCAGCGCACCGGGCTCCCGTCGAGCGTCGTGCCGTGCCCGGCGCGAGCGCTGACCACCTCGCCCCGCGCCAGATCCGCGACGACCCCGCCGACGAGCCGGCCGTGCGCCACGATGCCGACGCTGAAGGAGAACCACGCGACGCCGCGCGCGAAGTTCGTCGTGCCGTCGATCGGGTCGACGTACCAGGTCGGCCCGCCGTCGGATGTCCCGCCGAACTCCTCGCCCACGATGCGGTGTTCGGGGAAGTGACGCAGCACCGTGTCGCGCACGTGCCGCTCGATCGACCGGTCCGCGTCCGTAACCAGGTCGGTGGGCCCGGTCTTGGTATCGACCGCGTGCCGGCGCGCCGGGCCGACGTGCTCGATCGCCCAGTGCGCGAGCTCTTCGGCAAGCGCCAGCCACTCAACAGTCACGACTGCACTGTGCCAGGCATTGAGGACATGGCCGGCATCCGGCGGGTTAGCTGTAGCGCCGGGCGACGTCCGCCGCCCGGGCGCCGTAGCCGCCGCCGAACATGACTGCATGCGCCAGCAGCGGGTACAGCTGGTGCAGTTCCGTACGCCCGCGCCACCCGTCAGCGAGGGGCGTTACCTCCTGGTATGCCGCGACGATGTCGTCCAGGTACGGCGCTCCGAAC
>JBKPQY010000167.1:0-16084 GCA_046734315.1 Actinomycetota bacterium | reverse complement strand
GACCTGCGACGCCGGTCTCGTCGGTGCGGGCGCGCTTGGCCAGCCGCGCAAGCAACTCACGAAACACAATCTGATCTGCCGCCGTCAAGCCGCGGAGCAGCTGATCTTCGGCTGCGCGAAGTCTCGACTCGATCGATGCCTTCAGTTCGCGTCCCTTGCCGGTTGGGACGACCCGGCGGTTGCGGCGATCCTCGGGATCAGGACAACGTTTGACGAGCCCCGCTTGTTCGAGCCGGTCCAGCATGTGGACCAGGAGGCTGGGATCAACGCCGATTTGCTCGGCCAAGGCGGCCTGGCTCCCTACCGTCTTGTGCGTAACCGCGTCCAGAATCTTGTGCCCGCGGGCGCCGGCCGGAACCTCGGCGATCACCGCGTCCGCCAACTGCGCGTAGCTGTAAAAGACCGAGCCCAGGTCGATGCCGAGCGAAGACGGCTCCCGGGGTGGCAGAGAGTGGCTGCTCACGCTACGTGCGACGTCCACTGCGGGCCGCGTCATACCCGCTGACTGCACCCTGATCAATCCGCCCACCTGCTGAAGTGGTCCGACGCAGCTGCGTTGTCGCGCGTGTGCCGCCGGCTCGGGGCTTGGGTCCGGATGTACCAGCCTTCCTGCGGCGGAGCAGGGTCGAGCGCCGGCCGGCGACGCACCAGCCTGCCCAAGTGCCATGCATTGACGGCCAGTATCGCGACGTTCAGGACCACCATCGACCACAAGCCGATCGCGAGGTTGAACGCGAGTAGAACCACTGCGGATGCGAGGTTGACGGCGCGGAACGGACCGGGTCGGCGCAGTGTCAGTGAGGCGACAATCAGCGCCGAGCCGGACCAGCCGAGTGCCTCGATCATGTCGCCGACCGCGAACTCGGCCATGACGAAACCTGCATCGTCGACGGGCAAATCCAGGTCGCTTCGTCCAGGTGCCACCAGCAGGAGTCGCTGTGAGCGTGCACGGGCAGTTCACGAGCCGACTGCGTTTGGATGGGGTGGGCGTAGGCAGCCGATTTCACGTCGACTTCGACAGCTGCTCGGTGGTTCGAATTCATGTACACCAGCGAAGCTGATGGCGGTCGACGCGGCGTCGACGGCGGATTGACGCGCCGTCTGCTGCCTGGGGCGTCGCGACGGCATCAATCCGGCCTGGGAATCGGCCTGTCGTTCGTCCCCATGACGATCGCCGCCACGGCTGAGGTGCCGATGCATCAGGCCGGGCTGGCCTCAGGATTGATCAACACCACCCGGCAGATCGGTGGCGCGTTAGGCCTCGCGATGATGGCCACGGTCGCCGCAGGGGCGTCGTCGGCCGCTGCCGGCGACGACCGGGCGTTCACAATCGCCGCCACGGCCATCGCCGTCGGCGCTGGGCTCGGCTTCACGTTGCCGGGCCGGCCATGTGGAAACGGCACATCGCGAGCAGCCAGCGCGCCGGAGAGCCGATCGGAGCCGAATCCTCCACGCAGTAGCGGGGTTGGCCCAATTCGCGGCTGCGCGAACCGAGGTGAAATTCGTTCAAGACGAGCCAGCGGCTTGCTCCTAGGGTTGCGGATTGGCGCTTGCGTCGGAAGCGGCGGCAAGGCCTTGACCCGTTCAATGTGCAAGGAATGTAGGCACGGCGTGTCAGCAGGGCAGCTTGCCGGTCTGGCCGACGACCGCAGCCGGGCGCAGCTTGACGAGGTGACGTTTCTCGACCACCTGCGATCCTTCGACCGCTTCACGGAACTGCTGCATTCGACGGGTCACTGGTCGAATCCGCATCCCTGGTTGCTGACCTTCCTGCCCGGCTCCGCGGTCGAGCAGACCGCGAGTGACATCTTGGATGAGGTCGCCCCGAACGACCTCGGCGACTACGGCCTGGTCGTCTTCTATCCGATCACGACCGGACAGATCACGACACCGTTGTTCCGCCTGCCAGCTGAAGACGTCGTATTTCCCTTCAACCTCATCCAGCTCCCCTCGGGTGACACGGCGCAGGCCAACCGCCTGGTGAATCAGAACCGGGCGCTCTACGAGCGGGTGCGAGCCGCAGGAGGTGTGCTCTACCCGGTGAGCGGATTCCCGCTCTCCCCGGTCGACTGGCAAGAACACTTCGGCGACCTCTGGCCTACTCGGCACGGAGGGCGAATGCGGTGCGGGTACGGGCCGCCCACGCCGCCGGGCCGAGTGCGCCGGCCATCGCGATGAGCAGGCCGGCAAGCCCGAGCATGAGGATTTCCGCCGGGGTGTAGACGGCAAGCAGCGATCGCGGGACGCCGGAGTTGGCCGCGTGCGCCATCGTCGGTAGCACGCCGTGGTGCAGGTAGATCCCGGCGGGAACGGCCACCACCCCGGCGATCAGGCCGACGAGGCCGACCGAGCACACGATCATCGCGAGCGTCTGCCGCGGCGTCATGCCGATCGCTTTGAATACGCCGATGTCGTGGGCACGTTCCCGGATCTGCAGCACGACTGTGTTGAGGACGCCGAGCCCGGCGACGATCATGATGAGGACCGTCAGCATGGCGACCAACGTGACCACCGCAAAGAGCTGATCGCTGCTGTTGCCGGCGGCCTCGTTGTTGGCGAAGTAGGAGCTGCCCAGCGCGGCCGATAGCGCGTTGGCGTAAGCGTCCGGGTGGGTGCCCGGTCGGAGCGCGACGTCGTATTGCTGCGGGCCCACTCCGGGGTCCACCGTGGCGAGGGTGCTCAGGCTCATGTAAATGTCGACGTCGCTTCCGGGCCGGAACACCTCGCCGACGATCCGTACCGGGATCCGGTGCCCGCCGGAGGTCATGGTGAAGGTCGAGCCGACCGACGTGCCGGTCTCGGTGAGGAACAGCGTGTTCACGACCATCTCGGCGGCATTCGGCGAATCCGAGAACCAGCGGCCGGAAATCAGCGCAAAGCCACTCCAGCTCGGGTCCCCGCCGTACGCAGTGACCGACACGGGATGGGCGAGCCCGGGCAGGCTGAGATCTTCATCGGCTTCCGTCAAGTAGCGGCGCGTGCCTGGCTGGGCGGCCAGTGCGGAGGTCACCGCCCGCTGCTGAGCCGCGCTCATCCCCGTTCGATGTAGCTTGCCGCCCGAGGGCGATATCGCGTCCGGGACGGCCGACACCTGCACCGGCAGCGACGATCCTTGCGACGTCTCGGCGAAAGCCCGGTCCAGCGAGGTCGCGAGCCCCGCGCCGAACGTCACCGCGGCCGCGCCGAACACGATTGCGAGCGCCGTCACCGCTGTCCGGGCGGGTCGGGCGAACGGCGCCGCCAGCCCGAGCGTGAGCGCGCGGGGTGCCCCGGCCAGCCGGGCAAGCATCCGGTGCGCAAAGTGGCCGTGCGCCGAGCGGGGCGCACGGCCGGTGGCGATCGCTTGCACCGCGCTCATCCGCCCGGCCCGCAGTGCCGGCGGCAGCGCGCCGGCAGCCGTCAGCGCAAGGACCGCCAGCGGCACGGTCACGTCCACCCAGTAAGGCACGCCGAGCACGCCCACCTCGTAGACCTGCGCGTTCTGTCGTAACAGCGGGATCGCCAGTAGGTTCCCGCACACCGCGCCGGCCACGCAGCCGAGCAGCCCGGGAACGGCCACCAGCAGCACGTAGGAGGCGACCACCTGGCCCGGGGTGAACCCGATCGACTTCAGCACGCCGATCCGGGTGGTTCCGGCGATCACCGCGCCGCTGACCACGTTGACGACGATGAAGACCGAGATCGCGAGCGCGATCACGCCGAAAGCGATGATGAACGGCACCCACGGCGCGATGTCGCTCTGCTCGGAGTGCCGCACGCTCAGGTAGGACGTGGTGTTCAGCAGGGCCCCGTGCGGCAACCCGGCCCGCAGCGCCGCGATGTCGGCGGCGATCGCCGACGACGTGCCGGCGCGGGCGAACCGGTACAGCATCTGCGCCTGCTCCGAACCCGCCGACCCGCCCAGCGCGGCGATCTCGGACGGCCGCACCCAGGCCTGCGCCGTGTTGGTGACCGAGTCCGCGACGCCCACGACGGTCAACCGCCGCGGGCCCACCGCGAAGGTCGTCCCGATGTCGCCCGGCACGGAACGCGACACCACGATCTGCCCGTCGTTTACGGGCCAGTGGCCCCTGTCCAGGGTCAGGTCGTCCACCGGGCCGCCGGGGGAGGACCGTCCCACGATCTGCAACGGAAACGGCCGGCTCCCCGGGGTGCCCGGCTGGGTGAGGTCGGCATTGACCGAGACCGTCGCGAACGGCCCGGCCGCGGCGGTCACGCCGGGCAGCCGCGTCGTTGCCGCGAGCTGCGCCGACGACGCGACGGAGCTGTCGACGGCCGCCGTCACATGGGCGCCGTGCTGCGCCGCGAAAGCGTGGTCGAAGGGGCTGTGCGAGTCGACGAGCATGCCGACTGCGAGCGTCGAGGCGGCGGTGGCCGCAAGTGCCACCAGTCCGATGATCACCGCCTGCAGCCGGCGACCGCCGAGGCCGCCGCGGGCCGCGCGGATGACGGCGCTCACGGTCGCACCGCCAGATCCGACGCGAGCCGGCCGTCGGCGAGCCCGATGACCCGATCTGTGTACTGGGCCGCGAGCTCCGCATTGTGGGTGACGAGGATCAGCGTCTGCCCGGACGAGTTCAGCTCCAGCAGCAGCTCGCCGATCTCCGCTCCGGTGGCGCTGTCCACCGCACCGGTCGGCTCGTCCGCCAGTAGCACCGTGGGCCGGTTCACCAGCGCCCGGGCGATCGCCACGCGCTGCCGCTCCCCGCCGGACAGGCGCGCCGGGTACGCGTCTCGCCGATGCGCGATTCGCAGCGTTACCAGCAGTTCCTCGGCCCGCCGCCGCGCCGCACTCGACCGCACGCCGGCGAGCAGGGCCGGCAGCAGCACGTTGTCGATGACCGTCATGTCGTCGAGCAGGTTGAAGAATTGAAAGATCATCCCTACGTGCTGCCGCCGGAACCGGGCGACACCGGTCTCGCTGAGCGTGTCCACCCGCTGGTCGCCGACCCGGACCGTGCCGTGGGTCGGTCGGTCCATCCCGGCGACGAGGTTGAGCAGGGTCGACTTGCCGCTGCCGGACGGCCCCATGATCGCGACCGCCTCACCGGCCGCGATCGCCAGGCTGACGTCTGCGACTGCCGGCGCCGCGCGGTTGTCATATCGCTTCGTGACGTTCTCAAGTTGAACCAGTGCGTCCATGCCGGGGACCGTAAATCCGCGTGCTCCGTCGCCGCGTCGCCCGCGATGACGAAACCGGCTACCGCAACCGGTTGATCCGCATGCCGCCGTCATCCCCGGGATGTAGGCGACGTAGCCATTACGAACGATGCTCTCCGGCCCGCGGACGACGACAATGGCCCCGTGGGACGCGCCGGCGAGATGCTCGCCGTCCTCCGGCGGGCCGAACCGCGAAGTGCCCCGTCCGGCTGGGCGCTTGCGCTGGACGCTGCCGTCGCGGTGGGTGTGGCGGCCGGCGCCGTTCTCGAGGTAGCACATGACCGCACCCAGGACGGCGTCCTCGTCCCCAAACTCGCGATCGTGGCCCCGACGGTCTCGCACTCCGTGGCCGCGACGACGCTCATCGCGGCGGCGCTCACCGCGCTGCCCCTGGCGTTCCGCCGGCTGTACCCGATCACGGCCTGGCTCGTGATCGTCGGTGCCATCTTCAGCCTGCGCGACGCCTCTGTGCCGCCGATCGCTTTCGGTACCGCGGTGTTCGCCGCCTACAGCGCGGTGGTGCACAGCCGGTACCGGAACCTGGCCATCGGCGCCGTACTGGCCGCCACGCTGGCGGCGACCGCGACGTTTGCTGACACGCTGCCCCGGTTTCCCGGCCGGTTCACCGCACTGTTCGCCATCGTGCCGGCGGCGGTCGCTGGGCTCGGCATCCGGGAACTGCACCGGCGCCTGCGCGACTCCGCGGCGCGGCTGCGCCGCGCTACGGACGAGCACGAGGCCGCTACCCAGCGGGCCATCGAGGCCGAGCGCGCCCGCATCGCCGGTGAGTTGCATGACGTGGTGACGCACAACGTGAGCGTGATGGTCGTCCAAGCGGGCGCGGCGCGCACCGTGCTCGCCAGCTCGCCGGATGAGGCCGAGCAGGCCCTCCTCGCCGTGGAGGCCAGCGGCCGGACCGCGATGGCCGACCTGCGCAACCTGCTCGGACTGCTCAGTCCCTCGGGTGATGGCGTCGCCATGCGCCCGCAGCCCGGTTTGGGCGAGCTGGACACGCTGATCGGCCGGGTGTCCGCCGCCGGGCTACCCGTGCAACTGCAGGTCAGTGGGACGCCACGGCCGCTGCCGCCCGGCGCCGACCTGGCTGCGTACCGCGTAATTCAGGAGGCCCTGACCAACGTGCTGCGCCACGCCGGCCAGGCGGCGACGTCGGTCCGCGTCGAATGGGGTGACAAGCTGGTGATTGCGGTCAGCGACAACGGCAACGGGTGCGGCACCGGCGGTGGTGCACCGGGGCGCGGGCTGCTCGGGCTGCGGGAACGGCTATCGCTTTACGGCGGACGACTGGACGCCGGGCCGCAGCCCAGTGGCGGCTGGCAGGTACGCGCCGTCCTGCCGACGGGACTCGTCGCATGAACGTCGTCATTGCCGACGATCAGGCGCTCGTGCGCGGCGGATTCCGGCTGATCCTCAACGCAGCCGGAATCGACGTCGCGGCCGAAGCCGCGGATGGCGCGCAGGCAGTGGCGGCCGTGCTCAAACACCGGCCCGACGTGGTGCTGATGGACATTCGCATGCCCGAGCTTGACGGCATCGAAGCCACCCGGCGCATCCTGGCCGCCGGGTCGGCCGTCGCCCAGGTGCGGATCATCATCCTGACCACATTCGATCTCGATCAGTACGTGTACGCAGCGTTGGCCGCCGGTGCCAGCGGCTTCCTACTCAAGGACGTCACCCCTGAGCACCTGGTGGCCGCGGTCCAGCTCGTACGCACCGGCGACGCGCTGCTCGCCCCGAGCATCACGCGCCGCCTGGTCGAGCGCTTCGCGCCAAGCTCCAATCGGCGGTCCGCGTTACCCGGGTCGCCGAGCCGCGACCTGTCCAGCCTGACACCGAGAGAAAGGGAAGTGCTGGACCTGGTCGCGCACGGCATGAGCAATGCCGAGATCGCCGGCACCCTCACGCTCAGCGAAGCGACGGTCAAGACCCACGTGGCCAGAATGTTGACCAAGCTTGGTGTGCGCGACCGAGTCCAAGCTGTCGTCCTGGCCTATGAGACCGGCCTGGTACCGGCCGGCGCACCGACCGACACGAATCCCTTGGTAACTCCCGATCACGCAGCCAGGCGGAACGGCGGGTAGTCGTCCGTGACCAGCACGAGTGCGTAGCCGACCACCCGGTTCTGCCAGCGGATAACGCCTTCGAGAAAGTCGAAGATCCCCCGCGGGTATCGGCCCGTGAACAGGATGGCGAACCAGCCGACGATCACGAGCACGACAGCGGCGATCCACAGAAAGAACAGCACGATGTAGTGCGGGATGGCCAGCAACCACTTGACCAGGGGCAGCCAGCGGTTGAGATCACGCTCTGCGTCGGGATAGGGGTACTCCAAACGCACTGCCTGCTGATCGGTCGTCGACGGGTACCGGTCGTCCATGAGGGCCAGATACACGCCCACCCGGTTGCTGAACCGCAGCAGTTCCAGGTTCCAGTCGAACCACCATCGCGGGTACTTCTGACGGAACAAGATCATCAGCAGTGGCCCGAAGAACAGCAGTCCGCCGGCGCCTGCGGCCGCCTCCATGGTGTGCTGGCCGGATGACCACTGCCACGTCCCGCCGGAAACCGCTCCCAGAAGGATCGCGATGGGGATCACCAGCACGATGCGAAACGCCGTGCTGGCTCGGTTGAGGGCTCGATCGGGGTAGTCGACAGAGAACTGCACGGGGTAGCTGACCGGTTGCATCGCTGCCTCCTTGGAGTCAGGCGCCAGCACGGCGCGCGGCTCGCGTCGCGCAAATCAGACCTGGACGGGCTGTTCACAATGAGTGTCAGCTATCTGCGGCGGAAAGGCCGGTTAGCTGAACCCGCGTCTCATCTCACCTGGACGGGGCTCGGATCCTTTGCCGCACATCGAGCGACGGCTCCCGGCGCGGGTACTCGGCAGTCGGTGGGAATGGCCGGTGACGTGCCACCGGGGCGGGAGCTCGCCGTGCCGACCGGCTCGTGCGACGGTGCGCGGATCGGCGACGACCCACGAGAAAAGCGAGGCCGAGCAGAAACCACGCGGCGAGTAACGCCCCGAAGACCAAGACCATATAGAGGTGCCCGGTCCACACCGCATCGCCAACCCGCGCCTGAACCATGATGTCCTTGTTCTGCAACGCGAGCCACACGCCGCAACCTGCCGACCCGAGCAGCATCAGTGCTCCAGCGACACGCATCGGCACCACCTCCGTGCAAGCCCTCCCCCTGGACCTTTCCCCGGCGCCCAGCACATAAACCCGACAACGATGGAGCAGCTACTCGTCGCCGGCCTCGGTGGGCAAATATTCCGGCTGGGACGTCAGCGGATGCGCTGGTGCGGCGTCCGCGGCTGCTGGGGGCGGGGTTGCATCCGCGGCGGCCGGGGAAACCTGAGTGTCTTCGGCGGGCTGCGCCGAATCCGCGACGGTCTCCGCCTGGGCGACCCGCCGTTCGGCGACGGCCACGTCGCGAAGACTCTGGACCGACAGCCGCCCGAGCGCCGCTGCGGCAAGGAAGAGGATCAGCGCACCGACCGCGTAGAAGAAGGACAGTTCCTCGAGAGCCTGCCGGCGGATGCTCAACGTCGGGTCCGGAGTGCCGAGGGTCATGTTGAGAACGTCGGTGAGCGACGGGCCGATGATCAGCCACGCGCCGGCTGCGATGCCGAGCCAGCTGCCGGCGATTGTGACGGCTCGATTGGTGCTGCCGACCAGGAGCAGGCCACCGGCGAATGCGGCAGCCCCGGGTACGACTTCGAGCCAGGCGCGTGCGGCCGTCCAGTACCAGGCCGTGTCCGCAGTCGGGATGTAGGCAAAGTCCAGATAAGGGCCGATGAACGGTGCGAGCGCGGCCCAGGCGCCGAGGAGGAGCAGCAGCGCTCCGCTCGTCGCATCGCGGGTCCACGGCACCCGCATCCTGCTCAGCTGGATGCCCCGCTCAGAGACAGCGAACTTGACGTCGTGTCCGATTGCGGTCATCACGGCCTTCCTGGGTCATTGGTGTCGGCCTTCCCGTGAAGGAAGGCCGACACCTCCAGGCACTTCAGCGGGTGCGGGGGGAGGGGTTCCCACTGATGCGCCGCTTGTGGGGCGGCTAGCGCGGTTGTCGCTCGGTTGCGGAGTTGGCCGCGACCCGGCCCGCCGCCGGAGTCAGGCAGGAACCGTCGAGGCCGCGGACGTCCGGGCTGGTGCCGGTGCGGCGTGGCCGCTCACGGTTCAGCGCCATGTCGTAAGGAGAAGCGTCAGGTAGCGCCGTAGCGTTACATCCCGCCGATGGCAGGGTGTCGCCCGCGTTACTGCGTACTGATCAGATCAGCCGGGATGGGCTGGTCGTGGTTGAGGTCGTGGAACAGTTCTTGCGCCTTCGTCGGGTCCCAGAGGAGGTCGCTGCCATTGGACCCGCCGATGGGCACAGCGGTGCTGATGACGTTCGAGAAGTGGCGAACGTGCCGGACCAGTGTGATCAGATCCCACAGGCCATCACCGCGATCGACGGTGACCGCACCCGGCAGATCGAGGATCGCAGGAATCGAACGGAACGGGTTCAGCAGCACGCCGGGACTCATGAGCTTCCCGGCCAAGGCGGCGATGAACTGGCGCTGGTGTTCGGTGCGGGCGTAGTCGCTGGTCGCAAACGCGTGCCGGCTGCGCACGTACCCGAGGGCGTTGGGCCCGTTCAGCGTCTGGCAGCCGGCGCGCAGGTTGACGCCCGCGTAGGGGTCGTGCACAGCCTGGTCCAGGCACATGCGCACGCCGCCGACGTCGCCGACGACGCTGGCGAAGCCGCCGAGGCCGATCTCCGCGTAGTGGTCGATGCGCAGCCCGGTGTTCTCTTCGACGGTGCGGACCAGGAGCTTCGGGCCACCGAGCGCGAATGCAGCGTTGATCTTGTCCTTGCCGTGCCCGGGAATCGTCACGTACGAGTCCCGGAGCAGGCTGACCATCGCCGGCTTGGTGTCGTTGCCGGGCAGGTGCAGCAGCATGATCGTGTCGGTACGACTGCCGCTGACATCCTGCGAGTTGCCGGTGTGTAGCCGGTTCGCCTGGGCGCTGCTGAGCCCTTGCCGGGAGTCGGAGCCGACGATCAGCCAGTTGCTGCCCGCGCCGGCCGCGGGCCGGCCCGCGTAGTCGTCGATTGCGTCTACCCGGTGCAGCGAGTTGTCGGCGTACAGCCACAGACTGACCAATGTCAGCACGATCAGGAGCACGAGCGAGCCGGCCACCAGGGCGATGATCCGGCCTTTGCGGCGCCGGCGGCGGGGCAAAGGCTGTTCGTCGGGAAGGCCCGTCCCGGGGACTGGAGGTCCCGGCGGCTCGACCGGTGGCCCGCCGCGCGTTACATCGATCAGCGTCGGGTTCGGAAACTCGCTCTCGCCCGGCGTCTGCACCACCGGCTACACCACCCTCCATCCGTTGGGTCAGTCGAGCACCCAAGTCGAGTGCCTACGACGGCGAACAGGCCACCGACAAACAGTACCGTCGGGTAATGGACGGAGGCTGTGCGTTACGCAACCGCGGGGAAACGTCACCGGCGCCAGGTCAGTCGGCCGTTGCCGTCTTCGGTCAGTCTTGATCCGTACTGAACGCTTCGAGCGGAGCTATCGGCACCGTAGGCGCGAGCCGATGGCCTCCGGTTACCCCCGCGGCCTGTCGGGGAATCACTACGAGTGAGAGCCGAGATCGAAGGGAGTGGTTCCATGGCCACACGCGCGAGTGTGAAGGACGAGAGGCAGTACGAGGCTCTGAAGGACAAAGGGATGTCCAAGGCCCGGGCGGCACGAATCGCCAACGCACCCGAGTCGTCGAGCCACGGCGGGCAGAAAAGCGGGTCGGGTGGTAACCCCAACCAGGGCGGGACGCACGCGCAGAAGCAGGCCGCAGGACGCAAGGGTGGCAAGGCGACCGCCAAGAAGTCGTAGCGCACCGGCCACGCACCGCGGGAAGCGGCTCGTTGGCCCAGCGAGGTTCATTTGCCCCGGCGCACAATCAGATTATGGTTGAGGTGGCGCCGGAGCGGTTCGAGGAACTGGTCAGCGAAGCGCTGGACGGCCTGCCGCCACAGCTCGGCCGCGTGATGCGCAACGTCGCCGTCACGGTCGAACACGAGGACGGCCCTCCGGGCCTGCTCGGGTTGTATCGGGGCGTGCCCCTGACCCGGCGCACCTCTCACTACGGCGGGGTCCTGCCTGATCGCATCACGATCTACCGGCGCGCCATCTGCGCCATCTGTCGCACCGACGCCGAAGTGGTAGAACAGGTGCGCCGCACGGTGATCCATGAGATAGGCCACCACTTCGGGATCGGTGACCAGCGCCTTCACGAACTGGGCTGGTGAGCTCCCCGCGCTGCAGAACAGCACTTCGCAGCGGGTTAGCCAACCGCAAGGTATGGACATGCTGCAAGTAGCGTCTGCGCGCTGCCCGGGCGGCGCGCGGCGCAGGGCCAGGGCGCTGAGACATCCAACGCCCTGACCCGTCGAACCACGGGTCCGCGAAGACTACTGTCTCGCAGCATGGCGCATGCGGTGCAAGCTGTGACGGTGCATCGTCCGATCGGCGAGGTGTTCTTGTTCTTGGCCGACGGGACGAACGAGCCGCTATGGCGTCCGGGCGTGTCTGACGTCGGCCATGTGGCCGACAGCGGCACAGGCGTCGGAGCGACGTACCGGCAGACGATGAAGGGCCCCGGCGGACGTTCGATCCCCGGTGATTACCGGATCACCCGCTACGAGGAGCCGACTCGCCTCGACTTCGAGGTCATTGCCGGCCCGGCTCGCCCGACCGGCAGATTCGACCTGCGCGAGACGGCGACCGATACGACAGAGGTCACGTTCGCCCTCGACGTGAAGCCCAGCGGGTTCATGGTCTTGATGACTCCGCTGATCAACAAGCAGGTTCGCACCGAGGTGGGCAATATCGCCAACCTGCCTCGCGCGATGGGCGAGCCCGGATAGACCCCCTCGCCTGTGTGCCGGCGTCTCGGCGCCGACAGGCTTACGGGGTGTTCGCGGCAAGCGTGTCCGACCGCGCAGGCGGTTGGCGATGTCGCTTCCATCCGATGTCAAGACCAACGGCCAGGAAGGGAAGGACGATCATCGTCCAGAACGCCTTCGGGTCGCTGTCGAACGTGTCGATCGCAAAGACCACGAGGACGACCATGGAAGCGAGAATTCCCGCCACGACGATCCACACACGAGCCTCGATTGTGCGGCGCAGCCGCAACGCGGCCACGCCGACGAGGACAAAGACTGCAAGCGATACCGCGCTGCCGATCGAGGCTAGGGCGCCGAGGTTGAACACGGTGACGAACAGCAGCGTCAGTATCGTCGTGATCACGAGGCCGCCGTGCCGTCCGAGCCGCGAGGTGGCTCCGAACGCTCCAGGGAACTGCCCTGCGTCGGCCAAGCTGCCGGTAAGGCCGGAGGACGCGTACAGAGTGGCTGTTACCGACGAGGCAGTGGCCAGCAATGCTGCGATCGCCATCGCGGCATAACCCGCCTCGCCCAGCGTGGGTCTGGCTGCCTCGGCGATCGCCCTTGGCCCGAAGCGGATAACCTCGTCGACGGTGAGCGTGCCGAAGACGCCGATCGCAATCGCGACGTAGAGCAGCGTGGTCGCGCCCAGGGCGAGGTACATCGCGCGCGGCAGGTCCCGCTGAGGTTTGCGAAGGTCACCGGCGGCGAAGCTGATCACGGCGAAGCCGAGATAGGCAAAGAACGTCAGGGCGACGCTCGACATGATGGACCGCGTCGACGGGTACGTGCTCGGCGCCAGTAGGTCGGCGTGCAGGTGGGTGACCGTGGCGAAAAGAAGACCGCGAACGCGGCGAGCAGGCCGACCACGATCAAGGACTGGACCCGGTCGACCATGCGCGGCCCGAAACGCATAGCAGCGCCCCCGCTACGAGAGGCGAACACCTTGCTCCAGACGGCGGACGCGTCGTTTCCCACGAAGATCGCAGCCGCGTAGTCGCCGAAGGAAACCGCAACCATTGCTCCGACGACCACGATTGCCGTGACGTACCCGAGCCACGGCGCCACGCCGACCAGGCGACCGTTCCCGAAGCAGCAGCAGCTGGATCGGTCATGCCTGTCTTCCCTCCGGCCGGGATCCGCTGAGACGGCACACGGGTTTGCAGCCATCGGTGAGCCTGACGCAGTCGATCTTCCCGGCTCACGCAGCGAGCGACATTCGACCCGGATCGCTGATGGCACGAGCGCCAAATCCCCATCCGTACCATCGCGCTAATGCGGGCGCGTCGACATCACTCGCTCGGGGTGATCCCCTTCAGGTGCGTCGGCCCTACGGTGCCGCCCATGGGCGCCAACCGTTGTCGCCGGCTGTTCCGCGCGGTAACACCAGGTAGGGAAGGAACGCAATGGCAGTAGACACGTTTATCGCCTATGTCGGCGTCTACGACAGCGCCGACGACGCAGATGCCGACTACGAGCTGGTCAAGGACCTGCACACCAAGGCGGGTTTGATCGACGCCTACGACGCCGCGGTGATCGAACGCCGCGCAGACGGGAAAGTCAAGATCACCAAGAAGCACGAGACACCGACCCGCGTCGGTGGCGTTCTGGGCGGAGGTGTCGGCCTGGCCACCGGCCTGGTCGTGGCTCTGTTCCCCTTCGCCGCCATCGGTGGTGGCCTGCTCGCCGCGACGACCGGCGGCGGCGCCCTGCTCGGCGCGGTCGCCGGGCATGCGGCCGCCGGCATGAGCCGACGCGACCTCAAGGAGCTCGGCGAGCACCTCGACGCCGGGCAGGCCGGCCTGGTCGTGGTGGCCGTGTCCGACATGGAGGCCAAGGTCGAGCAAGCCATGAAGAAGGCCAAGAAGGTCGAAACCAGGCGGTTGCAGGCAGACCCAGCCGCCATCGAAGCCGACGCGCAGGCTGCGCCGGCCTGACACGACCAGGGGCGGGGGCGTCGTCGAAGACCCCCCGCCCTCGGCCGTCTTGCGAGTGCGCCTTCCGGCTGGGCGCGATTTCGAGCGCTGCGCGTGCTACTCGTCCGGCGCGTCGCTGATGGCGATGGCGAGGCCGAGTGCTCGGGCGATCTTGCCGGTCGCGGACACGATCCGCGCGCTACCGACCAGCGGGGCGAGCGCGACCAGCACCTGCTGCGCATCCTCGACCGTCAGGCCGACCTCGGCACCGGCGCCCAGGTGGAACAGGTAGGAGGCGGGTGCCGCGTCCAGCGCGACGAGCGCCGCGAACCGCAACTGCACGAGCGTCGCCGGATCCAGTGTCGTGGCTTCTACCGACGCGGTGGTCATCTCCGTCAGTACATCGAGTACCGGCGTCGCGCTCTCATCGGCCATCAGGTCCTCCGTTGGAATGTGGTGATCCGCTCCTGGGCCTCGCAAAAACGCGAGGTGACATCATCGAAAGCACGAGGTGAGCCAGGCGCATCACCCGGGCGGCGTGAACGCCCGGCGTTCCGGGCACTAGGTCGCCGCCGTCGACGGGGTCGCCCGCACTGTGGTGGCAGGAGTTCTGCCGGTGGTCGACGACGATGGTGTCGGCGACGTTCTTGCAGCGGCCATGGCGTATTCGAGCGCGGCGACCGTTGCAGCGTCGACTGTCCCGGTCGGCTTGACACCCAGCTCGGTCTGGAACGCCTTCAGCGCGTCGGTCAGGGCAGGTGTCCAGGTGCCGTCCACCGGACCGGTCCAGAAGCCGGCGAGCGGGAGTGCCGTTCGTTGCCGGCCGGGACTCGGGGCATCTCGCCCTTCCTTGCCCACGGCTCCCTGCACGACGATGTTGCGTTCTATGTCGAGTCGGGCGCCAGCATCAGCCAGGCCCTCACCGCAGCGACAGCACTCGCGGCCGACGCGTGCGGCGTCGACGAGCGCAAAGCAGAATCCGGCGCGGGCACGACGCCGACATCCTGGCCGTGAACGGCCAACCTCGAAGGCGACATCATGTCTCTCGCCGACGCCCGCGCCGTACTCCTGGCCGGGATCCAAGTCCCGTAAGTCCCATCAACGAGCGTGGCCGTCCAGGGGTTCAACCGGATAAATGGACCGGAGGAATCCGGTCCTCCTGCGTTCAGGCGGGCCTCGCCTCCACGATGTGCACGGAGCTTCGCGTGTCGATGACTCTGACAAGCCCGAAACCGGCAGTGTCGAACAGGTTGCTTAGCTGATCCACCGTCCGTTCGCGTCCTCCGGTCATTGTCAGCATGATGATGTCAAGGGTGCTAGCCCTCGGGTCAGCAGGCCCTTCCGGGATCAGATCTTCGATCACCAGCAATGTCGCGCTGTCGGGCGCCGCGCGCCGAATCGCGTGCAGGATCGCCACGCACTGCTCGTCGGCCCAGTCGTGCAGCACGTCCATCAGGATGTATGACTCGGCGTTGGGTAGCGCGTCAACGAAGAAGTCGCCCGGTTGCAGAGTGAGCCGCGGCTGGTCGTCAGTGTTTAGGGTGTCAATCAGCATGGGCAGGTCGAACAGAATGCCTTCGGCGCCCGGCGCCGCTTCGAGAATGGCCCGCAACAGGTGACCACGTCCGGCGCCGATGTCGGCGATCCGGCCGAAGCGCGTGAAATCGTAGGCAGCGATTACCGCACCGACGTCTACGCTTGCCTTCGCCGTCATCGCTCGCCCAAAGATCTGAGCTTCGTCAGGCCGATCCTGAAGGTAAGCCCAGACCCCGTCGGGTTCCAGGATTTCGACTGCGGGTTTGCCGGTCTGGACCGAGTGCTTGAATTCGGTCAAGCTGCCCCAGGACAGCGGCAAGCCCATCAGCTGTGCGAATGGACGCATGGTCATTTGGTCGTCGCTGCGCAGCAGCCGGGAGGAGGGCGTGTGACTGTAGTTGCCGTGCTGTCCCGCGAAGATGCCGTGCGCAGCGAGCAGGCGCAAGACCCGGTCGAGCGCGTCCGGGTCAGCACCGCAAGACGTTGCCAGCTCGCTGATCGTCACGGGGTGATCCCCG
>JBKPQY010000166.1:0-14378 GCA_046734315.1 Actinomycetota bacterium | reverse complement strand
CACCGGCGTCAACGACGAGGACGCCGAGTCGCGCCGCATCTGGGTGGCGGGCTACGCGGTGCGCGACCCGGCGCGGCGGCCGTCGTCCTGGCGTGCCCGGCGCAGCCTCGACGACGAACTTCGTGCCTGCGGTGTCGTCGGTATCAGCGGCATCGACACCCGGGCGCTCACCCGCCATCTCCGGGACCGCGGCGCGATGCGCTGCGGCATCTCCACGACGTCGTCTCCCGACATTCTGTTGCGGCGGGTGCTGGACTCGCCGCGCATGCTCGGCGCGGACCTCTCAGCGGAAGTGACGACCGAAACGCCCTACACGGTCCCGGCAATCGGCGAGCACCGGTTCACGGTGGCCGCGGTCGACTACGGCATCAAGGCAATGACGCCGCACCGGATGGCGCAGCGCGGGATCACGACACACGTGCTGCCCTGCACCGTGTCGGCCGACGAGGTGCGCGGCATGGGCGCAGACGCAGTGTTCCTCGCCAACGGGCCGGGCGACCCGGCAACCGCGAACGACGCCGTCCAGACCGTCCGCGACTTGCTGCGCTCGGGCGTCCCGGTCTTCGGCATCTGCTTCGGCAGCCAGGTGCTGGGCCGGGCCTTCGGGTTCGGCACCTACAAGCTCGGTTACGGGCACCGGGGCATCAACCAACCGGTGCAGGATCGGCGCACCGGCAAGGTCGAGATCACCGCGCACAACCATGGGTTCGCGGTCGATGCTCCCCTCGATCGCGCCGTCGTGACCGAGTTCGGGGCGGTCGAGGTGAGTCACGTGTGCCTGAACGACAACGTGGTCGAGGGCCTCGCCGCCCGCGACGTCAAGGCGTTCGGTGTCCAGTACCACCCTGAGGCTGCGGCCGGCCCGCACGACGCCGCCTACCTGTTCGACCGGTTCGTGGAGCTGTTGGAAGGCGACAGCGAGTGAGCATCGCAGCGAGCGTCATCGAGCCGATTGTGCCGTGCGAGCACTGTTCGGCCCAGCGCCGACCAGGAGGCACGGATGCCTAGGCGCACCGATATCAGCCACATCCTCGTCATCGGGTCCGGGCCGATCGTGATCGGGCAGGCGTGCGAGTTCGACTACTCCGGCACCCAGGCGTGCCGGGTGCTGCGCGCCGAGGGATACCGCGTCAGCCTGGTCAACTCCAACCCGGCAACGATCATGACGGACCCGGAGTTCGCCGACGCCACCTACGTGGAGCCGCTCACTGCTGAGTTCGTCGAGAAGGTGATCGCCACTGAGCGGCCTGACGCGCTGCTTCCCACACTCGGCGGACAGACCGCCCTGAACCTGGCCATGGCACTACACAGCAGCGGCGTGCTCGAGCGGTACGGCGTCGAGCTGATCGGCGCGGACATCGAGGCGATTGCCCGTGGCGAGGATCGCCAGCGGTTCAAGGAGATCGTGCGCTCGGTCGGCGCCGACGTCCCGGCGTCGAAGGCGTGCCACACGGTCGACGAGGCCGCCCGGTTCGCCGCCGCGGTCGGCAACCGCGTGGTCGTCCGGCCCAGCTTCACCATGGGCGGTCTCGGATCCGGGCTCGCCGGAACTGCCGACGAGGTAAGGACGATGGTCGCGCGCGGCCTCGCCGCCAGCCCCGTGCACGAGGTGCTGGTCGAGCAGAGTGTGCTGGGCTGGAAGGAGTTCGAGCTGGAGCTGATGCGCGACAGGCACGACAACGTCGTCGTGGTCTGCTCGATCGAGAACGTCGACCCGATGGGCGTGCACACCGGTGACTCGATCACGGTCGCCCCGGCCATGACGCTCACCGACCGGGAGTACCAGCACATGCGCGACGTCGGCATCGCCGTGCTGCGCGCCGTCGGCGTCGACACCGGCGGCTGCAACATCCAGTTCGCCGTCGACCCGAAGACGGGGCGGCTCGTCGTCATCGAGATGAACCCCCGCGTGTCCCGTTCGAGCGCGCTGGCAAGCAAGGCGACCGGCTTCCCGATCGCCAAGATCGCCGCGAAGCTCGCGGTCGGCTACACGCTCGACGAGATACCGAACGACATCACGCTCGAGACGCCGGCCGCATTCGAGCCGGCCCTCGACTACGTCGTCGTCAAAGTGCCGCGCTTCGCCTTCGAGAAGTTTCCTGGCGCGGACCCGGTGCTCACGACGCACATGAAGAGCGTCGGCGAAGTCATGGCGATGGGACGCAACTTCACCGAGGCGCTCGGCAAGGCGCTGCGCTCGCTCGAGACCAAGGACGCAGGCTTCTGGACCCGCCCCGACCCGGCACTCACCGACCAGGACCTGCGCGCCGCCGTGGCCACGCCGACCGACGGGCGCCTCTACCGGGTGGAGCAGGCGCTACGTCGCGGCTGGGCCGTGGACGAAGTGGCGGAGCTGTCCGGCATCGATGCGTGGTTCGTTGATCAAATAGCCCAGATCGTCGAACTGCGCACCGAGTTGGTGGACGCCCCGGTGCTGGCCCCGGGCTTGCTGCACAAGGCGAAACGCCACGGTATCTCCGATCGGCAACTCGCCGCGCTGCGCCCCGAACTCGCCGGCGAGGGTGGAGTGCGGCTGCTGCGCAGGCGCGCCGGTATCCGTCCCGTCTACAAGACCGTCGACACGTGCGCGGCGGAGTTCGCCGCCCGGACGCCGTACCACTACTCGTGCTACGACGACGAGACCGAGGTGTCCCCGCAACCCGACAAACCGAAGGTGATCATTCTCGGCAGCGGGCCGAACCGCATCGGTCAGGGCATCGAGTTCGACTACTCCTGCGTGCACGCGGTTATGGCGTTGCGCGATGCCGGCTACGAGACCGTCATGATCAACTGCAACCCGGAAACCGTCTCCACCGACTACGACACCGCAGATCGGCTGTATTTCGAGCCGCTGACGTTCGAGGACGTGCTCGAGGTGGTGCATGCCGAGCAGGTGAGCGGGACGGTGGCCGGCGTGATCTGCACGCTCGGTGGGCAGACCCCGCTCGGCCTCGCCCAGCGGCTCAAGGACGCCGGGGTACCGGTGCTCGGCACGCAGCCCGAGGCGATCGACCTCGCCGAGCACCGCGGCGCGTTCGGGCGGCTGCTGCACGAAGCGGGCCTGCCGGCCCCCAGGTTCGGTACGGCGACGTCGTTCGACGAGGCCAAGGCGGTCGCCGACGCGATCGGGTATCCGGTGCTGGTGCGCCCCTCGTACGTGCTGGGCGGACGCGGCATGGAGATCGCTTACGACGAGGGGGCGCTGGCGTCCTACATCGAGCGAGCCACCCAGATCGCACCGGATCATCCCGTGCTCGTCGACCGGTTCCTCGACGACGCCATCGAGATCGACGTCGACGCGCTGTACGACGGTAAGGAGCTCTACGTCGGCGGCGTGATGGAACACATCGAAGAGGCCGGCATCCACTCCGGCGACTCGGCGTGCGCGCTGCCGCCGATCACGCTCGGGGAACGCGACATCGCGGCCGTTCGCGACTCGACGCTCGCGATCGCCCGTGGCGTCGGTGTCCGGGGGCTGCTGAACGTCCAGTTCGCGCTGGCCGGCGACGTGCTGTACGTGCTGGAGGCCAACCCACGGGCGAGCCGCACCGTGCCGTTCGTCTCGAAGGCGACGGCCGTCCCGCTCGCCAAGGCAGCGGCGCGTATCGCGCTGGGCGCGTCGATCGCGGCGCTGCGCGGCGAAGGCCTGCTGCCGCGCATGGGCGACGGCGCGACGCTGCCCGACGACGCGCCCATCGCGGTCAAGGAGGCGGTGCTGCCGTTCCACCGCTTCCGCAGCTCGGACGGTGCGCACGTCGACTCGCTGCTCGGACCGGAGATGAAGTCCACCGGCGAAGTGATGGGCTTTGACGCAGTGTTCGGCACCGCGTTCGCCAAATCGCAGGCGGCCGCGTACGGGTCGCTGCCGGTCAAGGGGACGGTGTTCGTCTCGGTGGCCAACCGAGACAAGCGCGCCGCGATCTTCCCGGTGAAGCGTCTGTCCGACCTGGGCTTCCGGATCATCGCCACGTCGGGTACGGCACAGGTGCTGCGCCGCAACGGCGTCCGGGCCGAGGTCGTCGGCAAGTTCTCCGACGGGCCGGGCAACATCGTGGAGAAGATCACCGCAGGAGAGGTGGACCTGGTGCTGAACACCCCGTGGGGCAACTCGGGGCCGCGTGTCGACGGTTACGAGATCCGCACTGCGGCGGTGGCCGCGGGTATCCCGTGCCTGACGACCGTGCAGGCCGCGGCGGCCGCCGTACAAGGCATCGAGGAGCTTGCCCGGGGCGAGGTCGGGGTGCGGCCGCTGCAGGACCTGCACGCGCAACTGGCCGAATGGCGAGGTTCCGCATGACGCCGGTACAGGAATCAGCGGAGATCTTCGCCGTGCAGAAGGTCGGCGAGTACTACCTGTTCACCGTCGTGGCGCCCGGGGTGGCGGCTTCATTCTCGCCGGGCCAATTCGTCGCGGTCGCGGTCGGCGGCGAGCAGTCGTCGATGCTGCTGCGGCGGGCGTTCGCGCTGTACGGCGCCACACCGACTGGCGATTTCGCCGGCACTGTTCAGTTCGTGGTCGCCGAGCACGGCCCGGGCACCCAGTGGCTGGTACGCCGCCGCCCCGGCGAACACCTCGACGTGGTCGGCCCGCTCGGTATGCCGTTCCGGCTTCCCCGACGCCCGGTACCCGCGGTGCTTGTCGGCGGCGGTTACGGAACCGCACCGTTGATTCCGTTGGCGCGGCAGCTGATCGAGGCAGGATCGGACGTCGAGTTCATCGTCGGGGCGGCGACCGCGTCGCGGCTGTTCGGCGAACTCGCGGCCAGGCGGGTTGCCGGCACCGTCGTCGTGACCACCGAGGACGGCTCGGCAGGGCTGCGCGGACGGGTGACCGACGCGCTGCCCGCCGCGATCAAGCGGATCAACGCACACGTCGTGTATGCGTGCGGGCCGATGCCGATGTTGCGCGCCGTCGGCGATGTGGCACTGGCGCATACCGTCGCGGCACAGGTCGCGGTCGAGGAGTCGATGGCCTGCGGGGTGGGGGTGTGCATGACCTGCGTGCTGCCGGTACGCGGTGACGACGGGCAGTCACGGTTCGTGCGGGCATGCGTCGACGGGCCGGTCTTCGATGCGGCGCAGGTCCGGTGGGACGACGTCGGCGCGCTGCCGCCCGACCTCGTCGGCGCCGATGCGATGGGAGTCTGACCGTGGCGGACATGACGACCGAGCTGGGCTCGCTCACCCTGCCGAACCCGGTATTGACGGCGTCGGGCTGCGCCGCCTCCGGGAAAGAGCTCCAGCAGTTCTTCGAGATCGCCTCCCTGGGCGCCGTCGTAACCAAGTCGATCATGGTGCGGCCCCGGTCCGGGCGGCCGACGCCGCGCATGGCCGAGACGCCGAGCGGCATGCTCAACTCGATCGGGCTCCAGGGACCGGGCATCGACGCGTTCCTCGAGGACGACCTGCCCTGGCTTGCCGAGCGGGGCGCCCGCGCCGTGGTGTCGATCGCCGGCGGGCATACCGACGAGTACGTCGCTCTGGCACGACGGCTGTACGGCAATCCCGCCGTGTCGATGATCGAGGTCAACATCTCGTGCCCGAACGTCGAGAATCGCGGACAGGTCTTCGCGTGCGACCCGGCCGCGTCCGGGCGGGTGATCGGCGCGGTGCGCCGGGCGGCGGACCCGAAGGTGCCCGTGTTCGCCAAACTCTCGCCGGACGTCACCGACATCACGACGATCGCGCGGGCCTGTGCCGACAACGGCGCCGACGGCTTCTCGCTGATCAACACCCTGCTGGGCCTGGCGATCGACACCGACACGCTGGCCCCCGTACTGGGCGGCGTGACCGGCGGGCTGTCCGGCCCGGCGATCCGACCGGTCGCGCTGCGGTGTGTATGGCAGGTGCGCGAAGCGCTGCCTCACCTGCCGATTCTCGGCATGGGCGGTATCCGCACCGGGCTGGACGCGCTCGAGTTCGTGCTGGCCGGCGCCGCGGCGGTCTCGGTCGGCACGGCCGTGTTCGGCGATCCGTCGGCCCCGATGCGGGTACTCACTGAACTGGAGCAGGCGCTGAACGAGCGCGGGTTCGCCGCCGTGGCCGACGCAGTCGGCTTCGCGCACCGTTCGGTTGCGGAGCCGGTGAAGGAGCACGTATGACATTCGGGGAACGCCTCGACGTGGCGATCCGCGAACGGGGTCCGTTGTGCGTCGGCATCGACCCGCACGTCTCGCTGCTCGCGGAGTGGGGCCTGCCGGTCTCGGCGGCGGGCGTCGAGCAGTTCGCGCTGACCTGCGTCGAGGCCTTCGCGGGCGAGCTGGCCGTGCTGAAGCCGCAGTCGGCCTTCTTCGAGGCGTTCGGGTCAGCCGGCATCGCCGTACTGGAGCGTATGGTGCGCTCGGCTCGGGCGGCCGGTGCGCTGGTGCTGCTCGATGTCAAGCGCGGCGATATCGGCTCGACGATGGGCGCGTACGCGAGTGCCTACCTGGACCCGGCTGCCCCGCTGGCCGTCGATGCGATCACGATCACGCCGTACCTCGGCGTAGGGTCGCTCGCGCCCGCCTTCGATGCCGCGGACAAGCACGGCACCGGAGCGTTCGTCGTCACGCTGACGTCCAACCCCGAAGGCGCGCAGGTGCAGCAGGCGCGCCGCGCGGACGGGCGCACGGTGGCACAGACCGTGGTGGACGAGGTGGCAGCGCGCAACGCCGGTGTCGCGCCCCTCGGATCCATCGGCGTGGTCGTCGGGGCAACGCTCTCCGATGCGCCCGCCGACCTGTCGAAGCTGAACGGGCCGATCCTGGCACCCGGTGTAGGTGCGCAGGGCGGCACCCCAGGCGATGTGCGGCGCCTGTTCGGAGATGCGAGGGGCGTGCTGCCCAGCGTGTCGCGTGACGTGCTGCGCGCCGGACCGGACGTCGCGGCACTGCGTGACGCGGCCCGGCGCTACCAGGAGCAGTTCGCCCAGCGCCGCTAGCCGACCAGCGCCTTGGTCGCAGCAACGAGCGCGGCCAGGCCCCGCTTCGCGTCGGTGAAGAACATGCTCGTCTTCGGGTTGGTGTAAAGCTCGTTGTCGATCCCGGCGTAGCCGGAGGCCATGGAGCGCTTGATCACGATGATCGACTTGGCGTGGTCGACATCGAGGATCGGCATCCCCGACACCGGATTGCCGGGACGCCGCGCCGCCGGATTCGTGACGTCGTTGGCACCGACGACCAGGGCCACATCGGTGCGGTCGAACTCGGGGTTGACCTCGTCCATCTCCTTGAGCTGGTCGTACGGGACGTTCGCTTCGGCGAGCAGCACGTTCATGTGTCCGGGCATGCGACCCGCGACCGGGTGGATCGCGTAGGTGACCTCGACACCGCGCTCATCGAGCATCCTGCCCAGCTCCTGGCACTCGTGCTGGGCCTGCGCGGCGGCCAGCCCGTAACCCGGGACGATGATCACTTTGTTCGCGTAGGCCAGCTGCAGCGCGGCGTCGTCGGCCGCGATGGACTTCACGGTCCCACCGGCGCCGGCAGCGGCGACGACCGCAGACCCGGCCGTGCCGAAGCCACCGGCGATGATGTTCACCACCGAGCGGTTCATGGCGTCGGCCATGAGCTTGGTAAGGATGGAACCGGACGCGCCGACAAGCGCGCCGGCGATGACGAGCGTGGCGTTCTGGAGCACGAATCCGGCCATCGCGACGGCGGTGCCGGTAAACGCGTTCAGCAGCGAGATCACGACCGGCATGTCGGCGCCGCCGATCGGCAGCACCATGAGGACCCCGAAGGCCGCGGCCACGAGCGCGACCACCACGAGGACGCCGACGTTGTGCGCACCCGCGATGACCCAGGCGCCGAAGCCGGTGAAGGCCAGCGCGGCAAGCGCCATGGCCGCCCGCGCTCCCGGAAAGGTGACCGGCCGGCTCCAGTAGCCCTGCAGCTTCGCCGCCGCAATCAGAGAGCCGGAGAACGTGACGCAGCCGATCACGACATCGAGGATGGTCGCGGTGGCGGTGCCGGCCGGGATGTGTGGGTGCTGGTTGTAGTCGGCGATCGCGATCAGCGCCGCCGCGCCGCCACCGACCGCGTTGAACAGCGACACCAGCTGAGGCATGGCGGTCATTGCGATGGTGCGTGCCGTGTACAGGCCCCAGGCCCCACCGACGAGCACGCCGGCGATGAGCACCAGCCAGCGGGTGACGTTCATGTGCGCGCCGTTCTGGCCGGTGGCGACGCCCACGAGTGCCGCGACAATCGCCACGAACATGCCGAACGCGGAGACCCAGTTGCCGCGCCGCGCGGTCGCGGGGGAGTTCATCAGGTGCAGGCCGAGGACGAAGCAGACCGCCGCGAACAGCGAGAAGAACCGGATGGCGATCTCCAGCCTGGTCATGTTCTTATCCCGCCTGAGCGAATCCTTATCCCGCCTGCGCGTATCCGCGTCCCCACCGCTCGCTGCGCTCGGGTGGACCCGCGGCTCCGCACCGCGCCTCGCGGCGCGGGCCGCGTCGCGGCGGCGGGGCTCTTCGCGCGAGCGCTCATCGCGCTGTCGACGATCACTTGTCCTCGCTCTTTGCCGGGACAGGGCGCTTCTTGAACATCTCGAGCATCCGGTCGGTGACGACGTACCCGCCGACGACGTTCGCTGCGGCGAACGCCGCCGCGATGAACAGCAGCACGTAGCCGATCGCGCTCTGCACGAAGCCGGCCAGGATGATCACGCCGACGAGGATCACGCCGTGGATGGAGTTCGCGCCGGACATCAGCGGGGTGTGCAATGTGGCCGGCACTTTGCTGATCACCTCGAACCCGACGAGCAGCGCCAGGATGAAGATCGTCATGTCCCCGACGAAGGACCCTGTCATGACGTCGCCTCCAGGAGCTTCACGGTCGCCTCCTGGACGACCGAGCCGTTGTAGGTGATGACGACACCGCGTTGAATCTCGTCGTCCAGGTCGATGGCAAGCTGCCCCTTGGACAGCAGGTGCAGCAGCAGTGCGCTGATGTTGCGCGCATACGCGTTGGACGCGCTGGTCGGCATCCGGGCCGGCAGGTTGCCCGCCCCGATGACGGTCACCCCGTTGCTCGTCACGATCGTCTCACCGGGCTGGGAGAGCTCGACGTTGCCACCCAGGTCGCTCGCCGCCATGTCGACGATCACCGAGCCGGCGCGCATGCTCTTCACCGTGTCCGCGGTGACCATGAGCGGGGGCCGTCGTCCGGGTACCTGCGCGGTGGTGATCACTACGTCGTGCTTGGCGATGTGCTCGGCGAGCTCGGCCTGCTGGGCCGCCTGCTCGTCGGCGGTGAGCGCCCGCGCATAGCCGCCTTCGCCCGCCGCTGCCGCGACCGACTTGAGTTCGACGAACTGCGCGCCAAGCGACTTCACCTCGTCCCTCGCGGCGGGACGGACGTCGTACGCACGGACCAGAGCACCGAGCCGGCGTGCCGTGCCGATCGCCTGCAGCCCCGCGACGCCGGCGCCGAGTACCAGCACCTCCGCGGGCTTGGACGTCCCGGCCGCGGTGATCAGCAGTGGAAAGAACCGCTCGAACGCGTCCGCGGCGACGAGTACCGCCTTGTAGCCCGCGACATTCGCCTGGGAGCTCAGCGCGTCCATGCTCTGGGCACGGGTGAGCGTGCGCGGCAGCGCGTCGAGGCTGATCGCGATGACCCCGCGCGCAGCGAGATCCGCCATGAGACGCGGATTGAGCAACGGCTGGAGTAGCCCGACCACCGCCTGTCCCGACCGCAATCGCTGTGCCGGGAGCGGGTTCACGCACAACACGATGTCAGCGCGGGCGAACAGCACATCCGCCTCCAGGACGGCGGCACCGGCTTGCGCGTAGTCCTCGTCCGGGAACCACGCTCGGGCGCCGGCCCCGGACTCCACGAGCACTTCGACGCCGGCGCCTCGCAGCCGCGACGCGGAATCCGGCGTGAGCGCTACACGCTGCTCGCCCAGCGCCGTCTCCTGGACCACGCCGACCCGCACGGCTGCCATGGTTTGGACCTCCTCGCCCGCGCAAGCTCCGAAGACCTCGGCCTTGCACACCCTAAGCATCATCGCCTGCCGCGGCTGAGGCGGGATTAGCGCGCGGACCGACGGCCGTGCTCGCCGACCCGCTTCCGACTTCGCAATCTGTGCCGACCTCGTATCTCCGGAGTTGATCAAACACGGGCGGCACTAGGGTCGCCGTATGCCGAGCCGCCTGACCGTGCTGTCCGGTCCGTCGGGCGTGGGCAAGGGCACCGTGGTGGAGGCCGTGCGCGAGTTGTATCCCCAGGTATGGGTGTCCGTGTCGTGCACTACGCGCGCGCCCCGGCCGGGCGAGCGCGACGGCGTCCAGTACCACTTCGTCGACCGGGCCACCTTCGCGCGGATGATCGAGCGGGGCGAGCTGCTCGAGTACGCCGAGTTCGCTGGCAACCTCTACGGCACGCCAGGTGCTCCCGTCGACGAGCATCTCGCGGCCGGGATCCCGACGCTGCTCGAGATCGAGCTGCAGGGTGCGCGCCAGGTGCGGGCAACCATGCCGCGCGCGCAGTTCGTGTTCCTCGTGCCGCCGTCCTGGGACGAGCTGGATCGCCGGCTGTCCGGGCGTGGCACCGAGTCACGCAACGTGATCGAAGCGCGGCTGGCCCGGGCACGGGTCGAGCTCGCAGCCGGAAGCGAGTTCGACAAGGTGATCATCAACGACGACGTCGGCCGCGCTGCCGCTGAATTGGTATCCTTGATCGAGGCTGAGTGTGCCAAGCACGATCAACCAGACCGACAAGAAAGCTGAGACGTGTCCTCATCCGTGACCATGCCCGAAGGCATTACCAATCCGCCGATCGACGAGCTGCTCGAGCGCGCCCAGTCCAAGTACGCGCTCGTCATCATCGCAGCGAAGCGGGCCCGGCAGATCAACGCTTACTACAGCCAGCTCGGTGAGGGGTTGCTCGAGTACGTCGGCCCGCTGGTCGAGACGGCGCCGCAGGAGAAGCCGCTGTCCATCGCACTGCGTGAGATCAACAGCGACCTGATCGAGTTCAAGCCAGCCGAAGCTTAGACGCGCCGGGCGCGCCGCTGTTCGTGCAAGCGCTGATCGCCCGCGGGTTGCGTTCTCTTCGGTCACGTTCCCTTAGCCCATCCCAGTACGTGGTTAGCTCCTTCTTGTGAGCCGGGTGGTGCTGGGCGTTGCGGGAGGGATTGCCGCCTACAAGGTGGCTGATTTGCTGCGCAAGCTGACCGAATCGGGACACGAGGTGACGGTTGTCCCCACCGATGCGGCACTGCGCTTTGTCGGCGCGCCGACCTGGGCGGCCCTGTCGCACCATCCGATCGCGACGGACGTGTGGACCGGCGCCGAGGATGTCCCGCATGTCCAGCTCGGTCGCGATGCCGACCTCGTCGTGGTAGCGCCGGCCACCGCCGATCTGCTGGCCCGCGCCGCGCACGGCATCGCCGACGATCTGATCACGAACGCGCTGCTGACGGCCCGCTGCCCGGTGCTGTTCGCCCCGGCTATGCACACCGAGATGTGGGACCACCCGGCCACAGCCGAGAACGTCGCCACGCTGCGGCGCCGCGGCGCCGCGGTACTCGAGCCTGCGATCGGGCGGCTCACCGGCGCCGACTCCGGCAAGGGACGCCTCCCCGAGCCCGCCGAGATCGCCCAACTCGCCGAACTGCTGCTACGCCGCCCGGATGCGTTGCCGCCCGACCTCGTCGGCGATCACGTCCTGGTCACCGCCGGTGGCACCCGCGAGCCGATCGACCCGGTGCGCTTCCTCGGCAACGCCTCGTCCGGGCTCCAGGGCTATGCGCTGGCTACCGTGGCCGCCGCCCGTGGCGCCGGTCAGGTCACCCTCGTGGCCGCCAACACCGAGCTACCCGATCCCGCCGGCGCCGACGTCGTCCATGTCACGACGACCGCCGAGCTGCGCGAGGCGGTGCACAAGGCGGCCGCCGACGCCGACGTGGTCGTCATGGCCGCGGCCATCGCCGACTTCCGGCCGGCCGAGCAGGCGGCGCACAAGATCAAACGCTCGGATGCCGAGCCGGCGCCGATCACCCTGGTCAAGAATCCGGACATCCTGTCCGAACTGGTTGCCGCCCGCCGCCCCGGGCAGGTGCTGGTCGGCTTCGCCGCCGAGACCGGCGACGAGACCGGCGACGTCCTCGGCCACGGCCGCGAGAAGCTGGCCCGCAAGGGCTGCGACCTGCTGGTCGTGAACGCCGTCGGGGCCGGCAAGGCATTCGGGCAGGCGGACAACGCCGCGGTGATCTTGGGCGCTGACGGGAGCGAGGTGCCGGTGCCGCTCGGCCCGAAGGCTGTGCTGGCCGCAGCAGTGTGGGACGCCGTTCGATCTCTACCGGGCCGGTAGACTCTCCGGGACCCATTCCGCCGATCCCCGGAGTATCTGTGAGCCGCCGCCTGTTCACGTCCGAGTCCGTCACCGAGGGACACCCTGACAAGATCGCAGACCAGATAAGCGACTCGATCCTCGACGCGCTGCTCGCACAGGACCCCTCGAGCCGCGTCGCGGTCGAGACGCTGATCACTACCGGTCAGGTCCACGTTGCCGGCGAGGTGACGACGGAGGCGTACGCCGACATTCCGACGATCGTGCGTGAGCGCATCCTCGATATCGGCTACGACTCGTCCCGGAAGGGCTTCGACGGTGCATCCTGTGGCGTGAACGTCGCGATCGGCTCGCAGTCGCCGGACATCGCGCAAGGCGTCGACTCCGCCTACGAAGCGCGCGTCGAAGGTGATGACGACCCGCTCGACCGGCAGGGGGCCGGAGACCAGGGCCTTATGTTCGGGTTCGCCTGCGACGAGACGCCCGAACTGATGCCGCTGCCGATCGCGCTCGCGCACCGGCTGGCACACCGGTTGTCCGTGGTACGCAAGGACGGCACCGTGCCGTACCTGCGCCCCGACGGGAAAACGCAGGTCACCATCGAGTACATCGACGGCAAGCCGGCCCGCCTGGACACTGTCGTCGTGTCGAGCCAGCACGCCGCCGACATCGACCTGGACACGCTGCTCAAGCCGGACATCGCGGAGCACGTGATCATGCCCGTCATCGTCGGCATCGACATCGACACCGAAGGTCACCGGCTGCTCGTCAACCCCACCGGCCGTTTTGAGATCGGCGGCCCCATGGGCGACGCCGGGCTGACCGGCCGCAAGATCATCGTCGATACGTACGGCGGTTACGCCCGCCACGGCGGTGGAGCGTTCTCCGGCAAGGACCCGTCCAAGGTCGACCGTTCGGCGGCATACGCGCTGCGCTGGGTTGCCAAGAACGTCGTGGCTGCGCGCCTGGCCAGCAAGGTCGAGGTGCAGGCCGCGTACGCCATCGGCAAGGCGCAGCCCGTGGGCCTGTTCATCGAGACGTTCGGTACCGAGACGGCCGAGCCGGCGAAGATCGCGAGCGCGATCATGGAAACGTTCGACCTCCGCCCCGCCGCGATCATCCGGGACCTCGACCTCAAGCGGCCGATCTACACACAGACGGCCGCCTACGGCCACTTCGGCCGGGAACTGCCCGACTTCACCTGGGAGCGCACCGACAAGGCCGACCACCTGGCCAAGCTCGTCAACGGCTGAATCATCCCGGCTGCGCGAATCACCGCCTCCACCGCAAGGGTGGATCCGGTGCTCCGCTCGCGCCTGCGGCGCGGCCGCGCGGCGGCGCCGGGGCTCTTCGCGCGCGAGCGCTCATCGCCCGATGGTTTCGTAGCTCTTGGTTCCCTTGGGTTGTCGGCGCGAGCGCTCATCGCGTGGGCGGCGGCTGATATGACTGGCGCGTGACGCCAAAGCGCTCGGGTCGCGTTCCCGCGTCCGACCGACCGGTCGTTCGGCTCATGGTCGACGTCCCACTCGCGCATCTCGACCGGCCCTTCGACTACCTCGTGCCGGAGGAGCTGTCCGGCGCGATCCAGGCCGGCTCGAGGGTGCGGGTGCGGTTCGCGGGGCGGCTCGTCGACGGCTATGCCCTCGAACGCCGCGGCTCGAGCGAGCACACCGGGCGGCTGGCATTCGTCGAGCGGGCCGTCGGCGGCGAGCCGGTACTGACGCCCGAGACCACCCGGCTGTTCCGCGCGGTCGCCGACCGGTACGCGGGCAGCTTCGTGGACGTGGCGCGCCTGGGCGTGCCCGCTCGGCATGCCGGCGCCGAGTCGGCGGACAGCCCCACGCGGCCGCCACCGGACCCGGTGGCCACGAGCGGCTGGGACCGCTACCACGCTGGGCCGGCGTTCCTCGCCGCGGTCGCCGCGGGGCGACCTGCGCGCGCCGTGTGGTCGGCGCTGCCGGGAGAGGACTGGCCCCGACGGCTCGCCGAGGCGATGCGCGCCGCGCTCGCGGACGGTCGGGGTGCCGTCGCCGTCGTACCCGACCTGCGCGATCTCCGGCGCCTCGACGCCGCGCTGTCCGACCTCCTCGGCAC
>JBKPQY010000165.1:0-9297 GCA_046734315.1 Actinomycetota bacterium | reverse complement strand
CCTCGGTGAAGACCGAGAACGCTCGTTCGATCGGCGCGTCCACACTGACCGATGTCGTCACTGCCGTTGCTTGTGCCTGCATGGTCATGTGACCTCCTTGGTTTGCTGCTCGGCGGCCTGCTTGAAGGCCGTCATGGATTGAGTCCAGAACCGGTCCAGGTAGGCGCGAAGCGCGCCGACGCCGTCCGGGTTCAGCCGGTAGACGCGGCGATTACCGGCGGCTTGGTCTGTCACCAGGCCCGCGTCCTTAAGGACCTTCAGGTGTTGGGACACGGCCGGCCGGCTGACCGGCAGACCGCGGGCCAGCTCCCCGACGGCCTGCGGGCGCGCGGCGAGCCGCTCGAAGATCGTTCGTCTCGTCGGGTCGCCCAGTGCAGTCAGCGCATGTTGGTTAGTCATAACTTACCGTAAGTTAAGACTTACGAAGACTCGGTGTCAATGCCCCGTAGCGCAGGCGGGAGCGACATCCACCTGCTCGAAGCTGCATCGGCGCACCGCGGCCTGGCACTTATGCGGTCTTGCACAAGCGCGCTACAGGGTTTGGATGCTGACTCGTGCGCGCAGGCCGCCGAGTTCGGAGGCGCTGAGGGACAGTCTTCCGCCGTGTCGGTTGGCTTCGGCTTCGACGATGGCGAGCCCGAGTCCGCTGCCTGCGGCGGTGGCGCCCGTGCCGCGTTGGAAACGACGCATGACGCGTTCACGTTCGGGTGGCGGGATGCCGGGGCCGTCGTCGTCGACGACGATTTCGGCTCCGCCGTTGAGCGGCGCGACCCGCATGGTGATATGCCCGCCGGAGCGCCCGTGCCGGGCGGCGTTCTCGAGCAGGTTCTCGATCACGCGCCAAAGCCCGTCTCCGTCGCCGATAACTGTTGGTCCGGACTCGGGCAGGTCGACGTCGATGGACAAATCAGGGTGGCGAGTCCGGGTCACGTAGACGGCGCTGTCGGCGATGTCGCCGAGGTCGACCTCGCTGCCGGACTGTGCCAGCCCCGCTTCGCCGCGGGCGAGGCTTTGCAGCCCGTTGACGAGTCGGTTCATTCGCTCCGACTGCTGGGTCGCGACCTCAAGCGCGAGTTGGCGCTCGTCCGTGCTGGCGTCAGGGAAGCGTGCGATGTCGAGGTTGGAGCGGATGGACTGCAGCGGGGTGCGCAGTTCGTGCCCGGCATCGGCCGCGAAGCGGCGCGCCGCGACGAGCGCTTGCTCGCGGGCGGCGATCGCACCGTCGAGGCGTGCGAGCATCCCGTCGAGTTCCCCCGCGAGCGCGGCGACCTCGGTCGGTTGTCCCGGCTGTTGGACACGTGTGCCGAGATCTTCGGCGTCGCCGATGCGCGCCGCTTCGCGACTGAGGAGCTTAAGTGGGCGCATTGCGAGGCGGGTCATGAGCAGGGTGGCGACGAGTGCGATCGCGAGGCCGGCGACAGTCGTCCAGATGACAGTCGCGCGCAGGCTGGCAGCTCGCGCGGAGATCCGTTCCGGTGCTCCGACCTCGATCAACAGTCCGGCGGGACCGCTGACGACGGCGCTGCGCCAATGCGCACCGGCAATTGCCGTCGTGCGCGCCCCGGGTCGCATCGGCATTACCGGGAATCCACTCGGGACTGTGCCGAGTATGAGTCGCCCGCCGGTTTGCGGGTCCATGGCGCGCACGAAAGCGATCTGCCCGACCGGACTCGCCGTGTCCCCGCTCGCGGCGAAGGCATCGCGAAGAGGCCGCCGCACATCGATGGGCGGCGGCGGGAGGCCGATCGGTGGCGGCGGCTGCGCGACCGGCTGCCCGGACCTGTCAAGCACTTGCAGCGGCACGGCTGCCCCGGGTGACCCGGCGGGCGGGCGGATGCCGAGGGCGCCCGCGATCCAAGGGGTGAGATTTCCGGCGATGCGCTGTAGTTCGCCGGCGGCGTCGCGGCTGTCGCGCTGCTCGGTCAGATTGACGATGAGAAAGCCGCCGCCGATGAGCACTGCGGCGACGATGACGAGCACGCCGGCGGTGACTCGGATGCTCAGCGACGACTTCATCACGGTCGCCGCAACACAAAACCCACCCCCCGCACGGTCTCCAGTATGCGAGGCGCACCGGCACTTTCCAGCTTGCGACGCAGGTGAGAGATGAATACGTCCAACGCACGGCTGTCCGGCGCGAAGTCGTAGCCCCAGACCAGTTCAAGCAGCCGGTCGCGGCTGAGGGTGACGCCCGGGTTGCGGGCGAGCGTCTCCAGCAGGGCGAGTTCGCGCCGTGTCAGGCATAGGTCGCGACGGTCCCAAGTGGCCACGACGCCATGAGAGTCGACGAGCAATGGGCCCAGCCGCAGCGGAGGATCGACGTCGGCTGCCTGGTCTGAGCGGTATGCGGCGCGGCGCAGCATTGCCCGCAGCCGCGCCGTCAGCTCATCCATCGCGAAGGGCTTGACCAGGTAGTCGTCCGCGCCGGCCTCCAGCCCGGCGATGCGGTCGTCGACCTGATCGAGTGCCGACAGGATCAGGATCGGTGTCGCCAGTCCGCCGGCACGCATCCGTGCGGTCACGATCCGGCCATTCAGATCCGGCAAACCGACGTCGAGCACGACCGCGTCCAGCCGGTCTGCTGCTACCACCCCGAGCGCCTGGGTGCCATCTGCAGCAGTCACCACGGTGTATCCCTCGAGTTCAAGCCCGCGCCGCAGCGAGTCGACGATCACGTCGTCGTCGTCGACGACCAGAACGCGCGCCCTCGTCACGCGACCGATCCCGGTTCGAGCACGTGCGCCCGATGGCAGTACACCCGTTCCAGCAGCATCATCGATACCGGAACCAGCAGGCGACGCAGGGCGGCAGTGTCGAGGATTACCGCGACGGCACAGGACACCCCGAAATTCTCGACGGTCGGGGTGCCGTTGAGCTGGAGACCGGCGAACACGACCACCATGATGGGCTCCGCGCAGCCGATGAAGCGTGTGCTTGTCACGATTCCGCAGGCAACGAAGCGCTTGTCGTGCTCATCGGCCTGCACGAGTTGCCCGATCTGGCAGACAAGGAGAACCTCGTAGTCCGTGGATAGCCGCTTGGCTTAGCCATTGCTGTTAGTCCTGCTGGCCCGGGCTGAACGAGAACAGCGGGATGATGCGGTACCAGGATCGCAAGTGCCGCCGCCTCCCCCCATGCAGCGGCATTCTCGCGATCCTGGCCGCGCGCCGCGCCTACAGCACGTGTCAGGCGCGGTCGTCTGTGCACGGCGGTCGGGCTCGACCGCTGTGGATGCGGGTCCCGCCGATCGCGAGCACCGCCGGCAGCAGCGTCAGCGTCGGCACCAACCCCGTCGTGGTGAGCAGGCTTTCGCGCGTTCGCGCTGCCCGGACCGGTGGCGCACAGAACCGGGTTGATCGCCTGGTCGGGGGCACTGACGGCCACCGGCTGGGCGATCTCGCCTCCGATCGACCAGCCCGTCAGATCGAGGGTCGTCATAGCCGTACATCGGGCCCGAGCCAGCCAATCCTGCGTTACCAGGGCGATCCTGCGCGCCATGGTGCAGCACACTCGCACCACACTGTTAAAGAATCCCTAACGCGGCTGCCGGTCGCGGCCGATGAGCATCGAGACGGGCAAGCGTGGCAATGCACGAGTAGCACAACGCAGTTGCCAGGACCGAACGATCGTGCTTTTATGGCCGAGTGGGCAAGGGTGACCAGACGCGGCGCGCGGTGCTCGACCAGGCGATGCGCATGGTCAGCGCCGTCGGCATGCGGGGTTTGACGATCGGCACCCTCGCCGAGGCGACCGGGATGTCGAAGAGCGGGCTGTTCGGGCACTTCAACTCGAAGGAGCAACTGCAGCTGGCGGTGCTCGACCACGCCGCAGAACTGTTCGTTGACGTGGTACTCCGTCCGGCCCTCAAGGCGCCGCGCGGCGAGCCGCGGCTGCGTGAGCTGTTCGAGCGCAAGCTGAGCTGGGACGGCCGGTACTACGGCGCCGACGGGGCGCTGCCCGGCGGCTGCATCTTCACCAACCTGGCCACCGAGCTGGACGACGAGCCCGACGGGCCGCTGCGTGACAAGCTGGTGCAGCACGAGCGCGACTGGCACGAGACGGTCGCGACGGTGTTCGCCGGCGGCGTCACCGAGGGTCACTTCGCCCCGGGCAGCGACCCGGTCCAGTTCGCTTACGAGCTGCATGGGCTGATGCTCGCCCACCACTACGCCACCCGGCTGATGCGCGACCCGGACGCTGAGCGCCGGGCCCGGGCCTCGTTCGAGTCGCTGCTGCGCGCCCGAGCCGTGCCGGCCGGCTGACCCGCGCTGGGGCAACCGACAATCCCTGGAGGAGCACGTGTCCAACACGAAAAGCACGAACGGTCGCACTAAGGGCTATGCGACAGTCCCTGTACCACTGAGGCTTACGTTCCGCGTCCTGGAACGGGTGGCCCCTGAGGCCGGTGCCCGGCTGGCCGTGCAGTACTGGTTCACCGTGCCACGGGCAGCCCGGCGCCCGCGCCGCAGCGCGGCGGACCTGCCGTCGGCGGACCGGTTCACCGTCGACCTGCACGGCTGCGCCGTTCATGGCACTGCCTGGGGCGCCGGCCCGACTGTGTACCTGGTGCACGGTTGGGGCGGCTGGGGCGAGCAGCTCGCGTCGTACGTGAACCCGCTGGTCGCGGCGGGCTACCGGGTGGTCGCGTTCGACGCGCCGAGCCATGGCGCATCTCAGCCCGGCCGGCACGGCCCGCGCAGCACGGCGCTCCCGGAGATGGCCGACGCGCTGGGCGCAGTGGTGGCCGCGCAGGGCGAGCCGTACGCATTCGTTGCGCACTCGATCGGGGCGATGGCAGTGGCGCTGGTGCTGCGCGATGGCGTCGACGCCGAGCGGGTGGTGCTCCTCGCGCCGGCCGCGACGGTCGGGCCGATGATGCCGGTGTTCCGGGCCGCGTTCGGGTTCGGTGACCGGACCGAGGCGCGCATGCACGCCAAGATCGAGGCCTACGCCGGCCTGCCGATGGCCGAGCTCGACGTACCCGCGACCGGGCGACGGCTGCACGCGCAGCGCCGCTTGCCGCTGCTGTTCACCGCGCACGACGCGCAGGACCCGCACACGCCGCAGCAGGGCGCGTTCGACATCGCCAAGGCGTGGCAGGCGCAGCCGCCGATGATCACCACCGGGCTCGGCCACAACCGCATCGTCCGCAGCCCGGAGGTCACCTCCGCAGCGGTCGAGTTCCTCACCACATCGCGCAGACAGCTGCTTGCCGGGTAACTACGCGTACCTCGACCCGAGCACAGACGTCGAGGTGTCAACCGCGAAGACGTCGCGCGTGGCGAGCCGTCGGCGCGCCGGGCTGAGCTCGGGTCGGCGGAACGCGACGAGCGGCGCGACGTCTGATATGACGCGCCGACGCAGCATTGACACTCACCGTCATCGGTGGTATCGCTCGCCACGGCAATGCATCGGTAGCCCCTGGCGAAGGGTGTGCGGCAACGGCGCCGTGGCGCAGAGCCGGTGCATCCGGCTCGCCGTATTCCGGACCTCCACGCGGCCCTCCCGGCCGCTGGGACGGTCCGTGGGGAACGTGCGGGCCCGCGCCACTCTCGCGGTGCGCCCGCTGCATCGACGAGACGCCGCCACGCGCGGTGGCCTCGGATCACCTCTTGACCAGCAATCCACTGGGAATGTCATGTCATCAATTCGTATTGCCCTGTTCGCTGCCGTCGCGACGGCGGCGTTTGCGGTGGCTGCTCCCGCGCGGGCGCAGACCACCGTCATACAAATCAGCTCTGACCCGTTCGCGCCGAACAGCCTGCCGGCAGCGGCGCACGCCACCGAGGTGGAGCCCGACACCTTTGCGTTCGGATCCACCGTGGTCGCCGTGTTCCAGACCGGCCGGGTGTTCAACGGCGGCTCCAGCGACATCGGCTTCGCCACCAGCCACGACGGCGGTGCCACCTGGACGCACGGCTTCCTGCCGGCCACCACCACCGCGTCCACGCCGACGGGACCGTTCTTCTCGGTCAGCGACCCATCGGTCGCCTTCGACGCCCGACACGGGGTGTGGATGACCTCCTGGCTCGGCCTGCACTTCTCCGGCGGCGGCATCGTCGACGTGATGGCCAGCCGATCCACTGATGGCGGGCTGACCTGGAGTAACCCGGTCGTCATCGCGGCCAACGGCGTGTTCTACGACAAGAACTGGAGCGTCTGTGACAACACCCCGACCAGCCCGTTCTACGGCCACTGCTACACCGAGTTCGACCTGGTCAACAGCCGCGACCTGGAGCAGATGTCCACGTCCACCGACGGCGGGCTGACCTGGGGGCCGCCCTTGGCGACGGCCGACACCATCCACGGCCTGGGCGGTCAGCCGGTCGTGCAGCCGAACGGCCGAGTCGTCGTTCCGTTCGAGGGGCTCAATCACGGACAAGGCATCCGGGCCTTCACTTCCGACGACGGCGGCCTGAGCTGGAACCGCTCGGTGCGGATATCCACAGTCTCGTCACACGCCGTGCCGGGGTTGCGCACCTCGCCACTGCCTTCGGCCGAGATCAATGCGGCTGGCGTCGTGTACGTGGTGTGGCAGGACAACCGCTTCGAGCAGGGCGGCAAGGCCAACGACATCGTGCTGAGCAGCTCCGCGGACGGCACCACGTGGTCGCCGCTCAGCCGGATTCCCATCGATCCGGTGGGCAGCAATGTCGATCACTTCATCCCGGGCCTTGCCGTCGACCGCACGACCGCCGGGGCGAGCACCGCGCTCGCGCTGACGTACTACTTCCAGGCGCCGGCCGGTTGCGTGGGCCTCTCGTGCACGATCCAGGCCGCGTTCGTGTCGTCGCTGAACAACGGGCAGACGTGGAGCTCGCCACAAACCCTCGGCGATCCCATGCAGCTGGGCTGGATCGCCCCGACGAGCCAGGGCGCAATGGTGGGTGACTACATCTCCACGTCGTTCGTGGCTCCGCGGCACGCCGTCGGCGCCATCGCGATCGGCTTCCCGCTGAACGGGTCGCTGTTCAACGAGCCGATGTTCGCCGGGCTGGAGACGGTTACGGGCGGTAGTGCCACTGCCCGATCCACAGCCGTGCTGTTCAGTGGCGTGAGCAGCAGCCTGGCGGCACCACCGACCGTCCTCTGATCAACTGTCGCATAGCGAGCACGGCCTGACGTCGCCGTCGGAAAGGGGTGAACTTTCGGGGAAGACCGCGGCAGGCCCTCACAGACAGTGTGGGGGTCGTGCCGCGGACGGTCCTGCTCAGTGTCTGCAGGCTGTGCTACGGCGGTTGCGCCGCATGGGACGGGTGGTCGAGTCACCAAGGCAGGGCGCCTTGTTCCCATTGGGTGGGTGGGTTCGGAGCGCGTGCGGCGGATGAGGCGTGCGGGCGTTGCTCGCGCGCGCGGCCGCTGCCGCTTCGACCTTGTTCTCAGTGACGCTAGAACGACCGGGGCGTGTCCAGCCTGCCGGCGGCGTCGAGCAGCGCCCGCCCGATGGCAATCGCCTGGTTGACGCTCAGCTCGATATTCACCGGGCCGCCCGCACCGTCGAGCTGCACCTCGACATAGCGCCGAGGTTTGATCACAAATTTGCGATCATCGCCGTCGACATCGGGCGCGTCGACCGTGGTCGGCTCGTAGTGCTCGCGCGACGCCATGCCACTCGACTCCCGGTCAACATGGGCTTGACGGTCCGGACGAATGCCCACCATCGGAATAGCCGCGTTACTCGGATCAGTCATCGGTCCTCCGTTCTGGGTCGGTGCGGGCACTTTAGTCGCCCCCGCAGGGCGAGCGCTGCGCGGGCAAGCAAGACTGTCGCCTGGCAGCCGGAACTACCGTCGCCCGCGTACCGCAACCGCGTCCGCAAAACGTCGCCCAGGAACCCGAACACGACCTGTCCAGCATCAAAAGGGCTCGCACGCCTCGACCGATGACTACTGCTGTACCGCCCGCCAGACGGGCGGCTCGAAGGCCCTATTGCCCCGGGTTCCTTGGTGGAGCTGAGGGTGTCTGAGTTCAGGACATAGTTTGCAGGTGTCTCGCGACATCGTTTACACCCTGACCGCAGGGGTGGTGGGCGATGTCGATGGCCCGAGTCTTGATCATGTCGGTGGTCGTCGAGGGCAGGACCAAGAGCCAGGTCGCCCGCGACTACAGCGTCAGCCGGCAGTGGGTACAGATCCTCGTGCGGCGCTACCGGCTCGACGGCGAGGCCGCGTTCGAGCCGCGCTCGCGTCGACCGCGGGGCAACCCGAACCGGACAGCCGATGATGTCGAGCAGGCCATCGTCGAGTGGCGTAAGCAGCTGACCGAGGCCGGTCTGGACGCCGGGGCGGAGACGATCGCCTGGCATCTGCGCGAACAGGCTGGCGCCCCCCGTCGGTGGCCACCGTCTGGCGGGTCCTGGCCCTCCACTCCACCCCCTACCACCCGCAAACCTGCGGCAAGGTCGAACGCATTCACCAGACCCTCAAAAAATGGCTCGCCCGACCAGAACCCACCGCCACCGTCGCCGCACTGCAGGCCCAGCTCGACACCTTCGCCACCTACTACAACCAGCACCGCCCACACCGCGGCATCGACCGCCGCACCCCCGCCGCCGCATGGACCGCCCGACCCCGCGCCACCCCCGCCCGACAAGGCATCCGCATCAGCGAACACTTCCGCGTCCGCAAAGACCGCATCGACCGTGACGGCAAACCCACCCTGCGCCACAACTGCCGGCTACACCACATCGGCATCGGCCAAGACTGGGCAGCCACCCGCGTGCTCATGCTCATCCACGAACTCGACATCCGCGTCATCACCGAAGACACCGGCGAACTCATCCGCGAACTCACCCTCGACTACCAACCCACCGGCCGCGACCGCCACGCCCGCTGGCGCCGCTAAGTCATCAGGGTTAACTATGACCCGACACAGGTGCCAACGATGTCGTGAGACATCACACTGGTGGAGTCTGGAGGACGTAACTCGAAACGGGTCAGTGTTTCGAGTAAGCATGTCATGGTGGAGCTGAGGGGATTTGAACCCCTGACCCCCTCGATGCGAACAGTCATTTCGCGTCCAAACCCGGCCTCTTGACCAGTTCAGCGTGATCGTTAGGATCACTTGCATGCCAGCAAACACGGGGCCTCGTGTCACCTCGGGCCGTCTCGTGCCGGGTCGTGCCGCGGCCTCGAGCCGGGGTCAAATGAGGGTCAAGGCGGGTTCCAGCATGACCGCGGCCAGGTTCGCCGCAAGATCACCACGCACACGCTCGACGCCACTAGCGGCCGGCGACGAGGATCACGGCGTCGCCCCGGCGGCGGAGGGTCGTGACCAGTGCGCGGCGTGCGGTTTGAC